>CAYTWE010000033.1:0-1909 GCA_964440985.1 uncultured Lentisphaeraceae bacterium | reverse complement strand
TCTGCTGCAGCCCGGCAAGTGATGGTTTTCGCTTGCTTGTTCTGCGCGGAAATGGGATAATCGTCGCATTTCACAACTGAAAGGGTCTTAGGGATGAACTTCAACATCAGGTTTGGTGCGGCGTTGGCTGCTGTTGCGGCTTTCGGGCTGCTCGCAGGTGCGGCGCGTGGCGATGCTGCGCCGTTTGCGCAGTTCGGGTTCGAGGAAGGGTGCGGCGCATACGCAGAGGATTCCGCTTCGGGATTGTGCGCAGAGCTAACGCCGTCCGCAAAGTGGGCGGCAGGTGCGTTTGGAGGCGCTCTCGCCGTCGGCGAGCGTGGTGCTTCGGCGACTGTCTCCGGGCTTGAGGCTCTTGACGGCGCGAATGACGTCACCATGTTCATCCGCTTCCGCAAGGATGGAGCCGGAACCGGCAAGTACCCGAATCTGCTGACAAGCACGGGATGGGGGTCGAAAGGCGGCGTAATGCTTTTTGCGCCCGACGGCAAGTCCCTCTCCCTCCGTCTGCGCGCTGGCGGCAACGGGCCTGAATGCGGATTTGTCGCGTTCAATGCGATTCCGCAGGAGAAATGGTCGTCCGTCGCGTTCGTGTTCAAGCGGCCGGACATCACGGTATATGCGAACGGCAAGCCGGTGAGCAGGGGCAAGTGGGATCATCCGTTCGTCTCCGGCGGAAAGGTTCAGCTTGGCGGATGGGGCGCAGATTCGTTCGGTGGGTTCATCGACGACTTCCGGATGTGGAAGAGCGCGTTGAATGACAGCCGGATATCTGAGCTTGCATCCGACTCTCGCTATGATGAGATTGAGGGATACCAGGATGACGGTACGGGCGGCATCCAGAAGACCGTGCTGCGCGGACAGAGCGGAACTCCGTTCGCGACCGTTGACGGGGATTCCGCTACGCTCGTCTTCGACAATCTTGGCTATATTGTGTCGCTGAAGGAGAAGGCGACCGGGCGTGAACTCATATCGAATGCAACGGCGTTCGTCGCGGCGACATTGACGGATGGCAGAAACGTTGCGGTACGGCGCATAGAGAAGCGCGGCGATGGACGTTTCGCGTTCATATTCGGAAAGGCCGGCGAGGCGGTCTTCTCCGTGACGCAGTTCAAGGGCGGATGGACGTTCACCGTCGAGTCGTGCAGCGTCAAGGACGTGAAGCAGTTCGAGTTCTGCCGTGTGCAGCCCGTGTGCCGGAAGTGGATCGGGGACTTTGTCAACGCCTGGAGCGACGAGAAGTCTGCCGTGTGCGTAAGATCCTACGACCTGAAGGGGGAGCCGAGGTGCTACGGTACGCTCCGCGTAGCGGTCGATTCGCCGTTCTCCGTTGTCGGACGCAAGGCCGGGCTGGCTGCAGGGCCGCGTGACGGATTCCGCGAACAGCTGAAGGGGATGACGGTAGAGGCGGGCGTTCCGCGCAGCGACGCCGGCGGCGCTTGGTCGATGGACAGCGAGGTGGCGAGGTGGAGCTATGTGTTCACGGACGTGCGCAACGGCGACATAGACAGCTGGATCGATTTCGTGAAGCGTCCAGGCTTTGCGAATCTCCACATCAGTTCGAGCTGGACGAGCTGCCTTGGACAGTGCCCTGTGAACAAGCGCGCATTTCCCGGCGGATTGGATGAGATGAAGGCCTGCGCGGCCAAGGCGCACGAGGCGGGGCTGCACGTCGGAATGCATACGCTCACGGCCTGCATCAATCCGCACGATTCGTGGATTTCCCCCGTCTGCCGCGAGGATCTTGTGGCTGATGCCACGTACACTCTCGCGGCGGCGCTTGCCGACGACGCCACGGAACTGCTCGTTAACGAGCGTCCGATCGACAAGCACGTGAATGTGTTCACCTATGCGTCGAACGGAAACGTGCTGAGGATCGGCGGCGAACTCATCCAGTACAGCGGCATCGACA
>CAYTWE010000032.1:0-25768 GCA_964440985.1 uncultured Lentisphaeraceae bacterium | reverse complement strand
ATGCGCCCGACACGAAAAACGTGAGATTACGGTGCGGACGAAAAACTCTCAAACTACCAAACTCCCAGTGGCGAAAGCAACGGACTTTCGCACCCGCACGACATAACCCGGCGCGACAGAGACGTCGCGCCCTACCGAATTGCCCCCGGTAGGGCGGGGCGTTCCGCCCCGCCAAGAAAAAATGAGGAACCTCCAAAGATGCGACCACCGTAGTCGCATCCACTTTGACAAGCGACGCTAACGGATCACGGGCGCGAAACATCGGGAATGCTCAACGCCAATCTGATATAATACATGGGCAATGAAACGAATAGCAAAAACATTCCTTGCAATGTGCGCCGTTCTGCTCGCCGGATGCTACAGCATGGACATCTCGACGACGGATGCGTTGAAGGAATCCGCCCTCTCCGCAGATGAGGGACAGCCTGTTGAGCACGTGGTCGTCGCGAACTACGGCTGGTTTCTGTTCGACTGCATTCCCGTCGTCTGCGGAAACGCCACCCCCGGCGCAACATTTCCATGGAAGTTCTTCTCGAACCAGGTCACCCCGGATCTGCTTCACGACCAGCTGATGGCCCATGCGGCCTCAATTCACGCCGATGCCAGGGATCTTACGTTCTTCCGCGATGAAAACATAATATTCACCGTGCCGGGCATTGACTTCCCCCTTCCGCTCCCATATGTGCTGACGTACAGGGAAATCCAGTTCTCTGCGGTGCTCACCCAAAGGAAGGAGACACTGCCGTTGGATATCGTGAAAAAGAAAAAGGCCGTAAGCGAGATGAACCGGCTTCTTGACAAGATCAATCAGGAGGACGAAGAATGAAATCTCTTCTTGCTGCCGCCGCTGCTCTCGTATGCGCCGGATGCGCCTCTGTAAGCACAGTGGACATATATCACGGCATGGGAGTGGAACATGGCGAAAAAGCCATCGAAACCGTAGAGATAGAGAACTCCGGATGGCTTCTGTTCAAGTTCATACCGTTGGGAAGCGGAGATCCGCGCAACCCGAACAGCCGCTCATGCCGCCTTTTCACAAACACCGTCACGCTGAAGAGCAACCTCGCGATGCTTGAAGACGAGATGAAGCGAGTGGACGCAAAGCGCGTCGCAAACCTCACCAGCCGCAAGACCGACGAGAGCGTGTTCATAGTGCTGCTCACGCACAGGGCGTACCACACCAGCGCAGTGCTGCTGAAGTAGTGCACCTGCGTAGCGAATCACGCGATTTTCAGACAATCAGGCACAACACAAAAATGAGAATAGCAAAATCAGTCCGTGAACTCGTGGCGTATACGCCGGGAGAACAGCCGAAGGCCAAATGCGTCGTAAAGCTCAACACAAACGAGAACCCATACCCGCCTTCGCCGAAATGCGCACAGACGCTGAACGGATTCGATCTCGACAAACTCCGCCGCTATCCGGATCCTGTCTTCTCCGAACTGCGCACACGCATCGCAAAGATATGGAAGACATCTCCCGAATGCGTGTTCGTCGGCAACGGCTCGGACGAAATACTTACGCTTGCCGCAAGGGCGTTTGTTGAGGATGACGAGGCGATAGGATCCCTCTACCCATCCTATTCGCTTTACGGGACGCTCGCCGACATACGCAACGTCCAATTCGTTCCGACTGCCCTCAAGCCGGATTTCACATGGGACGGGAAAATCACAATGCGCAGTCCGCAGAAGGACGCAGACAAGCGCTCCGGCGGCGAGGTGGCGCTCTTTCTCCTGACCAACCCGAACGCCCCCACCGGGGTCTCAACGCCGGTCGAGACGGTTGCGAAGGCGGCCAAACGGTTCAAAGGCGTGGTGATCGTAGACGAGGCGTACGCTGATTTCGCCAAGGCGAACTGCGTCGGGATAGCGACGGACAGCAAAAACCGCAACGTCATCGTGATGCGCACGTTCTCAAAATCGTTCTCCCTCGCCGGGTTGAGGGTCGGATACTGCATCGGACCGAAGGATCTCATCGACGCCCTTTACAAGGTGAAGGATTCGTACAACGTAGACGCAATTGCACAGGCAGTCGCCCTCGCCGCGCTGAACGACCTCCCTTGGATGCGAGCCAACGCCAGAAAGGTGGTGCGCACCCGCACCCGCATGGCCAAGGAACTCGCAAGGCGCGGATGGGACGTACCTCCATCGGAATCGAACTTCCTGTTCGCCCGTCCGGCAGGCATGGCTGCGGACAAGCTGTTTGACGCACTGCGCAGCCGGAACATATTCGTACGGTACTTCAAGGGGCCGCGCACCGGAGACCGCATACGCATCTCCATCGGCACCGACGAACAGATGGATGCGCTGCTGAAGGCCATAGATGACATAGAAAAGGCGGATTGACCCGCGCTGACCAATGTCGACATTCCTCGCGATACTCGCGCTGCAGATATGCCTCGACCGGCGCGGCTTTTCGCCGAACGCCATGGATGGGCAGATGGGCGCAAAGACCCACGCCGCCCTTGCCGCGTATTGCGCGGCGAGCGGCCTTCCCGCCCCAAGCCAGGATGAATGCGAATTGGCGTACCGCAGATATTTTCCGAATGAGCCGGATCTTTTCACGACGGTGGAGGTGACGGCGGACGACATTGCATCCCTCGTGAAGATTCCGGACGATCCGTCGAAGAAGGCGTCGCTGAAGCGCATGGGGTACGAATCGATAAAAGAGATGTTCGCCGAACGCGGACACGTCACCGAAGTGACGCTCAAACGGCTGAATCCAAACATTGTGTGGACCAACGTCCAGGCCGGCGCCAAGATCAAGATCCCAGAGGTGTCACCTGCGGCCATGGGCGGGAAGGCGACGATCGTCAACGTCTCCCTTTCGCGGTTCACAGTGACGGCAGTCGACGCAAAAGGCCGCCCAATGGCGGTGTTCCCATGCTCCATCGCCAAAGACAAGGCAAAGCGTCCACCACCGGGGGTTGTCAAGATCGTGACGCAGATTCCGAATCCGAACTACACCTACACCCCGGCGACAGTGCGCAAAGGCGAAAAATCCATGCGGCACATATTTCCGCCGGGGCCGAACAACCCGGTCGGCACAGTGTGGCTCGGTCTCTCCATTCCCGGCTACGGCATACACGGTTCTCCCGCGCCGGAGCGCATCGGGCGGGCGGAATCCCGCGGATGCTTCCGGCTTGCGAACTGGAACGCAGAAAGGCTTTACGAACTCGTGAAGCCGGGGACCCGCGTGGTCATCAAGCAGTAGCAGACATCCCCTTTTCCGTCAGGCGGTCTACAAGCCGCTTCATTTCGGCCAATGCGCGGCCCCGGTGAGAAATCGCGTTCTTCTCGGCGGCGGACAGTTCCGCAAAGGAGCGGGTGTGCCCGTCCGGAACGAAAAGCGGATCGTACCCGAAACCGCCGGCGCCGGACGCAGCAAGCGAGATCGTACCGTAGCAGCGTCCGAACACCGTATGCTCTCCGCCATCCGGATCAATGAGCGCAACGCAACAGGTGAAGTGGGCGCGACGGTCATCGACGCCGTCGAGATTTCTGAGAAGCAGGGCGTTGTTTGCCGAGGTGTCCGACGGCTCCCCGGCATATCGCGCACTGCGTACTCCAGGCTCTCCGCCAAGGGCATCGACCTCAAGGCCGGAATCGTCTGCCATGACCCAGCATCCGCGATGCGCCGCCGCCACCGCACGCGCCTTGATGAGCGCATTGCCGGCGAAATCCGAAGCCGTCTCCTCCACATCCGGATCTTCGGCATGGACGGAGAAGCCCGGCAGGATTTCGCCGATTTCGCGAAGCTTGTTGACGTTGTGCGTCGCTGCGTATATCTGCATCATACGGAAAGCCCCGTATCTTCGGCGACGCCAAGCACGATGTTCATGTTCTGTATCGCGGCACCAGACGCACCCTTGCCGAGATTGTCGAAACGCGAAACGAGAATGATGCGGTCGCCGTTGCCGTACACCGAAACCTCAAGCGTGTCGCGTCCGCTCAACTTCGCCGACGACAGGAATCCGTCTTCATCGGCGCCTTCGGCAAAGCGCACGAGACCGTTTGCGTACGTTTCGCGGTATGTGCGCTTCACGTCGTCAACCGTGCCGTTCAAATCCTTCGCAAACACCGGCACCGTCGTCTCCATGCCGGAGTAGTGCGGCACGACGATGGGGCAGAACGCCGGCGCCGTCGAAAGCCCGCAAAGCTTGACGATCTCCGGAAGATGCTTGTGCGTCTGCCCAAGGGCATACTGCCTGCCGCCGAGGAAAAGATCCTCGCCGCGCATCTCCTCGTACTGGGCGATCATCTTCTTCCCGCCGCCAGAATATCCAGTGAGCGAAAAGGCCGTCAGGGCCGCATCACCCGAAAGCAGACCAGCGCGGACAAGCGGTTCAACAAGCGCAATGAACCCTGTGGCATGGCAGCCCGGGTTGGCGATGCGCTTCGCCTTCGCGATGCGCTCCCGCCGGTCAGAAAGCTCCGGAAAGCCGTACTCCCATCCCTCTGCCGTCCTGTGCGCGGTGGACGTATCGATAATCACCGTATCTGGATTGTCCACAAGCGAGACCGCTTCGATGGCAGCCGCATCGGGAAGGCACAGAAACGCGACGTCGGCGGCGTTCAGAGCGGCACGGCGGGCTTCGACATCCTTCCTTACCTCCTCCGCAAGGGTCAACACCTCGATATCGCCGCGACTTGAGAGACGCTCGCGTATGCGCAGACCGGTGGTTCCTGCGGAACCGTCTATGAAAACCTTTTTCATTCCGTTGTCCCCCTGTCCATTCAGCCGCAGACAAGCGATGCGCCGGTCGAGGCGTTGCCGACAAAGCGCGAATAGCGTTCAAGCCAGCCGCCCTTGATGCGGGGCGTCCACTTTTTCGCCTTCTTTGCGCGGGCGGCAATCTCAGATTTCGACAGCTTTGCGCTGATGGAGCGGTTGGGGATGTCAATGGTGATGCTGTCGCCGTTCTTCAGAAGTCCGATGAGGCCGCCCTCGGCCGCCTCCGGCGAGACGTGTCCAACGCAGGCGCCGTGCGTCGCCCCGGAGAAGCGTCCATCGGTTATGAGCGCAACAGATTCGCCAAGCCCCGCACCGATGATGTAGCTTGTCGGCGCAAGCATCTCCTGCATTCCGGGGCCGCCCTTCGGGCCTTCGTACCGGATTACGACAACGTGTCCGGGCTTCACCTTGCCGCCAAGAATCCCCGCGCACGCCTCCTCCTGCGAATCGAAGCATATCGCCTTGCCTGTGAAGTTCATCATCGAAGGAGCGACGCCGCCCTTCTTGACGACTGCGCCGCCTGTTGCGAGATTGCCCCAAAGCACGGCAAGCCCGCCATCCTTCGAGTATGCGTTGTCAAGTGTGCGGATCACGTCGTCATCGGATATCTTCGCCGCCTTTACAAGCTGCCCGATGCTCTTTCCGCTGACCGTCGGACACTCCATGTGAAGCAGCGATTTGGGCAGACGCTTCAGTATCGCCATTATGCCGCCTGCGCGGTCGAGATCGGATACGTGGTAGTGTCCGCTCGGCGCAAGCTTGCAGATGTACGGCGTTCTGGCGGAAAGCGCATTCATGCGCTCAAGCGTGAAGTCAACGCCCGCCTCCCTCGCAATCGCGAGCGTATGCAGCACTGTGTTGGTGGAGCCGCCCATGGCCATGTCGAGCGTCAGCGCATTGTCGAGAGACTTCGCCGTCACAAGGTCACGCGGCACAGGGCCGCCCTTCTTCGCCATCTGCACGATGCGTTTTGCGGCCAGCCTGTACATGTCCTGACGCTTCGGATCTATCGCCAGTATCGTGCCGTTGCCCGGCAGGGCGAGACCAAGGGCCTCGTAAAGGCAGTTCATCGAGTTTGCGGTGAACATCCCGGAGCACGAACCGCATCCGGGGCACGACGTCTCCTCGATCTTCTCAAGTTCCTTGGCCGAGATTTTGCCGGCGTTCTCGGCGCCCACACCCTCGAACACGGTGTTGAGGTCGGAGTCTCCGCCGGTGAGCGGATTGCGGCCTGGCGCCATCGGCCCGCCGGACGCGAAGATCGTCGGCACATTCACGCGCAACGCCCCAAGCAGCATCCCCGGAACGATCTTGTCGCAGTTCGGGACGCATATCATCGCGTCGAAGCAGTGCGCCCGCGCAACCGTCTCTACGCTGTCCGCGATAAGTTCGCGGCTCGGAAGCGAATATTTCATGCCTCGGTGCGCCATGGCGATTCCGTCGCACACCGCTATCGTGTTGAACTCCATCGGAACGCCGCCGGCCTCTATCACGCACTTCTTGAGGAATTCACCGACCTTGTTGAGGTGGCAGTGCCCCGGCACAAAGCTCTCGTACGAGTTGCATATGCCGATGAACGGCTTTTTCATGTCCGTGCGCTTCATGCCGGTCGCGAACAGAAGTGACCTGTGCGGTGCGCGTTCCTTGCCTTTTTTCACCTGATCGGAAACCATGTATAACTCCTTTTCTTTTCCGTGCGCAGCGGCGGCGCTCCGCCATCTGCATCCTGCAAAGCCTTTGCGTACGGATTATACCATATCCGGGAAAGCGCATACATCGGCTTCCGTGATATAATACCGTGCGCATATGGCAAACGAGACGAAAAACACAGTCCTGATCGTCGGCGACGACGAGTACGCGGCAGAAATCGAGACAAAGGCGGAAATCGCGAAGCACATCCCCGAAGACCTCCGCAGCAGCGCGGTGGAGACCGTTTCCGGCGATGCGCAAAATGCCGAGACGCAGCTTGCGTCAATCCGCGAATGCCTTTCCTCGGTGCAGACGCCGCCGTTCCTCGATCCGGTGAAGCTGACATGGTGGAAAGGCGTGACATTCCTTCCGGGCGGCGGACGCGGCGACAGGATCTCTGCAGACGTAAAGGACGCCCTGGAGCATTTTGCCGATACGCTTGCCAAAACGCCCCTTCCGCCAAACCAGTTTCTCGTGATAACCGCCACGAAACTCCTCGCAACATCCATCTTCGCGAAACGGATGGGGGCAATCGCCGACGTGAGGATCCGTTCCGTGCCTGATCGTTCGGACAAGCGTACGGCGGCGGCGCTCGAACGGCTCACTTCGCTTGCTGCGGCGGAAAACCTCACGTTTGCGCCGGGAGAAGACCGCGCATTTGTCGCAAAGACCGGCACAGACACGCGCACGATGGCATCTGAACTGGCAAAGATGCGCACGTATCTCGGCGAAGACAACCACACCGTCACGGCAGACGACATCGCGGAAGTGACGTCCGCCGGCGGTGACGAGACGGAGATATGGGCGTTGACCGATGCCCTCGCATCGAGGAATGCGGCGCGCACGCTCGGCGTTCTGCGGAACTTTCAGGGCGACGCCGGATGGCCGATCATGGTGGCGACAGTCGTGGAGCGCTGGTTTCGCGACCTCATCGTGTCCAAGGCTGGCGGCGGCGGAAACGACTTCAAATCGCGCAAGAACGCTGCCGCCGCAGCGGCGTTCACGCTTACGGAACTGCGCCTTGCGCGCTACAGGATGTTCGCGCTGCGCGAAAAGCTCGTCTCCTCGCAGCCTACGGCTGAATACGTGGAGATGGAGATTCTGCGCACAATCGCCAGACCTGCCGCAAGACGATGAACGGCATCCAAACCGGCGAACCGCTCACTCCCTGATCCAGCCGGCCCCTTCCGCCGACTCAACACGCCGCCAGCCGTCAAACCTGCCTGTCTCGCGCACTTCCGTCCCCGGCGGCAGCGTCAGCACCACCGGCGACTTTGCGCTGGGCGCAAACCGCAATGCAAGCGCAGCGGGCTGCATTCCGCCGGCTTTCTTCCCTGCGGCGTCAACCATCACTTTCGTGTTTTCGGTGGATGCGGCCTCCGATGACACGAACACAAGACCTGCTGGACCAGAACGGACGCGCTCATAGCGTTTTGAGCGGAGGCTGTAGTAGCTGAACGAAATCTGCGCGGAGTTTGTCGCGGCAGCAGTGAGCGGCACAAGGACCTGGCTCCATGTCACGGATTTCGCGTCTCTCGCAGTCTCCTTTACGTCATACGCCTTGAATGCGGCGGGCATCCCCTCAACCCGCACTTCGGCGTTCGAGGGACAGTAGCCGTCAAAGTCCAGCCTGTATTCGGCAGTGACGAGATCGCCCGGATGAACCTTGTTCGGCGTCAGCGTCTGGCTCAGTCTGAACGCATTTCCGATTGCACCGCTGAAATCCACAGGGCGTCCATCCTCCGGAAGCGGCGTCACGACGATGTCCGGCGTATCGACCACGACATTGAATGGCTGGTTCAAGACGCGTCCAGATGAAATCATGTTGCCGTTCGTCACGCAGTACGTTCCGGAATATGCACCGCTTACGGCAATCTTGAGACGGTTCGTCGCAGGCTCGAGGAATGTAAGCCGCATCCGGTATACATTCCGCGAATCGCCGCGAAGCGCACCGGCGATGCACCCGTCCGGCAGATTCGGGGAGCCTATCTTCAAGGATCCCTGCTCAATGCGGACGGAACCGGGATCCACAGACACCTCAAGCTCCACCGGCTCTCCCGCCATTGCCGTGGTTGACATGAACCTGGCGTCTGCCTTGACCGGCGACACGTCCCCTCCGATGTTCATGCGCATTGAAGACATCTCATCGAACATCCCGGAGAACGGGCTGCGGCCACCGAACGGCCATGCCTGCGCAATGCCGGCGACACCTACGGCGAACGCGAGCGCAGAGAGCCTTCTGCCAGCCTTAAGAGCAAGGCCAAACAGCGCAACCATTCCGATCGCGCCGAACACCGCGAACGCAATGCGCCCCCAAAGCGACAGCCTGAACCAGAACGGAAACATCAGGCGCGGAAGCGGCAGCTCTGCGCGGGGATCGTTCCTTATCCGCGCCAAGGCGGCCTTGACGCCGCGCGTTGTCGCCGCAGTTGCGCCGGATGCCCATTCCGCCCTTCTGTAGGCGGCAAGCGCATCCCTCGGCTTGCCGGCCATGACGCAGAGCGCACCAAGGTTTGAGAGATGTGTCGCCTTGAAATCCGCACCGTCCGCCGCATCCATCGTCTGCTTTGCGTCAATCGCATCGACAAATGCGGCGTACCGTTCGGCGGCGGCGGCGAAGTCCGCCTCCGTCTCCGCCCGAAACGCAAGCGAGAGCGCGTGCTTGAGCGTAAAGTTCCTGACGGCGAAAGGGATTTCCAGCCCGTCCGGCATCGGGAAGCCGTCATCATCGTCTAAACATTCAGCCATCCCAAGCGTCGCCTGCTCACCTGCCTTCACCTGAACAGGAATCGGCTCGGTCTTTACCGTGCGATATGTGCGGGATGCAACGTCAAAATACGAAACGTCTATGGAAGGAAACTCGACCGTGCCGGCCTTCAATGTCCGTATTCGCCATGTGAAGCGTTTTGACGCATCTGCCGTCTCCGTCTTGAGGGACGCCTGATCGAGCCTGAAAGGCGAACCCGACGGAAAGGCGCTCTTGACGGGTGGCGCGTACACCATCGAAAAATCAGTCGCCCCGCCTATTTCCAAGGTGAAAATCAAGGGATCTCCTGCGGTGCATACGTTCGCATCCAGCGATGCCGAAACCTCTATGCCTCGGGAGATTGCGCCGCAGTACGATTTTGGTACGTCCCTGTCAGGCGGTGCAACAACCCTGAGCGTCACCGTACCCGAACGGTAGTCCGCAGTCTGTGAAACGAAACCGAAGAAATCGGTGCGCGTCGGCACGGAGACCGTGACGGGGCCCAAGGTTCTCACGCCGGGGCTATCGGGCGTAAAGGGAATCTTTACGGCATACCGCCATGCCGTGTTCGTCCCGTCAAGCGAAACGCGATCCCTCTCCATCGAGAGCCGGGCGTCCTGCGGGATGAAATCTGCCGCTATGGTCGGATTTCGGCGAAAGGGACGCTGGGTGACGATCTGCAGCTCCGCCTCCGCAGACTCCGTAAGCACAATGTCGTCCGGAGTGACGGTGAGCGAAACCTGCGGAGTGAACGCGGCGGCGAAAAGCGGCAAAGCCGCCGTCAGCAGAGCGAAGCGAAGATTCATTGGAGCACAACCACAGAGACGCTTCGCCCCTGCACGATCTTCTGACCTGGCCTGACCGATGCGGCATTTGTCGTCGCAGCGGCGTCAGCCATGTCCGTCAATCCGCCGAGCTGCGAAAGCGCGTCCCTGAGACGCACCTCGCGCTGCCGCTGATGGCGGCCCTCGTTCACGGAGACGCCCATCAGCATCCCGCCGGAGAAGGACGCGAGCGCAAGCAGCGCAATGGACACGTACACGAGGAACGGATGCCCGGCACGTGCGGCCTTAAGCTCCTCTTCGGCTCTTGCACGTGCGGATTCGAGACGGCTCCGCTCTATCTCAAACGCTTCGCGTTCAAGCTTGAGGCGCTCTTCGGCAAGCGCCGCCACAGATACCGTCTCCTCGGCCATCAGGCTACTTCACCTCATGGCACCAGCCGTGTGCATCAGGCAGCACACCGTACTGGATGCCCTGCACCATGTCGAAAAGCTGCTGGAGGTGCGACCCGACTGCGTCCGGTTCGCTGATCTTGATGACCTCTTCGCCTCGCGTGATCTCCCAGACCGGCGTCACGACCACGGCCGTGCCGCACGCCGCCACCTCCGCGAACTCGCGTATCTCCTCGTACGGAACCTGACGGCACTCCACCTTCCATCCGAGGTCGGCGGCGCACTGCTTCAAGGACATGTTTGTGACCGAAGGCAGCACGGAATGGCTGTCAGGGGTGACGTACGTTCCATCGGCCTTGATGCCGATGAAGTTCGATGTGGAGAACTCCTCCACGTACTTGTGCTCCTTGGCGTCGAGATACAGCTCCACCGGCCAGCCGTCGTGCTTCGCCTTCTCGTGGGCAAAGAGCGAAGCGGCGTAGTTTCCGCCGACCTTCACGTCACCCATGCCATGCGGAGCAGCGCGATCCCAGTCATCGAGGATCACAGCACGGACGGGTTTGAGTCCGCCCTTGTAGTACGCCCCGACAGGCATCACCATGATCATGAACGTGTATTCCTTCGCAGGCGCTACGCCGATCTGCGGGCCTGTGCCGATGAGAAGCGGACGCAGATAGAGGGATCCGCCCGTTCCGTAAGGCGGCACAAACTCGATGTTGGCCTTTACGACCTTTTCCGCGGCGTCGATGAACATCTCCTCCGGCACGGGCGGCATGACCGTGCGCACCGCTGTGCGCGCCATGCGCTTCGCGTTCTCGTCGGGACGGAATATCACAACCTTGCCGTCCTTCTGGCGGAAAGCCTTCATCCCCTCGAAGCACTCCTGCCCATAGTGGAGGCAGCTGGCTCCGATGTGCATCGTTATGTAAGGATCCTTCACGAACTGGGCTTCGCCCCACGCTCCGTCCTTCCAGACATAGCGAACGTGGCAGTTCACGTCCGAGAAGCCGAATCCAAGATTTTTCCAGTCAATGTTTGGCATTGTTTACAACCTTCTTTCAGTTCGCGGATTATATCACAAATCATCCGGCGGAGACCGCTGCGCAATCAGGCCTTCGCCACGGCGATATTCGTCGCATGGCCGTTCAGGTCTACGGACGCACCGTCCGCGCCGTCGAACGCAAGCGCAACGGCAAGCGTCTCGTTCATCACGTAGTCGCGGTGAGCCTCAAGCGCCGACTTCATCTCGCCGTCGCACCCGACACGCACCTCGATGCGCTGCGTGACCTCGAAATCAGCCTCCTTGCGCATGGCCTGGACACGTGACACGAATTCACGGGCAAGCCCCTCTGCGACAAGCTCCGGCGTGAGCGCGGTCTCAAGCCCCACGACGACCGCGCCCTGCGACGCGACGACCAGCCCCGCCTTCGGCGTCCGCGTGACAAGCACGTCCTCTGCGGTGATCTCAATCCCCTCGATGACGACAGGAGCCGTCTGCGCTCCGTTCGCATGGAGAGCCGCGACGCCCGATGCGCCGGATGCTATCGCGGCGGCGACGGCCTTCATCTTCGGCCCGCACTTCTTGCCGAGCGTCTTGAAGTTCGCCTTGCATGAGATGTCGCACAGATCGGTTTCGTCCTGCACAAACATCACGGACTTGACGTTCAGTTCATCCTCTATCAGGCTCTCAAGCCCGGCCACATCGCCGCCGGCGATCTTGAGGACGGAAAGCGGCTGACGCACCTTCAGGTCGTTGTCTGCGCGGAGACGGCGGCCAAGCTCGACTGCGACCTGCACATCCGCCATGCGCCTTTCGAGCGCAAGGTCGCGGGCAGCGGCGTTCGCCGACGGGAAGTCGCAGAGATGGACGGATTCGGGATCGCTCGCTCCCTTCAGGTTGCGGTATATCTCCTCCGCGATGAACGGAGTGAACGGCGCGGCGACCTTCGCCAGCTGCACAAGCACGTAGCGAAGCGTACGGTACGCGCAGATCTTGTCGCCGTCGTTCTGCGATTTCCAGAAGCGCCGCCGTGACCGGCGGATGTACCAGTTCGTCAGATCCTCCACAAACTTGACGAACGGGCGCACCGACTTCTGCAGGTCGTAGGCATCCATCGCCGCCGTCACGTCGGCGATCAGAGTCTCCATCGACGACACGATCCACCGGTCGAGCACGTTCTCCGATTCGGGATACACAACCTCGGCATCGCCGAACCCGTCGACGTTTGCATATGTTACGAAGAAGGAATATGCGTTCCACCACGGAATCAGGAGATCGCGCATGATCTGCTTCACGCCGTTCTCAGAGAACTTCAGGTTCTCGGCGCGTACGACCGGCGAATAGATCATGTAAAGGCGTATCGCATCCGCTCCGTAGGTATCCAGCATCTTCGTCGGATCGGGATAGTTCTTCAGGCGCTTGGACATCTTCTTGCCGTCCTCGGCAAGGACGAGACCGTTGACGACCACGTTCCTGTACGGGGATTCGCCGAAGAGCATCGTGCCGAGAAGCATGAGCGTGTAAAACCAGCCTCGCGTCTGGTCAAGCCCCTCCGCGATGAAGTCCGCCGGGAAATGGTCGGCGAACCCCTTGATGTCGGGTTTCCCGTCCGCACCGCCCATGTAGTGCTGCTGCGCATACGGCATCGAACCGGACTCGAACCAGCAGTCAAGCACCTCCGGAGTGCGGTGGTACGTCTTGCCGTCCTTCCTTATCGCAATCCTGTCGATGAAGTGCTTGTGCAGGTCGGTCACCTTCTCGCCTGAAAGCTCCTCAAGCTCCTTGACGGACCCGACGCATATCATGTCCTGCGGATCGTCGTCGTTTATCCACACCGGTATGCAGCTGCCCCAGAAGCGGTTGCGCGAGATGTTCCAGTCACGCGCCTCCCTGAGCCAGTTGCCGAAGCGCTTTTCGCCCACGTAATCTGGCGTCCAGTGAACTTTCGCGTTGTTGGCGGCCAGCCTGTCGTGGAGGTCTTCGACGCGCACGTACCAGGCGTCGATCGCACGGTACACAAGCGGCGTGTCGGTACGGTCGCAGAACGGATAGGCGTGGACGATGGTCGCCTGATGGACAAGCTTGCCCTCGGTCTTCAGGCGGCGGATGATGTCCTTGTCGCAGTCCATGCAGAAGCGGCCTTCGTACTCAGGGATCTCGGACGTGAATCTGCAGGATGCGTCCAACGGATCGGCGAACGCCTTCAGCCCGGCCTCCTGGCATACGCGGAAGTCGTCTTCGCCGTACGCCGGAGCGATGTGGACGATGCCGACGCCGTCGGATGTGGAGACGTAGCCGTCGTTGAGCACCCGGAACGCGCCTTCCGCCTTCTTGTCCGCATAGTACGGAAAAATCGGCTCGTACGACATCCCCTTCAGAGCGGTTCCCTTGCACTTCGCGACGATCTCGTACTGCTCCGGCTTCTTGAAGACGTGCTGGAGACGCGCCTCCGCCAGCAGGTACACGGGACGCGCCTCGTCCGTGAGATCCCGCACCGCCACGTAGTCGATGTCGGCTCCGGCGCACATCATGAGGTTCTCAGGAAGCGTCCACGGCGTAGTCGTCCAGATGAGAAGGTATACCGTCGGCTCAGCTGCGAGCAGAGCCTTCATCTCCTCGCTCTCCGCCGAAAGGGCCTTGGTGCGCACGGTGACGGTCTGCGCCTGAACGTCCTTGTAGTTGCTTCCGGCCTCGAAGTTCGAAAGAGGAGTGGAGAGTTTCCAGGAGTACGGCATGATGCGGTGGCTTCTGTAGACGCGGTTCTGGTTCCACAGCTGCTTGAACACCCACCAGATCGTCTCCATGAACTCCGGCTCCATGGTCTTGTAGTCGTTGTCGAAATCGACCCAGCGCCCCATGCGCGTGACGGTTCTGCGCCATTCGCTTACGTACTTGAGCACCATAGAACGGCACTGTTCGTTGAACTTGTCCACGCCGAGCGCCTTGATCTCCGGAGCGCCTGCGACGCCGAGCGCATCCTGCGCAAGCGCCTCTATCGGAAGGCCGTGCGTGTCCCAGCCGAAGCGGCGCTCCACGTACTTGCCGCGCATCGTCTGGTAGCGCGGCACTATGTCCTTGATTGTGCCGGCGAGAAGATGTCCGTAGTGCGGCAGGCCGGTGGCGAACGGAGGGCCGTCATAGAACTTGTAGCGTTCGCCGCCCTCGTTCTTCGCTAAAGACTTCTTGAACGTTCCGTCCTTCTCCCAGAACGCAAGGACATCCTCTTCCATCTTCGGGAATGCGACCTTGTTTGAAACCGGCTTGAACATCTTGGACATCTCCTCTCTTTTCAGCTATTTCAATCCGCGTTCCGTCCGCCGTGCCGTCTCATCTGGCGCGTGACGACCGTCGCCTCAACCGTATCGCCCGATGCGGCGACCTGCGCAGGCGTGTACCTCTTGCGTATGTACCACATCTGCACGATAGAAAGCACCTGGCTCAGCGTCCAGTACAGCGACAGCGCGGACGGGAACGAATAGAACATCACAAGCATCATCACCGGCATCATCACCATCATCATGCGCTGCTGCTGCTTGTCGCCGGTGGACGGCGTAAGCGCGGACTGCAGCGCCATGGTGACGGCCATGAGGATAGGCAGGATGTTGAGTCCGCCGAACGGGAATATGTTCGGGAGCAGGTTCTCCGGCTCAGAAAGGTCGGCAATCCAGAGGAACGGCGCATAGCGCAGCTCCACGGCCGAGCGGAGCACGGTGAAAAGCGCAATGAAGACCGGTATCTGTACGAGCATCGGAAGGCAGCTCGCCATCGGGTTTACCTTGTTGTCGCGGTACAGCGCCCACGTCTCCTGCTGAAGCCTCTGGGGATTGTCCTTGAACCTCTCGCGCAGCTCCTTCATCTTCGGCTGAAGCTCGCTCATGCGGCGCATGGAGACGGTCGACTTGTGCGTCAACGGCCAGAAGACGAGACGCACAAGGACGGTCAGAAGTATGATGCCGATGCCGAAGCTCGGAATCCACGAATGGAACACGTTCAGCACCCACACGAGCGGATAGCAGACCCAGCGCCACATCCCGAACTCCATGACGTCCTTCATGCCGAGATTCCACAGCAGCGTCTGCTTCTTCGGCCCTGCGTAGAAGACGTAGGAGCGCTCGCTCGCCGTCGCACCGAGATCCACGTTCGCCGAAACGCTCTTCAGCGAGTAGTCCTGCGCATCGCCGTCCCGCGTCATCGACGCTGTGAAACCTTTTGCGGCGCTGTCCATGCCGCATATCGCCGTGACGAAAAAGCGGTTCTTGACCGCCACCCACGTGCAGGAGCCGGAAACAGGCACTTCGCTCGTTATCGGCAGACCGGCCGCGCTCTTCTTGCCGGAGCATCCGCCGGCGGACGAAACGAGGTAGCTCTTGAGCGGCTCCTCCTCTCCGTAGTGCATCACCTTGCCGCCGTTCGGATCGTGCGACCACGCATCGACGGAAAGAAGGTCGTTCTTGCCGGTCCCCATGGACATCACTCCGATCGAGATGGACGAAGGCAGGGCGTTCGAAGCGACGGGCCTCTCGTTGACCGCTATGCCGTAGTCGCCGCTGAGCGTCACCCTGCGCTCCATCGTCGCACCGCGAAAGAGGACGGAGTTCGCGCCGGATTCGACAATCTCGAAATCCCCGTCTGCGGCAAGCGCGGGATTCGCCGCAAAATCAAGCTCGACCGCCGGATTGTCCTGGGAGATCGCTCCGCAGTTCTGCGCATAGTCAAGCAGCGTGACGCTTCTTATCGCCGCGCCGTGTGTGCTGAGCACGACGACCTCCTGCTCGTTCGAGAGCGTCACGAACCTCTCCGGCTTGACGTATGCGGAACGCTTCGCCGCCTTTTCGCCGACGGCCTTGGCATCCTGGCTCTGCACTGACGCCTTTTCCGCCTGAACGGCACCGGACTGCGGCGTCTTGCCCGCCTCGTCCGCAGAAGCCGCCGCCGACTGCGCCATCGCCTCGCGATTGGACGCAGCGGTCTTCCGCTGCTGATCGACCGAATACCAAAGCCACCCGGCCAGACACAGGCCGAGCAGAACCGCAATAAACTTTTCCTGCTTGTTCATCTCTCTGAAT
This sequence comes from uncultured Lentisphaeraceae bacterium, assembly GCA_964440985.1. Classification (GTDB taxonomy): domain Bacteria; phylum Verrucomicrobiota; class Kiritimatiellia; order RFP12; family UBA1067; genus UBA1731. Next base: position 9,359 of record CAYTWE010000032.1, on the reverse strand, counting down.
CAACCTTCAACAAATGATTTCCATCTTCCCTTTGGCGGCACCGGATCGTATCCGCTCTTGCCGAACGGATGGCACCTCAACACCCGCCATGCGCCAAGTATCGTCCCCTTGAGCGCGCCGTGAATCCGCAAAGCCTCTATCATGTAGTTGGAGCAGCTCGGCTCAAACCGGCAACATCCGGAGAAGAGCGGACTGAGCGTCACCTGATAGGCGCGAACCGCAAGTGTCAGAAGCGTCCGCACATCCACCTCAGTTCAGCCACGACATCCTGCACCTTGCGGCCGCGAAGACTTGACCTTCCGACAAGCACCCAATCGCTGTCCGGCGGCACCTTGTCGGCCAGAAGGCGGAACGCCTCCCGCATGAGCCGCTTTGCGCGATTGCGGTCGACGGCATCGTGGAAGCTCTTTTTGGAAACGACAACGCCGGCTTTTCGGCCGGCGTCAGGATGCCTAAGCACCCAAGCGGACATAAGACGCCCCTTAAGGACGCGCCCCGAACCGAAGACGCTCTTGTACTTCGCGCCGGGAAGCCGCGTAGACATTACATCGTCCCTCAGACCTGCGTCAGGCGCTTGCGCCCCTTCGCACGGCGAGCAGCCAAGACCTTGCGTCCGCCCTTCGTCGCCTTGCGGGCGCGGAATCCAATCTTGCGTGCACGTTTAACCTTCGAGGGCTGCCACATCATCTTCATGTCTTTGTTCCTTTCGTCTTCAAAAAAATTGAGTTGAAATTATATCATTTCACGGTAGGAAACGCAATGCAAAATCCGCTTGACGGCCCATCGGCGAAGACCGTACCAAGACTGGCGGTCTCAAATGGCGATCGGAACGGACTTGCGGACGATTCCGATGTACCGGGACATCTCGACCACAAGATCGAAATCCACAGGGAACGGCTCGTTGAGAACGACCGTCCTGTACACCGCCCGCCAGAATGCCTCGTACGACGGCATCGGATCGGGAAGCGCAAGTTCGTCATATGCCACACGTATGCTTTCCGGCTGAGCCTCAAGCGGCGGAAGCGCCACGCTGCTGCGCTTGTTCGGAAGATGCTGCGCCGGATCGATTATGGCATAGCGCCCTATCGTCGTTCCGGGGAATATCGAGAACGAGCCGCGTGTGCCGCGAAGCATTATCTCCGGCTCGCCCGTCCTCACGACGGCGGAGTTTGTCTCAATGTCGGCCGTCACGCCGTCGGCGGTCCGCATCAGAAGACGGACGTAGTCCTCCGCATCGCCGAGTGCGACAAGCTTCTTGGTTTCACTCCACATCTGCACGGGCGGCGCACCGAGTATCGTAAGCGCCTGAAGCGTCGGCTCCTGGGCGGCGAAATGCGTCGCGCCGCCGGCGCGCTTCGCCGTAGCCTGCCAATCCATGCGCCTTTGATATGTCGATTTGCGGATGCGGATGTCGTAAAGCCTGCCTATCTTGCGCAGTGAACGCGCCATCATGGCGAGCCTGAACTCATTCGAGAAAAGCGCCGGCGTGGCCGCAATCAGCTTGCGGCCGACCTTGACGGACGCCCCGCGAAGGACAAGCGCCCCGTCGTGCGAGGTTGCTACAGGCGTCTCGCACACCGTCCACAGCCCTCTGTTGAGACATTCGAGGACGATGCCTTCATGTTCGAGGGTCGGCGCCGCCACCAGCACAAGGTTGATGTCCGGCGCATCCACCATGTCCTCGATCCTACGGTAGTGGCGCACATCCGGAAACTCAGCGCTGATGCAGTCGCGCCGGGATTTCACCACATCGCACACGGCGGCGATGTGGTACATTCCCTTCAGTTTCGCCAAAGCCGGCAGATGCCCGAAAGTCGCGCATCTGCCGCACCCGACGATTCCAACAGAGACCTCGTCAGCGACCGCCATCGTCAGCCAAGGAGCTCGTTGACCTTCTTCATGACCGCAAAGGCATCGGCGACATACACCACATCCGCCTTGCCCTGCGCCCAGCCACAGTTCGCGTCAAGGTTGACCGCCCTGCGTTCGTTGACGAACCTCCAGCCGACGACATGAGGCTCCTCGCCGTGGCAGCATGTCGAAAGCCCCTTCTTGTGGCGCGGCGTGGAACCGGTCTGGCCGACCTGGTTCATGTGGCTCATGAACTTGAACGCCTCCGCCGCCTCCGGCATGTCCACGAGCGACTTCGAGGAGCCGAGAGATGCGCCGGACTTGGCGAGGAAGCCGGTGATCGTCGTCGCGGCATCGTCTAAATGAAGTGCGCCGTCTGCCTGCTTCTTCGTCCAGCCCGCGCCGGCGACAAACAGCAGCTCCGCATCCGGACGTATCGTGGATTCGCCGCCCGTTCCGGCGTTCTCGACGCCGTTGACGACGGTGCGGGACGCTGCCGGCTGAACGTCAAGCGTCTGCATCTCGGCGCCGACCGACTCGCACATCCCCTGAAACAGCGAAGGGTCGGCCACGATGACCCACGGCTTCGCTGTGCGCGTGAACTTCGTGAAGATGCGCTGCCTGTACACCCAGCGGCTCGCGACGGCCTTGCCGTCCGCAACCTCAAGCTCCACGATGTTGGTGTCCACCTCGCCGCCGGCACGGAGCGCCGCCGCTGCGGCAGAACGCTTCACGCGGGAATTGCCGGGGAGAATCACAACATCCGCCCCGCTGTCCTTGATCGCCTGCGCAAACGCCGGTACGTCCTGCGCAAAAGTCCCGTTGCCGTCAATCCTGAACGCTACGATCTTCATGATTTCACCCACTCCACTATTTCCTTGGCGATATCCTCAACGGACATATCCTTCTTGACAACCGTGTCGCGCCTTGACGCGGGAATCTCTGCCTTCTCCCATGCTATTCCACCCGCGCCAACGTTGGCCATGGGCGCCTTCATGAGGGCCGGCATGACCCCGCGCATGTTCATCATGCCCGTCTGCGGGTTGTTCGGCGGCTCAGGCAGACTTCCCGTCGCCCAGCCGATGACCGCAGGGAAGCCGCTGCACGTGGACGAAAGGTACTTGCCGCCCTCCACGCGCTCCTTGACCGTAAATGCATCGTCATCAGCAAGCTTAAGCTCATCGACCGCGTTGAAGAACTCCGTGATTCCAAGCATCTCCGCAACGAACTGAAGCGTGACGCCCGCATCGCGGGAGGCGCTTGCGCACCCGCCGAAGATGAAGTCCGGAGCCGTCGGCATCGCCTTTATCGCCTTGGCAAGCTCCGTCGCCGTGGCTTTCGCGTCCGTGAACCCGCCCGCCGAGGCATTCACGGCGACAAGTTCGAACGGCACCTTCTGCGCGACAGTCATCATAAGCTGCTGGAGTTTCGCCTTCGGTCCGAGCGCCACAAGCGTGACCTTCGAGCCGGGGCGGGTCTTGGCGAGAGCAGCGGCCTCGTAGAGCGCACACGCCGCCCACGGATCAAGCACCGACGGGAGCATCTGCTCGTTCTTCAGACCCGGACCCTGCGGGGTCTGAACCGGTTCAAGTGTCTGGAGCGGATCCGGAACGAGCGATCCGCATACGACTATGTTCAGCGGTTTTGACATTTCTCTATCACCTGTGTTGTCTGTTGACTCAAAATGCGGCATTATACCACAAACGTGATGCCATGACGCGGACGGCTACTTGGCGGACGCCTCCGCTATCGCATCGGTGACGGCGGCGACGCGGGAGATGAAGTACTCCTCCCTGCCGTTCGCAGCCTCCTTCGTGTAGTCTATGCCGGCAAGCGCCTTCTCAAGGCGTGGGGTCGCCGCTCCGCTTTCGCGCAGAATGCGGATCTTCTCGAAGTTCTCGATCGAATCGCGCAGGTTCTCCCAGCGGACGGACAGGCGCGGGCCGGGGTACACGAGGAACGTGTCGCCCGGCGCCCATGAGCCGTGATGTGGATTGAACGACGTATCAAAGAACGGATCGCGAGGCCAGTTGAACGCGGCCCAGCGCAGCATCCCGTCGAATCCCTGCGCAGCGGCGTAGAGCCCAAGCCACTGCTGCTCTGCGTACGGCGAGTACGTGAACGTGTTCGGGCGAGGCGGGTTGCAGCAGATGTACGTGGTCGTCACGCATCCCCTGGCACGGCGTTCCCTGACCTCCTTCTTGAACTCCGGAGAGACGTAGTCAGCCCTCATCCCCTGCGAATAGTTGTGTATCTCAATTCCCTCAAACGTGCTTGGCGGCCTGTTGCCCGCCATCTGAATCTTGAGGCCGGGCGCATATTTCTTCAGGATGGCGGCAGACGCAATCAGCTCTTCGCGGCTGCGTTCATCGATTGCGACATAGACGCGCCCAAGCCACCCCTTCTTGTCGACGTGCCTTTCGAAGTCGGCGAGGAACGGTCCCCAGAACGCCTCGTGTCCGGGCGTACCGGGAATCAGCTTCTCAGCAACCTTGTCGCCCGTCGCACCGTCAACGTAATGGACGAGATTGCCCCACGTCACCATCGTGTAGCAGTGGATCTGCGGACCAAGCCCGCAGGACTGCGCGAACTCCACCCATTCGTCGAACAGCGAATAGTCGTGCGTGAACCTGCCGTCCGCACCCTTCACGTGTTCCACCATCGTGTAGTACGGATCGAAGTTCTGGTGGTTCCACGGAAGGTCCGTAAGCGTAGCGGTGATCGTCTTCTGCCCGATTCCCGCCAGTTCCGTCAGGAGCGGACGCATGAGCGAATAGTGCTCCTTCGACCACAGCTTTACGCCGTGGTAGCGGGCAACCGCAAACGGATGCTGCCAGAGGTCAAGGAAGAACTTCCAGTCCTTCGGCGAAGGAAGCGTCCGGCTCTGCACCTCCAACGAGACGTCAAAGACAATCTTGCGTCCGCCCTGGGCAACGGCGGTGACGGTGCCAGAATAGCGGCCGGACTCAGTCTTCTCCGGAACATCCACCGTGAGCCAGAACGGGCGGTAGCTGTTCGGCGGCATATCCACACGCTCCGCCGTGTCGAGACAGTCGCCGATGAGCGATTCAGGATGGATGACGCGCCCCGACTGGTCTATCTGGGACGACAGCACATACCGGACGAAGCGCAATCTGCACACATCCGACGGGATTCTGCCGCCGGACTTCGACACAAGGTCTGACGCATGGATGCGGACCTGCTCCGCGCCCTCCCGCGTCCAAAGCACAAACTGGGCGTTGACGCGCTCATTGCGCCACGCCACCCCGCTCCAGCTGCGGTCGGCGTCCGAAAGCGAGTTGACGAGATATATGTCGGCGCGTCGCATCGGGGACACTGAACCGTGGAATCCGGAGGCAACCGATCCGGTGATTGTCGGTGTGCGCGGCTCATATGTATCAATGTTCCAGTTGAGATCGCCTGCGGCGGCAAATGCGGAAAATGCCGATGCGACGATGAACATGGGCGACAAAACGGTTTTCATGATGATGTTCCTTGGTTATGCAGTGTTTGTGTGCGGCAGGCGCCGGCCGATGCGAAGCGCTCACCTGCGGTTTCGCCGTCAGATGCGAACTGTTCCGTCAGCCACGGCGGCGCGATATTCGGATATCGTTCTGGCAAGACCTTCATCAAGGCCTATCTTCGGCGTCCATCCGAGTGAACGTATCAGCGAGGTGTCGCACAGCTTGCGCGGAGTGCCGTCCGGCTTCGTGCTGTCCCACGATATCTCCGCAGGGCATCCCGTCGCCGCCTTGACCTTCTCGGCAAGTTCGCGGATGGATATCTCCACACCGGAGCCGACGTTCACCAGATCCGGAGGATTCTCCATCTCAAGCATGAACAGACACGCTGCGGCGAGGTCGTCGACGTGCAGGAACTCGCGGAGAGGCGTACCCGATCCCCAAAGCGGCACGGATGCGTCGCCGTTGACGCGGGCGGTCTCGAACTTGCGGATCATCGTGGGCAGGACGTGTCCGCCCACGATGTCGTAGTTGTCTCCGGTTCCGTAGAGGTTCGTCGGCATCAGGGAATGGTACGTAACACCACGGTCACGCCGAAGGAACTCGCACAGCTTCAGCCCCGAGATCTTGGCAAGCGCATATCCCTCGTTCGTCTTTTCGAGCGGAGAGGTGAGAAGCGCGGATTCCGGTATCGGCTGAGGCGCCATGCGCGGGTATATGCACGTGGATCCAAGAAACAGAAGACGCTTCACGCCGGCCTCGTACGCACCCATGACCGTGTTCATGGCTATGAGGATGTTCTCGTAGAGGAACGTGGAGTTTCCGGCGGAGTTCGCGCCGATTCCGCCGACGCGCGCAGCGCATATCACCGCCACGTCGGGACGCTCCGCACGGTAGAATTCGCGAACCGCCGCCGGATCGAGCAGGTCAAGTTCGCGGTGCGTACGGGTTGCGATGTTGCCGTAGCCCGCGGCGTTCAGTGCGCGCACCACAGCGCTGCCGACCATGCCGCGATGCCCGGCCACGTAGATTCTGTCCGACTTATGCATTTGCGAGCGCCGCCTCCTTGCGGGCAAGTTCGAGATCGGCATCGACCATCATCTTGACCAGCTGGTCGAACTTGACCTTCGGCTCCCAACCGAGCGTCTCCCGCGCCTTTGTCGGATCGCCGAGAAGCTGATCGACCTCAGACGGGCGGTCGTAGCGCGAATCGTGGTGCGTGTATTTCTCCCAGTCAAGTCCGGCATGGCCGAACGCCGCCTCAAGAAACTCCTTCACGGTGTGCATCTCACCGGTGGCAAGCACGAAATCATCGGGCGAATCGTGCTGAAGGATGCGCCACATCCCCTCCACGTAGTCGCCGGCGTATCCCCAGTCGCGCAGGGCGTTGATGTTCCCCATGTAAAGTTCGCTTTGGAGACCGTACTTGATGCGCCCGACGGCGCGGGTGATCTTGCGCGTCACGAACGTCTCGCCGCGGCGAGGGGATTCGTGGTTGAAGAGAATTCCGTTCGAGGTGAACATGCCGTACGCCTCGCGGTAGTTCTTCACCGCCCAGAACGCATACAGCTTCGCCACGGCGTACGGAGAACGCGGATAGAACGGCGTAGTCTCCCGCTGCGGGACCTCCTGCACCTTGCCGTACAGTTCGGATGTGGACGCCTGGTAGAAGCGTATCGACTTCTCCCGCCCAGTCTCGCGGATCGCCTCAAGAAGCCGCATCGTGCCGAGAGCATCCACATCTCCGGTGAACTCCGGACTGTCGAACGACACGCGAACATGGCTTTGCGCCGCGAGGTTGTACACCTCATCCGGCTTGATTTCATGCACAAGCCTCACAAGACAGCTGGAATCCGTCATGTCACCGTAGTGGAGGAACATCTTGACACCGTTGACATGCGGATCCTGATAGAGACCGTCTATGCGCTGCGTGTTGAATGTCGACGCACGGCGTATCACGCCATGCACCTCATAGCCCTTTTCGAGAAGCAGCTCTGCAAGGTAGCTTCCGTCCTGTCCGGTGATTCCGGTAATCAACGCTTTCTTCATCTGCGAATTTCCTTAACTTGCGCCATTTGAGATTGTTGTTGGCGACATTATACCAAATATCGTCCGCCAAACGACATCGACGGCGGATTTCTGAATATCCGCCGTCCGCGGCCTCTGCGCGGAAGCAAGCGCCTTTTGCCCGTATGCGGCGATCAGCCTCACGGCACGATGTCGTAGACGCGCACGTAGTCGACGAGGAACTCGTCGCCCGCCTTTGCCGAGGCCTCAAGCTCCGGAACGCCCTTCCCCGTCATGCGCCCGTTGCGGTACCACTTCGCCTCGGTCGTAAGCAGCACAAACTCCGGAACGTGTGAGACGGCGCGTGAGCTCCGCCCGCGCAGACGGCCATCGACATAGACTTCATAGCCTTCTGGCGTCCAGAGGAATCCGTACGTGTGGAACGTCTCGGTATCGACCTTCAGAATCGCATCTTCGTTTTTCGCGACATCGGGGATGCGGAAGCCTTTGTAGTCCGCACCATATCCGTTGTAGTGGAAACAGGCCGGAAGCACCTCGCCGGGGTCGAACGATTCCATGATGTCGTGCTCGATGCCGGAGACCGCCGGATCGAGCGTTGCGCCTTGAGCCTCAGTCTGCATCCAGAACGCGCTCCACCAGCCGGGATGCTGCTGCAGACGGGCGCGGCACTCGAAATAGCCGTATTTCTTCAGGAACTTCGGCTTCTCGCGCTTGCCTAAAGGCCAGAAGCCGGACGGATTCGCCTCCGCAGGGAAATCCCACAGCAGCTCACCCGTCTGGAGCTGCGGCGAGACGAACTGCCCGTCGGGACGCTTGACAAGCTTAAGGCGCAGAAGCCCATCCTTCACTTCGACTGCGTTGTCCTCCGGCTTCGCGAACCAGTGCGCGGAGCGTCCCCAGAAGTTCGTGCGGTAGCCCCACTTCGTCGTGTCGAGAGCAGTCCCCTTGAACTCGTCGTGCCAGACAAGCCGGAAAGTCCGCCCGTTTGGCAGGAATGAAGGAGCCTCACCCGACACAGACGACTCAGACCGGCAAGCGACCGGCAGGTCGGCTATCTCACGGCAGACCTTTCCCGGCTTCTTCCCTGACGCCTGAAGCACCTGCGTCCCATCGTTCTCGGCAAACATCACACCGGATGAGAGAATCACCGCAAGGCCAACCAGAAACCGGTTCATGTTTCCGCCGCCGTTTACGCCCATCATCACCATATCTGCAACATCCTTTCCGTGGACTTTATCTGTCCGCAAATCACCATGCCAATCTGAATGTCGGACACGTCAACATCTAGTGTGGGATTATATCAAAAGCGGAAACCGAACGCCATGATGGCATTCGGCTTCCGCTTCGCTGCGGCGACATCACCGTCCGCAGCAGGTTCTATTTCAAACCCTTACTCCTGCGCTGTAGCAGGCACCTTCGTCGTCTCAAGCGAAACCTTCATGAACTTCGCGCCACTCTTGTTGACGTTCACCTTGACCGTACCGGTCTCAGTGCCAGCCTCAACATTGATGTTCTCCTTCGTCCAGGTGCCGGAGAGATCCGAAGTGTAGCTGACCGCGAGGTAGCCGTTGCAGACCTGAGCATTTTCAGCGTCAGGGGTCGAGAGACCAACACCCGAGACCGAGCAGCCGATGACGATATCCCAACCGCCGTTCGCGTTCTCCGTGATGGACTTGATGACAAGCGCATTGTCAGCGATTGCCTTGCTGGCCGCCTGATTCAAGAGGAACTGCTTCTCATATGTAGAGGCATCCCCGCCTGCGACAATACCGCTGGTATCTTCCAACCATGTATTATAGTTGCCCTTGACGGTATCGTCAGCATCTTTAACATATGTCGGATACGTAGCGGCCTTTTCCTTTGCCACAATCGTAAGGCTGACATTGCCTGTCGCATCGTCATTGATCTTAAACGTCGCAACAGATCCTTCCGTCGTAGTCGCCTGCGTCACACCAGCAGACAGTGTATACTTATCAAACTCGTAGCCGGCCATGAACGCAAGGGTCTTGATTTCCACAA
>CAYTWE010000031.1:0-26541 GCA_964440985.1 uncultured Lentisphaeraceae bacterium | reverse complement strand
CGAAGATTCCGGAACTGGATTCATCTCCGTCGCAAAGGCGCGTCGCATAAACCCCGACGTTAGCGAGGGCGACACCATAGAGATAGAGCTTCCCGCTTCGCGTCTCGGGCGCATCGTCGCGCAGACGTCGCGCCAGATGATCATGCAGAAGCTGCGCGAGGCGATCCGCTCCAACACGTTCAACGACTTCAAGGGGCGCATCGGCGAAATCGTCTCCGGCACCGTCACAGGGCTTAACCGTCGTGACATCTACGTGATGGTCGGCAAGACGGAGATGGTGCTTCCGGCCAAGGAGTGCATCCCCACGGAAGAGTATTCGGTGGGTGACCCGATACGCGCAATCGTGCACCATGTGAAGCAGGATGCGACCGGGCCCGCCGTGACGCTTTCCCGCGCATCGGGCGAATTTGTGAGGGCATTGTTCCGTCTCGAGGTGTCCGAGATATCTGACGGCGTGGTCGAGATTGTGTCTGTTGCCCGCGACCCCGGCTACCGCAGCAAGATCTCCGTGAGGACGATGGACGAAAAGGTCGATCCCGTCGGCGCGTGCGTTGGCCTGCGCGGTGCGCGTGTCCGCAACATCGTGCGCGAACTGAGCGGCGAGAAGATAGACATCGTCCGCTGGTCGGACGACGTGAAGAGCTACATCACACAGGCGCTCGCGCCTGCAAAGCTTGAATCCGTGGAGGTCGATCCCGAGCAGGACAACACGGTTCACGTGACGGTCGCCCCTGATCAGTATTCGCTTGCGATAGGCAAGCGTGGGCAGAACGTGCGGCTTTCGACGAAGCTTACCGGATGGCACATCGATGTGTCCAAGGCGATGAGCCTTGCGTCGTTCGAGGATCAGAAGGCGGAGGCGATCAAGTCCCTCGCCGATACGTTCTCGATATCCACCGCACAGGCCACGCAGCTTGCGGATGCCGGATTCCTTTCGGTTGAAGGGATCCTTGAGACGGATGAGGCGGACTTCGCGGCGGCCACGGGTCTTGACGACGTCACGGCTATCGGCATCTACGCCGCAGCGAAGGCGGTGTCCGAACTGATCGGAGAAGGGGAGGCAGAATGAGAGTCTACGAACTTGCCGCAAAGATCGGCACAACGTCCCTCGCGGTAATGCGTCTTGCCGACGAGAGCGGCGTGGAGGTCTATTCGCCTCTCAGCGTCCTTGAGCCGGAGGAGGTCGATGCAGTAAACAAGGCCTTTCTCACCGTCGGCATGGAGAAGATGCGCGAGGACGCCATCTCCGCCCGCGACCGCCGTGCGAACAAGAAGCACCGCGCACTCAAGGCGGCGGAGGAGATGAACAGGCTTCAGGCCGATGCGCTTGAGGAGAAGCGGCAGCGCGCCCTTGCTGCGTACAAGGAGCAGGGCGGCACGATAGTGATGCCCGACACCAAGAAGGCCCCCGTTGCGGCGGCAAAGAAGCCGGTGCAGGAGGAGATCAAGCTTGACCTCCCCGAAGGCCCGAAGGTCAAGATCGACATCTCCGAGCCTGAAGACGACATTGCAGAGGAGCCGCCCGCCGTCGACGACTTCGAAGACGAGGATGAGGACGACGAGAGCGAATGGCTTCAGGGCAAGGATCGCAGGTCGCAGGGCGGCAAGGGCCAGTCTCTGTCGATGAAGAAGCAGCAGACGTTCGACAAGAAGGAAAAGGGCAAGGATTCAAAGGAGAAGGGCAAGGACGCCAGGAAGGAGACGGAGAGCAAGCCGGCGACGAAACCCGTCGCCCCTGCGCCGAAGCCGGCTCCCGCCGCCCCCCGCCCGGCGACGCGTGTCGGCGGCATCCGTGCCGGATTTGCGTCCGTCTCGATGAAGACGGCGAACACGATGAGGATTTCGACGGCTCAGGGCAGCGCACCTGTCGTGAAGCCGACGGTGACGATGAGCGTGAACGTGCGTGAGATATCGATTCGCGGCGCGGTCATCGTCAAGGAACTGGCGGCCAAGCTGGGCATCCGCCCCAACCGCCTAATCGCCGATCTCATGCAGCTGAAGGTGCTTGCCTCCATCAACCAGCGTGTTGAGCCGGAGATCGCCATCAAGGTGGCGCAGAAGTACGGCTACCGTGTAAACGTTGAACACGCCCGCGACGCGGCGAACAAGAAGCCGGTGCTGAAGGCCATCGACGCAGATGACGAGATTCCGCAGGACAAGCCGGAGCAGATGATGCCGCGTCCGCCGGTCGTCACGTTCCTCGGCCATGTCGACCACGGCAAGACCACTCTCATGGACTACATCCGCCACACGAAGGTCGCTGCGGGAGAGGCCGGCGGAATCACGCAGGCGATCTCCGCGTACCAGGTGGACGTGCAGGGGCGCAAGATAACGTTCCTCGATACGCCTGGCCACGCCGCATTCAACGCCATGCGCCAGCGCGGTGCGCAGCTTACGGACATAGCCGTGATAATCATCGCCGCCGATGACGGCATAATGCCGCAGACACGCGAGGCGATCAAGTTCGCCCGTCAGGCGGGCGTTCAGATCATGGTGGCCATCACCAAGTGCGACAAGCCCACGGCTGATGTCATGCGCGTGAAGCAGATGCTCCAGAAGGAAGGGCTTACGCCTGAGGACTGGGGTGGCGACATCGTGTGCTGCGAGGTCTCCGGCGTCACCGGACAGGGTGTCGATTCACTGCTCGAGATGATTCTGCTTCAGGCCGACATGCTGGAGCTTACGGCGAATCCGTCCCGCCGCGCGAACGGCTATGTGATCGAGGCGGAGCTTGAGCAGGGCTTCGGCCCGTCTGCCGTCGTGCTTGTGACCGGCGGAACGCTGAACGTCGGCGACGCAATCCTCGTCGGAGAGCATTTCGGAAAGGTGCGCTCGCTCATCGACGACCACGGTCGCCGCATAAAGTCCGCACCGCCGTCCACGCCGGTGAAGTGCACGGGTCTCTCCGGCGTTCCGGAGGCGGGTGCCGAGTTCCGCGTGATGCTCAACGAGAAGCGTGCCCGTACGCTTGCGGAGGAGACTGCGCAGCGTCGCAAGGAGGAGGAGCTTTCACAGTCGAAGGCCGTGTCTCTCGACGATCTTCTTTCGAAGATGGGCGCGGACGGGAAGCGCGAGCTTTCTGTCGTCGTCAAGGCCGATACGCAGGGTTCGCTTGAGGCCATCGTCGGCGCTCTCCGCGAAATCAAGAGCGAGAAGGTTTCACTCAAGATCATCGGCACCGGGACCGGCAGCGTGTCGATGACGGACGTCAAGTCCGCAGCCGCCGGCAAGGCCGTGATCGTCGGCTTCGACATCGGCAACGATTCGGGCGTCCAGGGGCAGGCGCGGCATGATGGCGTGAAGATATCATCCTTCCGCATCATCTACGAGCTGATCGACCACGTGAAGAAGTGTATGCTTGACCTCCTCCCGCCTGAATACAAGGAGACGGTCAAGGGCCATGCGGAGATCAAGGCCGTGTACGACATCGGCAAGGTCGGCAAGATCGCCGGCTCGCAGATGCTCGACGGCGTGCTTCTCGCCAACGGACGCTACCGCATCATTCGCGGCAAAGAGACGATCTGGGACGGCAAGCTCCAGTCGCTCAAGCACTTCAAGGATGAGGTCAAGGAGGTCACCGGACAGCAGGAATGCGGTGTTCACTTTGCCGGCTTCGAGAAGTTCGCCGAGGGCGACACGATCGAGTGCTACACGCTTGAGGAGCTTCCCCGCTCTCTGTAATACGGCAGGGGTGTCTGAATGGCGGTAGACAGGATAGAGAGGATCGATTCGCTGCTCAAGCGCGTCATCGGCGATGCGATGTTCCGCGTGATGCAGACGGACGACATAGGGGCCGGCCTTGTCACGGTGACTGCCGTGCAGTGTGCGAGGAATCTCCGCAACGCCACCGTGAAGGTGAGCGTGTTCGGTGAGCCTGACGTGCAGCAGCGGGCGCTTCACCATCTCATGCACCATGCGCATGATTTCGAGCGGGCGATCAACCGTGAGGTGCGGATGAAGTTCACTCCGCAGCTCCGTTTTGTGCTCGACCACTCAATAGAGAAGGGCGATGCCGTGCTCGCCATGCTCGACAGGCTTCCTATCGCGAACGATGGCGAACATAGCTAACATAGCCATGCTGGCGGAGCTTGACGGGGCGGTTCTCGTCGATAAGCCCGTAGGCATATCATCGCACGACATCATGAAGGCGGTGAAGACGCGCTTCAACCTCGTGAAGGTCGGCCACGGCGGAACGCTTGACGTCACCGCGACCGGACTTTTCATCCTCCTGCTCGGCGACGCCACGCGGTTTTCGAACGAGCTGATGGGCGGGGATCGTGCCTATGACGTCACGCTTACCCTGGGACGCGAGACGGATACCGGCGACCGCGCCGGAAACGTTCTGCGCGAAGTCCCCTCCGTGGATGTGTCTCGTGAGCGTTTCGATGCGGAGCTGAAGGAGCTGCGCGGGGACATCTACCAGTCGCCGCCTGAGTTCTCCGCCGTCAAGATTCCGGGAAGGCAGGGGTACGAGATCGTCCGCACGGCCGAAGGGGACGCACTCCGTGAAAGGCTTGTGCACGTATACAAGTATGACGTGCGCGAATTTGCGCCGCCGAACGTCTCGCTCTCCATGGTGGCGACGAAGGGCGTGTCGGTGCGTTCCGTCGCCCGCGATCTTGGACGCGCCATTGGATGCGGCGCACTGGCGGAATCCTGCCGCCGTACGCGGTGCGGGCGTTTCTCGGTGGACGACGCGATTCCGTTCATGAAGCTGATGGAGCTGCATCCTGCCGATCTCGCTTCAGCGGTCATTCCGAAAAACAGGATTCTCGCGTGAACCTTGCCGTCGGATTTTTCGATGGCGTCCATGCCGGACACCAGCGGATTCTCGACGGTGCCGATTCCGTGTTCACGTTCACGAACCATCCGGACACGGTGCTTGATCCGGAGAATGTGCCGCCGCTTCTGATGGATTGCGACGAGCGCGTCAGGTGTCTTGAAACCGCCGGATTTCACGGCGATGTCCCGCGCAAGGTGTTCGCCGTGGAATTCACGCGAGATCTTGCCCAATGTCCTCCGGAGCGGTTCGCAGAGATCCTCCGCAATGAGCATCCGTCGCTCACCCGCATACACTGCGGCGCGAACTGGCGCTTTGGCGCAAATGGCGCCGGTACGCCGGAAACGCTGCGCGGCATGGGGTTCGATGTGAAGGTTGTTCCGTATGCAACATACAAAGGCGAGCGGATATCGTCTACCCGCATACGCGAAACTCTGATGAAGGGATGCGTTGAGGACGCCAACGCAATGCTTGGACGACGCTTTTCTGCGGCGGGGCGCGTATTCAGGGGAAAGGGCGTCGCCCATGGGCTTGGCGTCGCCACGGTCAACATCGCCGTTTCGGCGCCTTTGCGGCTTGGCGTGTATGCCGTAGCCACCTCGATGGGACATGGCGTAGCGAACTACGGTGTGGCGCCGACGATGGGCAGCGATGCATGGACTTCGCCGGTTCTTGAGATACATCTTCTTGACGCCGGTCGGGCTGCGGAGTTTCAGGTTCCAGAGGTGATGCGCACCGAATTCTATTCGTTCATCCGTCCGGAGATGAAATTTGCGTCCGTTTGCGCCCTGAAGAGCCAGATGGCGGAGGATGTCGACGCCGTTCGCCGCATTTTCCGGCAGATGAATCCGGCTTGACGCCGCAGATGCGGTCGATCAGGCGACGAAGTCGGCAATCACCGCCCCGAAGCGGCGCTTTGCGCGCGTCGGATCCTTCTCCACTCCAAGCATCACGCGCAGGGCAACGGACTCCATGAGCGCATAAAGCGCTTCCGTGGCGGATTCGGGATCGACGTTGCGGCGGAACTCCCCTGTCGATACGCCTTCCTTTACGAGATTGCGCATGGCAACCTTCAGCCCGCCGGTGAACTGCTCTATCCTCTCCGCCATGTCATGTCCGGCGCGGGCCATTGAGAAGACGAACTCATATATGGCCGAGAAGAACTCCTTCTTGCCGTACATCGCATCAATGACGATCGAGCAGGACGCCTCCAAGCGCTTCGCGGCCGATGCATCCGTGGCGGCGATCCTGCCAAGCTCGAACCTTATCACAGACGTGGTCGCATGGATTGCTTCGTCGAATATCTCCCGCTTCGTCTTGAAATAGCGGTATAGCGCAGTGCGGGCAAGCCCGGTGGATTTCGAGATGTCGAGAAACGAAACCTTCGCGAATCCCATGCTGGCGAAAAGCCGCATTGCATTCGCGACGATTAGCCGCCGCCGTTCCTTGTGGTCTACCGTTGCCATGTGGCCGAGAATTATACCACATGGCGCAAGCGTCCATCATTCCCACTCTATTGTGGCGGGCGGTTTGGACGAGATGTCGTACACCACGCGGTTGATGCCGCGCACTTCGTTGATGATCCTGTTCGACATCGCAGCGAGAGTGTCGTACGGCAGCCGCGTCCAGTCCGCCGTCATGGCGTCGATGGAGTTCACCGAGCGGATTGCGCAGGTGTATTCGTAAGTGCGCTGGTCGCCCATCACGCCGACGGATCTGCAGGGCAGCAGCACCGCGAACGTCTGCCATATCGTCTTGTAGTCCGGAAGCTTGCGCACCTCCTCCTGAACCCGCAGATCCGCGAGCTGCAGAATCTTCACCTTCTCTTCGGTCACTTCGCCAAGAATCCGCACGCCGAGCCCAGGCCCGGGGAAGGGTTGCCTGTCGAGCAGTTCGTCCGCCATGCCCATCACTCTGCCGACGGCGCGGACTTCATCCTTGAAAAGCTCCTTCAGCGGCTCGACAAGCTCAAACTTCAGGTCAGGCGGCAGCCCGCCGACGTTGTGGTGGCTCTTTATCGTGTGCGACGGTCCTTTGACGGGAGAGCGGCTCTCTATCACGTCCGGATATATCGTGCCCTGGGCAAGGTAGCGGCAGTGGCTGTAGCGGCGAGCCTCTTCGGCGAACACGTCAATGAACAGCTTTCCGATGGTCTTCCGTTTCGCCTCCGGTTCGTCGACGCCCTTCAGCGCGGCGTAGAATCGCGGCGCCGCCCGTGCAATTGTGAGGTCAAGGCCAATGTTCTTCCTGAACATCTCCTCGACCTGTTCCGGTTCGCGGTAGCGTCCGAGGCCGTTGTCCACATAGATGCAGTGAAGCCTCTTTCCAATGGCCTTGTTGAGCAGCACGGCGACGACCGACGAATCTACGCCGCCGGAGAGGCCGAGTATCACTTCGTCGTCGCCGATCTGCCGTCTCAGGCGTTCGACGGTGGACTCGACCCAGCCGCCGAGATTCCAGTCCTGGCTTGCGCCGCAGATCCGCAGCGCAAAGTTCTCGAGAATCTGCGTTCCGTACTGGGTGTGGACGACCTCTGGATGGAACTGTAGCGCGTACATCCGTCTGTCGTTGTCGAACATGGCGGCGAACGGGCAGGTCGCAGACACCGCGCCGCGCTCGAAGTTCGCAGGGATGGCCTCTACCCTGTCGCCGTGGCTCATCCACACCGTGATGGTGCCGGGGATGCCCTCAAAGAGCGGATTGCCTGGCATGACCTCTATCGTCATCTTGCCGTACTCCCGCTCCACGCCCGGCGCAACCCTGCCGCCGAGCTTCTGGCTCATGAGCTGCATGCCGTAGCAGATGCCGAGCACCGGAACCCCAAGTCCGAATATCGCCGGGTCGACGGTCGGTGCGCCGTCCTCGAACACGCTGTTCGGGCCTCCGGAGAGGATTACGCCTATCGGCGGATTGTCGCGCAGGCTTTCCGCCGTTGTGCGGCAGCTCACGATTTCCGAGTACACGGACATTTCGCGTATGCGCCTCGCTATGAGCTGAGTATACTGCGAACCGTAGTCAAGGATCGCAATCCATTCACGTCCTCTTTCTGGAATCACTCTTTCCATAACCGTCGTCCTTTCAAATGCCTTTTTGCGCCGTTCTGTGCGGCTATATCCTGTCGGCAATGCCAAGTTTCGAGAGCCTGTAGTTCATCATGCGCGGGCTTACGCCAAGCTGCCGTCCGGCGGCGCTGCGGTTGCCGCCGTTGCGGCGTATCGCCTCCTGAAGAACGCGCCTTTCGTACGCCGCCAGCTTCTCCGCCAAGGTTTCGCTATCCCCGGCCTCTTTGCCGAAAGGCGACTCCGCATATTCTTCGGACTGCAGCTGAGGCGGCAGGTTGTATCCGTGTATGGTGTCGTCCGTCGCGGTCAGCACTGCGCGTTCGATGCAGTTCTCAAGCTCTCGCACGTTCCCCGGCCATTTCCATGCGAGCAGCATGTTCACGGCAGGCTCGGAGAGCTTCGTGACCTTCTTTCCGTACTTGAGGCTCATCCTTTTCATGAAGTGCTCCGCAAGAAGCAGCAGATCTCCCGTGCGCGATGCAAGGTCGGGCATGGATATCGGGAACACGGAAAGCCTGTAGTACAGGTCTTCGCGGAAGCGTCCCTCAAGCATCATCTTCTCAAGGTTGCGGCTTGTCGCCGCGATGAACCGCACGTCCGAGTGGATCTCGTCGTTTGAGCCTATGCGCGAGAACGTCCTGTCCTGAAGGAATCGCAGGAGCTTCACCTGCAGCGGAACGGAGAGGTCTCCGATCTCGTCAAGGAAGAGCGTACCGCCGTCCGCCGCCTCGGCGCGTCCGATCCGGCGTTCGCGGGCATCCGTGAACGCTCCCTTTTCGTGTCCGAACAGCTCCGACTCGACGAGCGCCTCCGGAAGGGCGGCGCAGTTCAGCGTGATGAACGGCCTGTCCTTGCGCAGAGACACCTTCTGTATGGCTCTCGCCACAAGCTCCTTGCCCGTTCCGCTTGCTCCGCGTATCAGCACGGTGGCGTCCGAGGGAGCGACCTGACGTATCTGCTCGTACACCGCCCGCATCTCGCGGCAGTTGCCGATGATGTCTCCCGGCGTCTCGGTGAGCAGCCCGCGCAGTTCACGGTTTTCCGTCTCAAGCTTTTCGCGCTCCTCGCGTTCCTTCAGGCATACGCCAGCCGCATCGGCCGTGATGTTGGCGATTATCTGCAGAAGGGCGACGTCGCGGTTGAACGAATCCGCCGTCCCCTCCGGCGGATTCGAGCGGTCTATCGAGAGCGTCCCTATCACCTGGCCGAGATGCACAAGCGGTACGCACACGAACGCAATCGACTCCTTGCCGCTGCGCGCCCCCGTGCGGTTGAGAAAACGCCGGTCCCTGCGGATGTCCGGCACGACTTCGGCGCGTCCGGTCTTCGCCACGATGCCGGTGATTCCCTCGCCGAGCCTGTAGTGTCCGTGTGCCTTGGCGGTCTCGCCAAGTCCGCGTGACGCCTCGATGGAGACTTCGTCGCCGTCCAACAACGTAAACGTGCCGCGAAGCGTCCCCATCCGCACCTCAAGTATCTCAAGCACCTTTTCGAGGATGTCCCGCACGTTCCTCTCGCAGACGAGAACGGAACTGATCTCTTTCAATACGTCTATTTCAGGCGGCAACTTCGCTTTCATGGGGACGATATTTTATCAATTCTCCGTATGCCGGTCAATGCGCCGTCCAAAAATGAGCATTTCCGGACGAAAATGCGCGTATGCGCGATGTTTTCGGCATGAAATGCGATCTTGCGGCGAGGCCTTTCAAATCTGAAAAAATGTGCGTAAAAAAAAAATGATATTGCGCACTTATAGCCTTTGTGATATCTTACCGAAGCGATGTGTGGGATAGGTGTTGCAGTATGGATGTCTGAAACGGATCAGATGTCGCGCTGTGATGGAACTGGATCGCAAAACGAAAGGTGGCTGACATGAAGGTTGGTGTTCTGCTGGCGTCGTTCGCGGCGGCGTTTGCCGCAGCGGCGGAGGTGAACCTTGACGGGGAGACGGAGTACGCCGTTGCCGGCGGCAGTACGACAAACCGCATCTCAGAGAAGGTGACGGGGTCAGGCTCGATTCTCAAGAAAGGTGCGGGTACGCTTGCCTTGTCCAATTCCGCGAACGACTTCTCCGGCGGCATCGTCATATCGGAAGGTGCTGTGTCCGCTGAGACTGTTGGCGCTCTCGGTTCCGGAACAGTTACCGTTTCGTCTACTTCGTCTATGGCGGCAGGAGTTCATTTCAACGCCGCCGCATCGTCGGGTGGCTATGCGGTGTTCTCGAATCCGCTTGCCTTTACTGGAGACAAGGACGTAGGCAGCTCGCTTCTTGATTATAACGTCGTCTTCTACAAAAACACGCATCTCACGGGCGACATAACCGGCACCCGCTCGTTCAGGCTTCGGCACAATCCGGTCAGTACGAGCAATCCAAAAAACGGTGGCCCCTCCACAATTTTCGATGGCGCTTTGAGCGCCGAAGGCAAGAGCATCTACCTTCATGTATACGGCACCATGACGGTAAACGGCCCAGTCACGGCCAAAATGCTCTGGGGCGGCGAATCGTGGTCAGGCGGGGGAACGCTTGCGCTGAACAACCAATACAGCTCCATCGGCACAATCATCATCTGCAACAACAATCTGTCATGCGGAGCGGCGAATGTCCTTGGCGGAGCGGCCATCGCCTGGCGGTTGTCTGGTGAGACGCCGACTTATGAGCTTTCGTGCGTCAACATGAACGGATACGACCAGACCGTCGCCGGCCTTTCACAGGTTGTGTTTACTTCGATTCCGATTGGGCAAGGATGGAACAAGACGTTTGTGCACGAGAATGTTGGGCGTGACGGGAAGACCTACTGCGTGACGTCATCGGAAGCGGCGACGTTGACGATAACGGGCGGCGTGGAGAACCTTACGACATACGCTCCGCTGATGGGTTCCGTTTCGCTCGTGCTCGATTCCCGGAACAACTCCGCATTTGTCCAGACGTTCACGCACAACCACAACAAGTTCACCGGCACAACGGAGGTTCGCGCCGGTACGCTTGCGATCACCGGAAATGCCAGGTTCAGCGAAACGCCGTCCATAACCGTTGCGCAGGGCGCATCCCTCATCTGCGCATCCACCAACTCCTTGCCTGCGTTTGCGTCCGTGAAGACGCTTGCCGTAGACGGCTCGTTCAACGCCTCCACGGCGAAGACGGCACCGTTTTCGACGATAGAGAGCTTGTCCCTCGGCGCAGACGCATCGCTTTCGCTGCCGACAAACATGGTTCTATACGTCAAGTCCATTACCGTGAACGGCCAGCCGAATGCGGGTCGGTTCTTCACTCCGGAGAATCTGCCGCAGCTGAAGTCAGGAACGATAATTGCTGATTCAACCGGAATCGGCGCGACGTGGACGGGTGCGGAATCGCAGTCGCTCACGGTCGAAGGCAACTGGGACGCTTCACCGCTCGATTTCACCTGCGGCAGCGTGAACGCAACATTTGCGCGGTCTGGTGCCGTGGCGATTGCCGATGATGATGCTGTATTCGGTTCAATCAGGTTCAGGGCGGCGGAAGGTGAGGGCGGCTTTTCCATCAACAGAGGCGAACCGGAACATACCGTCACTGTCATAGACGGCATTTCCGCCGTGACGAACGGTGCGGACTGCACGGCGCACACCTACGTGATTGACACGCCGCTGAAGATCGCCGGGGCGGCAACACTCCATGTCGACACCAACCAGACGCTGACAGTGCGCAATGCACTGCGCGAAACGGAAGAGGACATGGGCAAGCACAGCATCATGGTCGATGGACACGGGCCTTACGCGAACCGGATCGGTTCGGTGCGCTTCGAGGGCACGAACTGGTTCGGCGGTAGGTTGGCGATGACGACGAGCCTTGTCCGCGTAAGCGGCGTACTGTCGAATCCGGGAGGACTGTATACTGGCGTTCCGGCGGACAAGACTGCGGGCGACATAATCCACATCAAACTGAATACCTGGGCCGATACGACAAGTGCCGACGCCTCCAGCGGAAACGCGGTGTACGGTCTGCTTCTCAACAACGCCACAATCGGAAAATCCATATGGGTGGACAGCAAGATCGGATGCCGTTCGATCACCACGGAGGCCGGCACCACAAATGAAGTGACCGGGTATGTCCGCTATTACATCTACGACCATCAGGGGGTGGAGACAAAATACAACTCGGAGCTGATCCTCTCCGGCGGCCTCTACGGAAGCCATTCATTCCGCAAGTACAATACCGGCACGCTGCGCATCCGGAACGTTCCTGTCAACTGCTGTCAGTCCGCAGGGTTCAATCCGCAGGAGGGGCGTGTGGTGTTCGAGGTTCCGGACAATACGTTCACCTATTTCATCCTCGGGTACGGCGACTATATCAAAACGCTGACGGTTGAGATGACCGTGGACAACGTTCTGACCAACGGACTTGTGCAGGTTGGCGGGGATGGTGGCGCCGCCAATGATTGCAAGCCGTTGACAAAAGGAAACTATACGCTTAACGTCCATGGAACGAGGCAGCGCTGCGAGAAGCTGGCGGTTCTGCAGTGTGGGACGCTTACCGGCGAAT
The DNA here is from genome assembly GCA_964440985.1 of uncultured Lentisphaeraceae bacterium. GTDB lineage: Bacteria > Verrucomicrobiota > Kiritimatiellia > RFP12 > UBA1067 > UBA1731. The sequence goes on along the minus strand of CAYTWE010000031.1, from coordinate 14,180 downwards.
ATCCGGCGATGGTCGAGGTGTATGACGGATGGCACGACGGCGATCCTTCCGGGTACAGGTACGTTACCGGAAACATCACCGGCGGCGTGGGGATTCTGCACGGCGGCACTGGTACGCTGACCTTGACGAACCGCGCTTTTGCGTCCTGCGGCGATCTTGCCGTCACGAACGGAACGCTTGAGTTCGCGGAGAACGCCACATGGCTCAACGGCACAAACGTCACAGTTGCAGGATCGGGGACGCTCAGGCTTGCCAAGGGCGGATGCTTCAGCAGAAGAAACACTGTGCTGTGGCTTGGCGCGGATGAAGATCCGTGGCAGATCGACATTCCCGCTGGGATGTCGCAGACGGTTTCGGCGGCATACGATGCAGACGGCAGGCGGCTTTCGGCAGGTACGTACGGCAATGCCGCATCTGGCGCTGCGAACGTACGCTATGCCGATCACTTCCCGAACGCCGGACGCATCAACGTGAGCTACACCGGCACGATCGTGAGCATTCGATAGTGACACCGGCGTAGCCGTGAGGTATGATGCTGCGCCGTAAGGCGGATGTCGTCGGCGGATCTGCGGGTCGCCATGACAGAAAGGGTAGAGGAATGAGATCGTCTTTCGCAAAAACCATGTCGGCGACGCTGTTTGCCATTGCCATATGCTCAGGGGTGTGCGCCGAAGTCAAGCCGATAGTGGTTGAGGGTGCGCCGTTTCCGCTGACGGTGGCGGAGTGGACGCCGCCGTCCCGCGACTTCCCCATCACTGAATATGGCGCGAAGCAGGACGGCAAACCAGTCACGGAGGCGATCGACGCCGCAATCGCGGCGGCGTCGAAGGCTGGCGGCGGGCGCGTAGTTCTGCCGCCCGGCGAATGGATATCCGGCGCGTTCCGCCTCAAGAGCGATGTCGCGCTTGTGGTGGAGGACGGGGCGGTGCTGCACTTTCCGGACGACCCGGTGATCGTCATGCGCGCCCCGCTCAGGGCGAACGGACGTCCAACGATCACCCATCAGGCGCTGATTGGGGCGACAGGATGCACGAACGTGGCGGTCATGGGCGGCGGAACGATACTCAGCGACGTCGCCTACTGGCATGACAACTTCATGCTCAATCCGCAGAGAGGCTTTCCGCGTCCGCAGGTGATGCACTTCGAGAGGTGCAGGAACGTGCGCGTGGAAGGGGTCAAGGTTCGCGGTTCGCCTGCGTGGACGATGCACTTCCGGATATGCGAGGACATCGTGATGCGCGGGGTCGATTCCGTATGCACCGGGCCGAACACGGACGGTCTTGACCTTGATTCGTGCAACCGCGCCTTGATAGAGAACTGCTCCCTCGACCAGACCGACGATACCTACACCATCAAGAGCGGATTCAACGAAGAGGGGCGCAAACGCAACATCCCTACGCAGAACGTCGTGATCCGCAACTGCCGGGCTGTGCATGGACACACCCTGCTTGCGATCGGAAGCGAAGTCTCCGGCGGAATCCGCAACATCTACATGACGGACTGCACGGTCGAGTCCGACTGCTGGCGCTTCCTGTTCGTGAAGACCAACGCGAAGCGCGGCGCGTTTGTGGAGAACGTGTGGATGGAGAACATCAAGGGCGTATCCGCCGGAACCGCAGTTTTTGAGACGGAGATGTTCTACGACGGGAATCCGGTCAAGGAATTGACGAAGAAGGCGGCAAAGACGTGGCCTACCGCCATATCCAACATCGTTGTCCGGAACGTGACGTGCGCCGACGCCGGATATGCCGTCAAGGTGCGCGGCGATCCGGAACTTCCGCCAAAGGGACTGCATGCCGAGAACATCCGCATTGGGAAGATTCGCAGTCAGGCGGTCAAGGCGTCCAACGCACCTGAACTTGAGGTGAAGGACGTGCACGAGGATCCGTCCGTGGTGCGCGAGATCGCCGGAGTGCCGCCGCAGGTGCGCAGGTTCGATGCGGCGGCGGACGGAAGGGATGCGCCCGAGTTCGACCTTGCGACGCTTGAGACGCTTTCCGCGAACGAGGTTTGCCGACGGGTGCTTGAGGCGCGGATCGCGGCCGAGATGAAGTGCGGACGGAACGTGGCGCCGCGTGTGACGCCGCAGACGGCATTGGAGAAGTCGTACAGCGGGCAGTACTCCCGCCGTCTTGTGAAGATGCTTACGGATGTCGGCTGCGCATTGCCGGGCGCGTGGATCGCAGACGATGTGCGGAATGTGTCGCGCAGCGGAAAGGACGTTGCACTTGCCGTGACTCCAGACCGCGCAAAGGGCGTTGTGAAGGTGTCCATTGCGAACAACGGGGGCAAGGCGCTTGAGGACATATGGTGCGTGGTGCATCTCGCACCGGAGTGGATGACGCGGCGGCAGACGTTCCGCATCGGGCGCGTCGCCCCCGGCGAGACGGTTGTGCGTACGATAGAGTGTGGCGCCGGGGCGCACTATCTGCCGCGTCCGCTTGGCGCCTCGCCCTATGCCGCATCGGTGGACTTCACTCTTGGCGGCGTCCGCCGCCGCGTGTGGGCAACTGCGGAGACGCCGGACGCGAAAAGGGCGCCGAACCTTGCGGATGCGGTTCTCCATGCAGGGCCAATGGATGTGCTGGACGCGGATGACGGCGTGTTGTGCCGGGCGTCTGCGGACGGTGTGTTGCCCGCGCTCGGACGGCACGGGTGGAAGCGCGTCTCGTTCGCCGGGGCGGCGTGGTACAGCGCATCGCCGCAGCCGCGACCCTACACGGAAGCGGAACGTGCGCTTCTTCGCGGCAACCGCGCCTACGAGGTTGCGGCGGTGCAGTTCGAGACCCAGAGCAACACCGTGACCATCCTACGCTGCACTGCGCCGAACTGGACGGACCGCGCCGTGGCGTTCCTCAACGGCGAGCGCATAAGGCTCACGTCCTCGACGATGAACATCCCGGCGCGTACAGGCCTAAATCGCCTCATCGTGAAATATCCATGCCGATCTGGCGACACGACCGCCCCATTCCAGATGTCTGTATATCCGTGGGATGCCTCTACCTGCTGGCCGTGCAGCGCATTCCCTGTCGCAAAGCAGGGGCGGCAGGCCGGGCAGACGCCGCAACAGAAAGATTCGCTTGAGTTTGCGCTTGAGTGGAACGAACGACGTGACGTCTCGATTCCGTACGAAGTCGAGATATCGACCAACAAGCTGGCGAAGCTGATGAAGCGTCCGCCGTCCGGCTTTGCGGTCGGTGCGCTGTCCGCAAAGGGCGCGAAAAAGCTTTCCGCAGCGATGCTGCCGGGACGGTCTGAAGGCAGCGTCTTCCTGCGCTTCAAGGTGCCGGCGGGAACGACTGGACTTGTCTGCCGCGCGCTGTCACGGACGAAGGATGCGCCTGCCGATCCGGATTCAACGGACAACCTTTTCGGCGGAGCTCTCGCATCGTCCGGGAAATGGGTCGGAACTCCGAGAATGAAGGTGGAGTCCGCCGGCAATGGTGCGCTTGTGTTTTCGTCGCGTTCCGACGGCGGGCCGGAGGCCACGTATGACGTTCCGGTGCCGGAGGGGATGCGCGGCAAGCCCGTCGTGTTCGAGACGGACGTCGAGAACCTTTCGCCCGAAAGCTGGAGTTTTCTGCTCCGCGTCCGTCAGTTGGACGCGAAGGGGAATGTCCTGCCGGAGTCGGTTGTCGACAGGCGGTGGACCGGACTTATGATGCCGGCGAACAAGCGGGTCAGGTTTGTCGAGCGTGGACAGCTGCACACAGAGGCCAAAACCGTCAGGCTGTTCCTCAAGCTTGGTTCGGCGGCGAAGAAGCACGACCGGTACGGGATGCCGAGCAAAGGGACTGTTCTGCCGCATCTGCGCATGACGTCCCTTGCGCTGCGCCCTGCGTACAGCCTGCCTTTTCCGAAGTACGACGATTCGAATTTCGGGAAGGGCGTCTCCGGCGAGAGCGGCGACTGCGCAATACGCCTTGGCGGTTTGGACGAAAATGCGTTCTGGTACCAGACGCGCTCACTGGCGAGCTGGTCGGATGCGGTTCAGCAGCGTGACGGGCTGCAGATGTTCTTCCCGACAAACGCCGGCACGGTTGAGGCATGGTTCAAGAGCGACTGGAAGCCGGATGAGTACAAGGTAGGTGGTGTCGTGAAGTGCCGCCCGATCGTCCTGTTCCAGTGCTACCAGAGCTTCCGTCAGCACATGTGCATCGGCGGGAAGGGCGCGATGCTCCAGTTGGCGTACCGTCCGAAGCCGGGGACGCTTGAACTTTCGCTCAAAGACCGGTTCAATACGCAGTGCAGTGGGTCTGCCGACGCGAAACTGCCGTCCGGAAAATGGTGTCATCTCGCGGTGCAGTGGATGCCGGGCGGCACGGCTCAGCTGTATGTGGACGGTCGGCAGGTCTTGAGCCTGCCGGTGGAGAAGTTGCGCGGACTTGAACTGCATGATCCGGACGTGAAGTGGCCGAGCGACGAGGGAGGGCTGGAGTTCTATCTCGGCTCGACGTGGCAAAGTGCGCGTGCGCACGGCGAGGTTGACGGTTCATGGCCGCTGTTCTGCGGATTGGCCGATTCGCTGCGTGTCTCGTCTGTCTGCCGGTATTCCGGTGATTTCAGTCCGGCGAAGACGTTCAAGCTTGATGGCGACACCCGTGCGCTGTTTTCGTTCGACCGCAGGTTCGACGGCGTCTCCGCCACTGGGCTGGGCGTGATTCCCGCCACCACGCGCTCGATCGGCGTAGGCCGCGTAGCGCGTGACGTGGTTGTCGGCGCCCGGCCGATGCCGTATTGGTCCAAGGGCATTCTGCCTGAGAACGATCCGCGTGTGGTTCTGCGCGGCGACAACTACCCCGATCTGCCGACGCCTGCCGATTTTGAGGCGGCGCGGCGACCGTTCCGCAGATCGGCGACACTGAAGCCGGGTGAGACGTTCTCGCTGAACTGTCCGGAGAAGGTGACGACGGATTTCGTGGAGATGGAGAACGTGGGCGACAGTCCGCTCCTGTTCCCGATAGTCCTCAACGACGGTGACGTGGACACGCGCAGCTATGGTGACCTTGCGGACAGCATGGCTCTCGAAGGTCTGACTGAACGGCAGCGTGCGGATAAGGTGTTCGGCTTCGTGCTGTCGTCCATGGACTATTTCATGAACCACACCGCCATGTTCAATCCCGGAAGCGATGCGCCGCGTGACGTGGAATACAGCGCAATGCGGATGTTCAACGGCTACTGCGGGTTCGAGTGCGGACCGCTCAACAACCTTGCCGTGAACCTGTTTGTGGAGGTCGCCGGACTTCCGGCAGTCCAGACCGCCGGCTATGCACACAGTTTCCAGCAGGTCTTCTACGGCGGCAGAAACCATGTGTACGACGTGTCGTTCAGGCGGTTCTTCCCGGCGATGGACAACGAGACGGCGGCGGGCCTTGCCGAAGGCGACGACGAGTGCGGAATCTTTCCTCGGATAGGGGTTCCGGCTGAGTATTTCACGCGCAAGTCAACGCGTGGACACTGGATACAGCCGCCGGAGAGCCTGGCCAAGATAGGCGTCACGCTGAATCCCGGCGAAAGTTTCCGCGTGTGGCAGGTGAACGACGGGAACTGCAACGATCTTCTCGCCCGTACGAAGACAGGGCCGTACAGGGGATATGAATCGCCGTTCCGTCCTGATGCGACCGAACTCTGCCATGCCGACACCGCGAAGACGTTTCTGCAGCGCACGGAGCGCTTCTTCCCGCAGTACCTGAACGGCTTCATCCGCTTTGACGGCGCACCCAAGCGGGGGAATCCTGCGTTCGGCGAGATTGCGGCGGACTCATTCTGCTATCGCGTTCGCAGCGGATATCCGATCGTGTACGCAGAGTACGCGGCGAAGAGGCGTGATGGCACTTCGGCGGCGCTTGAGATATCCACGGACGGCGGAAAGACGTTCCGTGCGCTGTCAAGTCCTGCGGACTACGCAGTAAGGGCGCGGTATGCCTATCTCGTGAAGGTGAATGCGCCGATAGGCGACATTGTGCGCTTCACGGCCTCCACGGAGGTGCAGCTGAATCCGCGCATCTTCCCCGGCCGTCTCAAGCCAGGCGGCAACAGGCTTACGCTCAAGGCCGCCTCGGACGGACTTGCGAAGGTGACGGTGCAGGGCAGGGTTCCTGCGGGACGCATCTCGATTCCGGCCGCCGCATTCTCCGGTGCGGTTGTCGGCGCGGAGACGCTGTTCTATGCGTTCGACCCCGTGACAAGTCCAGTCCTCGACGTGTTCGGCGCATCTCCGTCGGCGACGGTGCGGACGTCCGGCGGATTGAAGGCCAGCCTCTCCGACGGGAGGTTGACACTTTCGGCCCAGCCCGGCAGACCGCGCTTCACCGCAGCGACGATTGTGGACGGCGGCGCAGAAAAAACGCTTACGGTGCTTGTCGGGACGGGTGTGCGTTTTGCCGTCGCAAAGGACGCCAAGATGAAGGACGGGGCGAAGATGATGCCGCCGGATGCGACAAGTCCGCAGTTCCGGGGGCGTCTTTCCCGCGCAAACCATGGCGCAGAGATATCGTTCAAGTTCGATCCGCTGCCGGCCGGGAAATATGCGGTTCTCAACCTCAACCGATTCATGAACGCCGATGGGCCGATGCCGGAGATGGGACTGCACGATACGCGGTGCCTGAGGATGATCTGGCCGGGACTGAAATCGACGGACGCCGGATCGTCGCACAATCTCGGATGCGCCTACAAGCGCGCGCGCTTCGGGCGTCCCGGAGAGCCGGCAAACTTCAAGTGGGACTATCCGTGGGATTCGCGCACGTCATATCCGTACCCCGTGATACGAGTTGCGGAATATCCGGAAGGCGACGGCATCCGTTTCAGATCGTGGAGCAACGAGGAGACGGCGGAGATCGCAGCGGTGCTTGTCGTGCCTGAGCCGGATCGCGAACTGCGCTGTGCACTTACGAAATTCCTCTGCGGTCTGAACTGCGACCCGTGGCGGATGTCGGCGCACTGAACGGTAACCACGGCAGCGTCAAAACTGGTTTTACATATTTCGTAATCACAGATAGTCAATTCTTACAGGATATGTAAATGCGCTGACGAGAGGCAGGAATGTAAAACATGAAAATTGCATCAATCCGACCGTAAGGATTACAGTTGGGAGGAGTGACTGCGATTTGGCATGGGAAGTGCCTATAGATAGGCGAGGATATTGTATACCCCCAAAACCAAAAGAGAAGAGAAAATGAGCAAGTACGTGCAGAATGTCTTGGCGGACGTCAAGGCGAAGAATCCGAACGAACCGGAATACATTCAGGCAGTGGAGGAGGTTCTCCTTACGCTTGATCCGGTGCTGGAGGCTAACAAGCAGTATGAGGCGTCGGCCATCCTTGAGCGCATTGTCGAGCCTGAGCGCGTGATCATGTTCCGCGTTCCGTGGATTGACGACAAGGGATTTGTCCGCGTGAACCGCGGCTATCGCGTTCAGTACAATTCGGCGATCGGGCCTTACAAGGGCGGTCTCCGTTTCGACCCCACGGTGAATCTTTCCGTCCTCAAGTTCCTCGGTTTCGAGCAGGTGTTCAAGAACTCGCTCACCACGCTCCCGATGGGCGGCGGCAAGGGCGGTTCGGACTTCAATCCGAAGCAGAGCCCGCACACCCCCGGCGTCCGCTGCAGCGACAACGAGGTGATGCGCTTCTGCCAGAGCTTCATGACTGAGCTGTATCGCCACATCGGGCCTGACACCGACGTTCCGGCGGGCGACATGAATGTCGGCGGCCGCGAGATCGGATATCTGTTTGGCCAGTACAAGCGCATCGCGAACGAGTGGACGGGCGTCCTCACCGGCAAGGCCCGCGAGTTCGGCGGATCGCTTGTCCGTCCTGAGGCCACCGGCTACGGTGACGTCTACTTCGCCGAGAACATGCTTGCGGTCAAGGGCGATACGCTTGAGGGCAAGGTCTGCGCCGTTTCCGGATCCGGCAACGTCGCATCCTTCGCGACGCAGAAGCTCATCCGCCTTGGCGCGAAGGTCGTCACGCTCTCTGACCGTTCCGGTACGCTTTACGTCGAGAACGGATACACCGAGGAGCTTCTCAACGAGGTGATGAACCTCAAGAACGTGAAGCGCGGCGAGCTCTCCGAACTTGCCTCCGCCGGCAAGTTCTTCAAGGGTGCGAATCCGTGGCAGATTGCGGACAAGCTTGACTGTGCGTTCCCCTGCTCGCGCCAGAACGAACTCAACGGCGATGATGCCAAGTACCTGCTCGACCACGGCGTCAAGCTCGTCGGCGAAGGTGCGAACATGCCCTCCACCCCGGAGGCCGTCGAGGCGTTCCTCGGTGCGAACATCCTCTACTCGCCCGGCAAGGCCTCCAACGCCGGCGGCGTTGCGACGTCCGGCCTTGAGATGAGCCAGAACTCCGAGCGTCTCTCCTGGTCTGCCGAGGAGGTCGATGCGAAGCTTCGCGGCATCATGAAGGACATCCACGACAATGCGTACGAGGCGGCGGCCAAGTACGGCAAGAAGGGCAACTACGTCGTCGGCGCGAACATCGCCGGCTTCGTGAAGGTCGCCAACGCCATGGTCGCGCAGGGCGTCTGCTGACGCCGACTGCGCACCTCTGTGCGTTCGGAAGGGAGGGCCGGCAACCGCTTGCCCTCCCTTTTTGTACGGAACGTCCGCTATTGAACGCTGTGGGGCGTTTTGGTAGAATACCGCACAAATTTCAGAAAGGTTTGCTACACTCATGAAGATTGCTATCGGCGCCGATCATGGCGGATTTGAACTCAAGGCCAGGCTGATGGCCGCATTCAGGGACTGTCAGGACATGGGGTGCTTCGATCCCGAGGCCTGCGACTATCCGGACTACGCCGAAGAGGTCGCCATGGCCGTGGCGAAGGGCGATGCCGATTTCGGAGTTCTCCTCTGCCGCACCGGCATCGGGATGTCGATGGCGGCAAACCGTTTCCACACCGTGCGGGCGGCTCTGTGCCGCACTGTGAAGGATGCCGAGACGGCGCGACGCCACAACGGCGCGAACGTGCTGTGCATCGGCGCGGACGTCACGGACGAGAAGACGGCGCGTGACATGCTTGCGGCGTTTGTCTCCACGTCCGCAGACGATGCGCCGCGCCATGTCATCCGCCGCCGGAAGGTCGAGCGCGCGAAGCGGCTCGCCGATTTCTCGCTGCTCGCATCCGAGGATCTCGAGGTCTGGCAGGCGATAAAGGATCAGGTGGTCCAGGAGGATACCGAGATCAACCTCATCGCATCGGAGAACACCTCGTCGCGGGCGGTCAGGCTTGCGGCCGGAAGCGTTCTCATGAACAAGTACGCTGAAGGTTATCCGGGCAAGCGGTGGTATTCGGGGTGTCTGCCGGTGGACGCCGCCGAGGAGCTTGCGCGTCAGAGGGCCTGCCAGCTTTTTGGCGCAGAGCACGCAAACGTGCAGCCGCATTGCGGAAGCTCGGCGAACATGGCCGTGTACCTTGCTACGATCAAGCCCGGCGACACAATCCTTTCGCTGTCGCTCGACCAGGGCGGACACCTCTCGCACGGCTCACCGGTGAACTTCTCCGGAAAGCTCTACAACATAGTTCCATACACGGTGGACAGGCAGACGGAACGTCTCGACTACGACGCCCTTGAGCGGCAGGCGATGGAGGTCCGTCCGAAGATACTCCTTTCGGGCGCCAGTGCATATCCCCGTGCGATAGACTTCCGCCGCATACGCGAAATCTGCGACAAGTGCGGCGCGATAATGATGGTGGACATGGCTCACATCGCCGGTCTTGTCGCCGGCGGGGCGCACGAATCCCCGGTGCCGTACGCCGACTTTGTGACCAGCACCACGCACAAGACGCTTCGCGGCCCGCGCGGCGGCCTCGTGCTCTGCAAGGAGAAGTACGCCAAGGCGCTCGACTCCGCGGTGTTTCCGGGAATGCAGGGCGGTCCGCTCGAAAACATAATCGCCGCCAAGGCGATCTGCTTCCGCGAATGGATGAAGCCTGAGATGAAGGACTACGCCGCGCAGATCGTCAAGAACTGCAAGGCGATGTGCCAGGCGGTGCAGAGCCGCGGCTTCAGGATTGTCAGCGGCGGCACGGACAACCACCTCTTCCTCGTGGACGTGAAGGCTAAGGGCATGACCGGCAAGGAGGCCGCCGCAGCGCTCGACGCCGCCGGAATCGTCGTGAACAAGAACACGATTCCGTACGACACCGAATCGCCTTTCAGGACAAGCGGCATCCGCGTGGGAACTGCATCCATCACCACACGTGGAATGAAGGAGGCGGAGTCCGCCACCATCGGCGGGTGGATTGCGGACATCCTTTCCGACATCTCCAACACGTCGCTCCAGCAGAAGATAAAGGCGGAGGCCGCAAAGCTCGTTGCCGGCTTCCCTGTGCCGTGACCGTCGGTTTCGTGAGCCTTGGCTGCGCGAAGAACGCAGCCGATCTTGAGGTGCGGGCGGGGCGTTTTCTCTCCGAGGGATGGACGCTTGCGCCTGATCCCGACAAGTGCGACACGCTTGTCGTGAACACCTGCGCATTCATCGCCTCCGCCCGCGAGGAGGCGGAGCGCGAGATACGCCGTGCGCTTGAGTTGAAGCGCAGCGGCGACGTGAAATGCGTGGTCGTGGCCGGCTGCTATCCGGAACGCTATCCGGAACGCGCTGAGATGTTCCCCGGAGTTGATGTGTGGGAGGGTGTGCCAAAGAGGTTCGACTGCCAGCGCGTTCCGGGACTGAGGTTCTCCGGGAAGGCGTTCGCCTATCTCAAGATTGCGGAGGGATGCGCCCACCGCTGCGCGTACTGCGCAATCCCCGGCATACGCGGCGGATACCGTTCGCGTCCGCTCCGGGCAATCCTGAGGGACGCACGGAATCTTGTGCGCACCGGCGTGAAGGAGATAAACCTGATAGCCCAGGATCCGATGCTGTACGGAGTGGACATGAGAGACGGGCGCGGAACTGACATCGTCACGCTGCTCAGGTCTTTGGACAGGATGCGCGGCGATTTCAGGGTGCGCATTCTGTATTCCTATCCGAGCGAGATCACCGATGAATTCCTCGACTGGATGCGCACAAGCCCTCGTGCCGTGAAGTATGTGGACGTTCCGCTTCAGCATACAGATCCCGCCATCCTGAAGGCCATGGCGCGGGGAAGCGCGGTGAAAGCGACGCTTGCGGCGGCGGAGCGGATTCGCTCGTCTGTGCCGGGCGTAACCCTGCGCACAACCGTAATGACAGGTTTTCCGGGAGAGACGGACGAGAGTTTTGCGCGGCTTCTTGCGGACGTGAAGCGCATGGAGTTCGACCATCTCGGCGTGTTCGCCTATTCGCCGGAGGAGGGAACCGCCGCCGCAAAGATGGAGGGACGGCCGCCGGCAAAGGTTGCGGAGTCCCGCGCACTGAAGATAATGTCGGCGCAGAAGCGGATATGGGAGCGCAAGGCGGGCGCAATGGTCGGGCGTACATATCCCGCGCTTGTCGTCGCGCCCGGAATCGCCCGACTTGAGAGCCAGGCGCCGGATGTTGACGGGGTTGTGCATCTCAAGGGAGCGGAAAAGGTGTCCGTAGGCGAATTTGCGGATATCCGTCTCACCGAGGTTCTCGGCTATGATTTTGTAGGTGTTCCAGCGGAAAAGGTAAAATGATGAAAATGTCAAAGGTGATTGCGTCTGTCGCGTTCACGCTGTGTGTAGCGATGCTCCATGCGGGGGAGTGTCCGAAATATGTGTTTCTGTTCATTGGCGACGGGATGTCCATGCCGCAGCGCATGGTGGCCGAAGAGTTCGCGGCCAAGACCGGATACGGAGAGCTTGTGATGAACAGGCTTCAGTATCAGGTATGTACGCGCACGAAGTCCGCCAATGCCGTGATAACGGATTCTGCAGCGGCCGCAACGGCGATTGCCTGCGGTGAAAAGACCGACAATTCGATGCTTGGCGTGCTTCCGGACGGGACGCGGCTCGAATCGATGGCGGAGGTTGCGAAGCGTACGGGAAAGAAGGTGGGGATCGTGACGACCACTACAATCTCCCATGCCACGCCGGCCGGGTTCTATGCACACCGCAAGAGCAGGGGCGAGGCGTACAGAATCGGACTTGACCTTGTCGACAGTGGATTCGACTACTTCGCCGGCGGCGGATTCGGCGGACGTGAGGATGACCGCAAGGATTCCCTCTATCGCGGCAACATCTACGACCTTGCCGGCAGGGCAGGCTACACGGTGGCGACGAACATCGAGACGTGGACGGCTCTCCGTCCCGGCGCAAAGGCGCTTTGCACGTTTGCCGTCAATGGGCTTGGATATGTAATTGACGGAAAACAGTCCGTTCCGAAGCTGTCGTCGCTCGTGGAGAAGGGGATTGAGATTCTGGACAACCCCGCCGGCTTCTTCATGATGTGCGAGGGCGGTGTTTTGGACTGGGCCGGACACGCCAACGATGCCGCCACGAACCTTCGCGAGGTGCTTGGGCTGAACGATGCGGTGAAGGTTGCGCTTGCGTTCGCCGAGAGGCATCCGGACGATACGCTTGTCATCACCACTGGCGACCATGAGACGGGTGGGCTTTCCATGGGATTTGCCGGAACCGGCGGCAAGTTCAAGGTGGAGCTTCTTGCAGGACAGAAGATGTCGACCGAAAACTTTTCGGGAATCGTCAAGAAGGTGCTTATGGACGATGTTGACATCCCGTTCGAGCGCATCAAGCCGCTGATAACGGAGAACTACGGTCTTGTCTTTGACGGAGAGGCGAATTCGATGAAGGTCACGGAGGCTGAGGAGAAGATCCTGAGAGATGCGTTCGAGAAGGACAGGGAGCATACAAGAAAGCGCATAGCGGATACGACGGCGTACGATGCCAGCAGACGCTACAGGTTCGCCGCCACCGTATGCGGGGTGCTTGCCGCACACGCTGGAATCGGCTGGAGTTCAGGAAATCACACCGCCCTCCCCACGCTCACGACGGCGCAGGGACGCCATGCGGAGATCCTCATGGGCATGGCCGAAAACACGGATATCGGCCGTCGCGTCAAGGAACTTCTGCTCAAATAGCCCGAACATGAGGCGCAGAGACGCAATTTCTGCAATCGCGTTCGCGGCCCTCTGCGCGGCAATGTGGTTCGTTCCGCCTGTGCGTCCGCTTGCGGACGATGGCGGTGTTCCCGTACGCGCACGTGTCGTTTCCGTCGATGACAGCGGGATAATGCTCACCGGTCTTCTTGAGTACGGAACACAGAATCTTGAAGTGGAGCTTCTTGGCGGTGAGGCGGCCGGAAAGGTCTTCCGCGCATCTAACGAGCTTCGCGCACAGCTTGATTTCGACAAGAAATTCAGTGTAGGTGATGTTGCGCTTGTGACATGGCCGGATGGCGGTGCGAAGGAAGGGGAGGTGCTGATCGCCCGCGACCATTGGCGGCTTGGATGGGCCGGGTTTCTGTTCTCCGCGTTCTGTCTGCTTCTTGTGCTGTTTGGCGGATGGACTGGCGTAAAGGCGTTGTTCAGCTTCGTCTTCAGCTGCCTCGCGGTGTGGAAGCTGCTTGTGCCGCTCTGTCTATCCGGATGGAGCGCATCCATGGTTTCGTTTGTGTCCGTTTCGGCGCTTACAGCCGTCATAATGTACCTTGTGGCCGGGTTCACACGGCGAGGAATCGGTGCGTTCCTCGGCGCCATGCTTGGGGTGTTTGCGTCTCTGCTGCTGGCATGGTTCTTCACTGATGCGATGCATGTGACCGGCGCGACGATGCCGTTCGTTCAGGCTCTGCTCTATTCCGGCTATCCGGATCTGGACTTTGCGGACATCTTCAACGGCGCGGTGATACTTGCATCTTCTGGCGCTCTGATGGATCTTGCGATGGACATAGCCGCCGGGGTGGATGAGGTGGCGCGTCACAATCCGGCACTGCCGCGCCGCGAACTTTTCTTCAGCGGACTGCGAATAGGCCGTTCTGTCGTGGGCACGATGACGACTACGCTGCTCCTTGCGTATTCAGGCGGGTATCTTACGCTTTTGATGGTCTTCGCCGCGCAGGGAACGCCGCCTTTTGCTTTTCTGAACTCCACACTTGTATCGGCAGAGATGGTTAAGACGCTTGTTGGATCTTTTGGGCTTGTGCTTGTCGCGCCGTTCACCGCGCTTGTTTCGTCAGTGCTTTCCCGTCCTGCCTTGAAGCCGAAAAATCCCTCCGCGCATATGGTATAATCTCGCACATGAGACCGATAGCGACGACGACGAGCGA
>CAYTWE010000030.1:0-27214 GCA_964440985.1 uncultured Lentisphaeraceae bacterium | reverse complement strand
GAACTCCAGAATATGTCGGAACCCCCGCTGACGCCGCCGCGCTGATTCGCACGGCACGGCTGAACACAGAATCAAGAGAAGCGTCAAAATGAAACAGCAAAAGAAGCACAAGGCGCCAGACGGCGCATCGCAAAATGCCGCCTTGCACGAGGCGGTCGCTTCGCGCGGGTCAAGACGGCGTTCGACGCCACACTCGTCCTCACGGCCCTGATCGTCTCTTTGGCTCTGCTACGGCGCGTCGAAGGCGTGCGCCGTCAGTGCCTTGCAAGCGAAGTTCCAATGTGTGATTGAGGCCTTCGCCTACGCATCACGGCTTAATTGACATACGCCGCCTTGACCCTTTCATCAGCAAAGAAAGAGACGAAATGAATGATTCATAGGATGTTCGGCGGCGGAAGGCGGAAGAAGCATATCGAATTTGTGAGCGCATTATTGAGCCTCGCATTACTCGCATCGACCGCTTACCGCAAGCTTCGAATTTATGTTCGGCGATCCGCATAGATGCGTCAAACTTCTCTTTGTTTTGGATTTCAGCCACCCAGCGGGGCGCGAAGTCCAGCGATATTCGGCGCAGGACCGCAAAACAGGGCGGGGCGGCACACAATGTGCCGCCCCGTCATTGCATCAGACACGAACTGTCCGTCAGAACGGCAGTTTGCCGCCATTTCCCTTGCAGGGAGGCATCGGATCCTTGGATGCATCAAGAATCTCTGTCCCGACGACGCGAACCGGATAGCCGGAGACATCCGCCTTCACCTTCTTGAAGACGAAATAGTCATCCGTTTTGATTGTGTAGCGTGCCGCCGCTATCGAGTCACATTTTGCCTCATCACAGGCGTTCGCATACGCACCGTTCTTGGCTTTCGCCAGTGCGCCGAAGCCGAATTCGCCCTGGTCGGCAACATGAGCCGTCGAACCCCAGCAGATGAACCCGAACAGGCAGTTGAGCTGGTCGGACGCCTGAACGCGATCCTTACCGACCTCGTACTTGACGTGTACACGATCCTTGACCGCACAAGGCTTGAGACAGGAGTTTCCGCCATCATTCTTGTTGACTGAAATGCACCCACTCGCCAATGCCGCAAGAGCAGCGGCCACCATCAGTTTCTTCATGAGTTGTCTCCTTTTTCATTTATTCATCCGCCGAGCCTTCAGGCGAACGCCCGAATACAAAGCCCCTTGGACAAAAATTCTCGTTCTTGCAGCCAGCCTTCTTCCCGTATCACGCGAAAAATGCATCTCCACGGAATACGAAAAAAACGCATCCTCTTCCCTTTTCGCTGTCGTCAGATCCGTTACGCAAATGGAGGCGACCATCAGAAAATCCGCCATTCAAACGCCGACGAATCCTATTGCACCAAAAGCGTCCTATAAGATATCATTTTTTTTTTCACTGTCAAGTGCATATGCAGACTGGCGGTTCCCCAATTTTTCTTGGCGGACGAGACGTTGCGTCCCTGTCGCGCCGGGTTGTATCATGCGGTAGGGCGCAGAAGGTTGTTGCTTCCGCTGCGGGAAGTTTTGGAGTTGAGGAGTAGGGCGCGACGTCACTGTCACATACGACAACGGCGGGACGGGACGCCCCGCCCTACCGATTGGCGAAACATCTGCCAAACTACCGATCGGCGAAAGCGGCAACACCCCTGCGGCATCTGTTCGCCGGCAATCTCTTCGCGGGTGTGCAGTGGACGCGCTCCGCGTTCCTGCAACCGAGTCTTCACTTGGCGCAACATGAAAACCGCAACGTCGCCCTTTGTTGTCGCCCCTTGTTTACAGGGGGGCGGAGATTTTCTTGCCCGATTGAGGAATCTCCAACATATTCAGAAAGACGCAACATTCGCAGTTCGCCACAACGAAGCAAAATCCGTATTGAAACCCATGTCATGATTCGAAAGGTCAATTCATCAAATGCCGGACGCAAGAGACTGCCATGCCTGACAAGAGGGAAAATGGTACAATGCGCCTTGTTTTGTTTAAACAGTCTCTGAAAGAATTGAACATGAAGAAACTCCTGTCTATGCTGTGGGCGGTTCCGCTGTTGTCAGCAGCAATGCCTGTTACCGTGACAACGGTGGACGGTTCGCGTCTCCCGTGCGGCGAGAACGTCCGGAACTTTACGCTCAGTGCGAAGGTGCTGTCCGACGCGGGTGCCGAGGCTCGTCTCGCATTCCATTCAGATGGCGCCGTGAGGGGGTATGAAATCCTCTTCAAGAACGGGCAGATCGACGGTTCACGCAAGACGGGTTCGCTCGCATCCGTCCGCAACCTCTACCGTTCGCTGGGTACAGACGGGCGGGCGTTCGACTTTGAGCTGTCCGTCCGCGAAAAGAACATCGAAGTGAAAGTGGGCGGGCAGACTGTCGTCCGCTACACGGAGCCAGCGAAGCCCTGGCGCAGCGCAGCTCATCGCGATCAGGTGCTGTCTCGTGGCGATTTCGTCTTCTACGGCGTGAAGGGACATGTAGCGTTTTCGGACATAGTGCTGACGCCGATAGCGGACGGCATAACGAATCCAGCCGACACGATGCCGCCCATCGACGAGCAGACCGACCGCGCCATCCGCGCCCAGCAGCGCGACTTCCCCGTCATCGACTTCCATGTCCACCTCAAAGGCGGACTGACGAAGGAACTGGCTCACGCGAAATCGCTCAACTACGGCATCAACTACGGGATTGCGCCGAACGTAGGCGAGGGCGGCGTTGGACGGATGCTGCGCAGCGACGCAGAAGCGTCCGAATACCTCGCTGAAGTCACACCTCTGCCGTTCCTGCGGGGCGTCCAAGGCGAAGGACGCAAATGGCCATACGAGTTCTCCAAGGGGCAGTTGCTCCAGTTCGACTACATGTTCACCGATTCAATGACCATTGTGGACGGCGGCGTTCCCCTGCGCATCTACCGTCCCGCGGAGTTCCGGCTGAACGGACGCACGCACGAGGAGTGGATGGATTTCCTTGTCGAGCAGATAGAGAAGATCCTCACAAATGAACCCGTCGACATCTACGCCAACGCGACGTATCTGCCGCCGCCGATGCAGGCGAAGTACGACGAACACTGGACTGATGCGCGAATCAACCGTGTGCTTGACGTTTTGGCAAAGCATCACATTGCGCTTGAAATCAACGCACGCTACAACATCCCCAGCGCAAAGATCGTCAAGATGGCGAAGATGCGCGGCATCAAGTTCACGTTCGGCACGAACAACGTGAACGGCGATTTCGGCCGACTCGAATACGCTCTCGACATGGTGGAGGCGTGTGGGCTGACGAAGGACGACGTCTGGTTCCCGTCGATGAGCATCCGCGCCAAGCGCGACTTCGTGCCTTACAACGTGTTCGAGAGGAAAACTGAGCCGGAAATCGCCCGGTGAAATCCTTTGCGTAAATTCTTCTCTGTGCGTCTGATGTCTCGGTGTAAGCATAATCCGTGCGAACCTGAAGCGCGACATGGCACAGACGCATTGGACATTCGGCAATACAGCGCCCCTTGAACATCTGGCGCAGGAGTGAAAACGAGGCAGGACGGCAAACACTGTGTCGACAGCTGCATGAAGCATGGCAATGAACAAGGAATAAGCCGTCGAGGCGGCCTCCGGTTGTGCTATAATCCACATCATATGAACCGCAAGAAAATATGCGTACTTATGGGCGGCGTTTCGAACGAACGGAACGTGTCGCTCGTCAGCGGCAGGAATGTCGCCGAGGCCTTGACATCGCTCAACAGATACGATGTCATCCCCATTGTGCTTGAAGAGAACTCCACAAAGGCAGTTCCGGACTGTGACGTGTGCTTTCTCGCACTGCACGGCGGCTGGGGCGAATCGGGCGGCGTCCAGAAGGAGCTGGACGCGAGACGCATACCGTACACGGGGCCGGGCGCAAGGTCGTCGCAGATCGCGATGGACAAGATAAAGACAAAGATGGTGCTTGAGATGAACGGCGTCCCGACTGCAAAATGGACGCTTGCGTCGCCTGGCGCCGAAACCCCGCCGCTTGCGCCGCCCGTCGTCGTCAAACCGCCGTGCGACGGTTCGTCCGTAGGGATCTCGAAGGTGACGGAGCCAGGCACCTGGAAGCCCGCGCTCGACGCCGCCCTTGCGGCACAGGGCGGCAAAGGCGAGGTGATGGTCGAGGAGTTCATCGACGGACGCGAAATGACGGTCGCCGTGATGGACGGCAGACCGCTCCCCGTGATTGAGATCTGCGCAAAGAACGGATGGTACGGGTACGACGAGAAGTACAACTCCAATGATACTCGCTACATCTTCCCCGACGATCCGTTTCTACCGTTCGTACAGCAGATTGCGGTCGACGCATACCGCGCCTGCGGATGCAGGGGTGTGGTGCGCGTGGACTTCCGCATCGACGCAAAGTCGCGTCCGTTCGTCCTTGAGCTGAACACTCTTCCAGGCATGACAGGGCACTCCCTCGTCCCCAAGGCGGCGGACATGGCCGGCATTTCATTCCCTGAACTGTGCGACAGGATAGTCGCTTCGGCGGCTTTTGACAGGGTTTGACGGAACGCATCAACCGGCGTTCCGCACATGTGATACAATATGCGCCGACGAGAACAGAGCGACCGAGACATGAAGAGAAGGACAGCGACGACATCCAAAGGAAACGGCAGGGCATTGACCACCGTCATTTTCGTGTGCATCGCCGCATTCGGGCTTGCCGCATGGGGGATAAAGGCGGTGTGTGAAAAGCTTGCGGAGACGTATGAACGCCAGTGCTGCGTGACCGACTCCGGGGAGCAGGTCGAGATCGTCGGAGGCAAGATAATCGAACCGCGTCTCATAGTCAATCACTTCGGGCTTACGAACGGCGTAAATCTCGCGCACGTGGACTTTCTGAAACTGCGCGACAGTCTGCTTGAGTCCTTGCCAATCATCCGTGACATCAAGATTTCACGCCGCATGCCAAACTTCGTGCGAATCGAGGTTATAGAACGCATTCCTGTCGCACGTGTGATCGGCAACGGCGCAAATGCATCGAAAAACAAAGTCGCCGACCGCGAGGGCGTGATATTCTGGTATCCCCAGAAGCACACCGCCCTTCTGCCGATCATCCGCGTGACGAAAAAGGACAAGAATGCGGTGGACTACGGCAAGCCACTCTCGGGGATGGGGCTGGCGGCGCTCCACCTTCTGCAGGAGGCATCCGCCCCGGAGTACGACATTCTGAAAATCCAGGAGGTTGAGACGTTCAAGCCTGATTACGTCTTCGCAACGCTTGGCGATTCCTCGCGGGCAAAGATCGCGTGGGAGGAGATGGACAAGCCGTCCAAGGCATCCCGCATTTCGCTCACGAATCAGCTTGCACGGCTTACGTCTGTGGTGAAGTGCAACGTCGCCGCCGGAACAAAACTCTGGAACGTCACGGATTGGCATACGCCAAGCCGCATCTACGCGGACGATCCGACAAAGGTTGAATGAACAGCGAATGAACCTATCAGACCCAATTGCAGCTCTTGAAATCGGCACTTCGCGCACAGTCATCGCAATCGCCGAACCGCTCGGCCCCGGACGAATCTCCATTGTCGCGCACGGCGACATTCCGTCCTCCGGCGTGCGCAAAAGCCAGATAACGGACATAGACCAGACCAGCGTGTCGGTGATGTCGCTCCTGAGACACCTCGAAAGCGAAAACGGATACTCCATCGGACGCGCAGCGCTCGCCGTGTCGGGTCCGCACATCAGCACCGGGCAGTACGAGTCGCAATGGCAGATTGACAAGACAGTCACCGAAGACGACATCACGGAGGTCTACAACCGCTCCTGTGACGCCGGAATCGGAGACGACCGCACACTCCTCGACACATCCGAACTTGGATACGGACTTGACGGCCTAAACGGCATAACATCGCCCAAAGGGATGTCCGGAAAGATCCTGAAACTTCGCACACTCATGGTGCATGGCAGCAAGGCCCGCATTGAAGACGCCCGTTCGGCGGCATCCTCCGCAAAGCTTGAGATATCCGAATCCTATTTCGCGGGACGCTGCGCCGCCGAGGCGACTCTCTCCCCGGAAGACAAGGCGGCAGGTACGCTTCTGATAGACCTCGGCGGCGGATCCACCTCCTACGCCGCATTCGCCGACGGCAGGATGTTCAACGCTGGCACTGTCGGCGTGGGCGGCGACCATGTCACAAACGACATCCGTCTTGCATTCAACTTGTCCCTGGCGCAGGCGGAGACGCTGAAGCGATCGGCCCACGCAGTACTGTCGCAGGAACGCTCGGGACGGATTGAACTGCCGTCCTCGTTGACATCCGCCGGCGGCGCCTCCGTGCCGATGAGCGCACTCGACACCGTAGTCAACGCCAGAATGGGAGAACTCTTCTCCGTACTGCGCGAAAGGCTCGACGACGGAGGCGCCCTGCACAGGCTGACTGGCGGGATTGTCCTGACGGGCGGCGGCGCGTATCTCGCCGGAGTGACAGCTCTCGCTAGGAACGTCTTCGGCGGAACGGTTCGCATTGGATCGCTTGCGCCCGGCATAGAGGGTCTTGAGAAGGAGACGCACCCAGCCATGTACGCGACAATCGCCGGAGCTTTGCTGCTTGAACAGCGCAACTCCGACGAACAGTCGTTCTTCGACCCGTTCAAGAGCATCTTCAGGAAGTTTCTGCCACACAGATGAAAACAGACACCCAGTCATCGCTCCTCCTGCTCGGCGTCGGCGGCGCAGGCGCCGCGACGGTGCGGGGCATACGCCGTGCATACGGCTCTCCAATCCGCGCACTCGCCGTTGACACAGATGCATCGTCCGGCGCTTCATCAGACATCCCGTTTGCGCTGCTTGGCGGCGACCGGCTTGCCGGACGCGGCGCAGGAGGCCTTGCCGCAGAGGCGCGCGCCGCATTTCACGACAACCCGGAGGTGATCGATCCGCATCTTGAAGGTGTGCGCACAGCGGTGATAGTCGCTGCGCTCGGCGGCGGAACTGGCGGCGGCGCAACCGCCGAAATCGTGAAGCACATGGCATCCAAGGGCATCGTCTCCATCGTTTTTGCGACGCTACCGTTCGCATTCGAAGGCGATGAGAGGACAAACCGCGCCCGCACCGCGCTTGGGTCGATAGAGCACGAGGCGGACGCATCGGTCGCCTTGCCGCTTGATATCCTCGTCGCAGACCCATCATCCAGCGACAGCATGAAAGACTCGTTCGAGCGGATGGCCGATACGTTCGCGACGGCGATAACGCTCTTTTGGCGCATCATCGGAAAGCCAGGCTACATAGCTCTCGACGAAGAACGCCTGCGCAGAGCCATCGCCGGAGCGGGACGCGCCAGGTTCGCAACTGCGACATCGCAGGGCGCAGGACGCGCCGACGACGTCCTCTCCGCCCTTTCGGCCTCGCGTCTGCTTTCCTGCGGCCCGCACACACCGGCGAAATCAATATTCATGGGCATCCTTGCGGGTGATGACCTGCGGCTTTCTGAAGTCGCGAAGGTCGCGGATGGCTTCCGCTCCGCCTTCGGGCGCAAAGCCGCGTTCCAGCTTGGAACGGTCAACGATGAGGAGGTCTTCTCCGGAAGGCTGACGGTGGCCGTGCTCGTGTTCGAGGAGAGCGCTGTGCAGACGCACCACCAGCAGAAGGAGCAGGCACGGAAGCGCAAAAGCGCCGAAGCAGCGCTCTCTGCACCGGACAGGTTCTCCGATTCCGAAAAGACGATGTGGCACGACGAAGATCTCGACATCCCCACATATCTCAGGCGTAATCTGACACTTGGCCGATAAAATGCCGAACGACACAGGAAGCGGCGCCATAAGGCGCGACGGACACATCCGAATCCTCCCAATCCATGTTGCGAACAAAATTGCGGCAGGGGAGGTCGTGGAGCGTCCCGCCGCCGCACTGAAGGAACTTGTCGAGAACGCCATTGACGCAGGAGCGGACAGAATAGACATAGCCATCACCGCCGGCGGGAAGAAACTGATCTCCGTACGCGACAACGGCTGCGGCATGAGCCGTGATGACGCGCTGCTGTCGCTCGAACGCCAGGCCACGTCGAAGATAAGGGATGTCGACGACATAGAGAGGATCGACACGCTCGGATTCAGAGGCGAGGCAGTTCCTTCCATTGCCGCCGTGTCCCGCTTCACGCTCACGACGCGGGAGCGTGAACAGGAATCAGGAACGCGCATTGTCGTCAACGCGGGCAACATGGCGGAGGTGTCCGAATGCGGTGCACCGCCCGGAACGTGTGTGGAGGTGCGCGACCTCTTCTGCAACGTGCCGGCCCGAAAGAAGTTCATGCGCTCGTACGCAACTGAAGAGGGCCACATCAAGTCGGTGTTCACGGTGTGCGCTCTTGCACATCCGCAGCTCGGCTTCTCGCTCTCTGTAGATGGCCGTGAACTGCACCGTCTTGCGCCCGGCGCAACCCTGGAGGAACGCATATCAGCGCTCTTCGGCCACGAATTCGCAGACGAACTGGTGGCGGTTGCGCATTCCGGCGAACCCACCGAAAACAGCGTGGCCGTTCACGGCTACATATCGCGCCCTTCGCCGAATGCCGTGCGACGTGAACAGTTCGTGTTCGTGAACGGACGGCCGGCGACAGCGCCGATAATCGCGTACGCACTCAAGGAGGCATATCCTTCAAGTACGACGGAATCGCGACCTTCGATGTTTCTCTTCATAGAACTCCCGCCGCATGAGGTCGACGTAAACGTCCATCCCGCAAAGCGTGAAGTTCGGTTCCGCCATCCCGCAGACGTAAAGGCGGCCATTGTCGCAGCGCTGACATCCGCTCTCAACGGGACGACGCACCGCAGCAATGCAGGATGTACGCAGCCATCAGTCTCCGACGTGCATCAACAGGAATGCAACGCCGCGCAGGCGCCAAAACCGCCCGCTGTCTCCGACGGCATACCGTTTGCAGCTCCATTTCAGCCAAACCTGTCTTCCTGGCAATCCGGAAAGATACGGTTCGTTCCGGAAACAGCCGGCTCCGGAACTCAAGCGACTTCGTCAGACATCACACCGCCATCCCCCGCAGTCGCAGCGACGCCGGAGGACAACAGAAGTTCCGGGCACGATCCGATTCGTCTTCCGGCATCCGTCACCGGGCCTTGGCGCTCGTTCAAGGTGCTTGCGAACACAGAATCTGGATATCTCCTGCTTGAGACTGATTCAGGGATAGTGACGCTGAATCCTCAGGCGGCGATGGAGCGTATTGCGTACGAGAAGCTTATGGCGGCATACGGCAGCGCATCCGTTTCGCAACCGCTGCTGATTCCGGAGACGGTACACTTCTCTCCGCTCGAATCGGCGCGTCTCAAAAGTTTCAGGCCTATTCTGCTCAAACAGGGATTCGAGGTGGAGGAATTCGGCACGGACACCTGGAAAATCGATGCCGTACCGTCTCTGATTGCCGGACAGAACGCCGCATCGATGATCGCCTCAGTCGTCCATGACATAGGCGAGGCCGGGGCGAAGCGCGGCGACAGATGGCGCGAAGAGCTTATCGCACGATCCATCGCAAGATCATACGCCGGCATATCCCACAGGTTCACCACCGAATCCGCAACGAAACTCGTCGAGGAGCTGTGCGGCACATCCATGCCATACGTCTGCCCACGCGGCAGACCGGTGATGATATTCACCTCCAACAGGGAACTGTCCCGCAAGTTCGGCGGCTGATTCCGCAACCGAACCTGCGGAAGACACATAGACCTACTTACCGGAAACAGACGCCGCCTTCACGAGCGACTCGAACTGATCACGGTCATAGCTTGAAAGCTCCGCCATGCGCTTTCGTATGTAGCGCAAAGTACTGCGGGCCTTGTCAATCGCACCTCTCGCTATCTGAACGCGGGCAAGCGTAATCTGCATACGGATGTCGTCGACCTTCGTCTCCGTCTTCGACAGCTTGATCGCCTTCTCCACGCAGCTTTCAGCCTCTTCGAGATTCTTGTTCTGGTCAAGCAGGGACGATCCAAGCGTTTCCCACGCCACATAGAGGTTCGGCTGCGTCTTCACCGCCGCACGGGCGAACGTTTCCGCCTCATCGTAGCGCTGAAGACGGCGCAGGACCTCCGCGAGGTCGTTCTGCGCGGCCGCCAACGGACGCTCCACATCTACGCTCAGCCGGAGGAACGTCTCGGCGGTGGAGTAGTCGCCCTCCTTGAGCCTGAGCGAACCCATCACGTAGTTGGCCAGCCTGTTGTGGCGGTCGCGGCGCAGAACCATGCGGGCATGGCGTTCAGCGGCCTCTCCATCGTCAAGTTCGATGTCCAGTCCGAGAATCATGTCGCCGGCTATGGATACGTCGGGGCGCGACAGCGACGCAATCACCAACGCATCGCGCGCCTGCTTGCGGAACGCCGGGCCCTTTCTCATGTACACAAGACCTCTCGTCATCTGCACGAAATAGTCGCGAGGGTCGTCGGATATCGCCTCCATCTTCGCAAGGATCAGGTTTTCAAGCTCATCAAGCACCTTCGCCTTTACCGCCTTGTCCTTTGCCTGATCGACCTGCTGAAGGAGCACACCGGCGAGCAGAGACCACGCCTGGAGATTCTTCGGATGCATATCGGTTATCTTCTGCATCTCCATGCGCGCACGATCGAGATCGTTGTTCATCATGAGAAGCATCGCCATCTCGATTCCTGCACCCTCACCCTTCGGCGCACCCGCCGCCGCACGTTCGAGGTATGTGCGGGCTTCGCTCTCATTTCCGGACTGGAGTGCGATGCGCGCCATGCCCATCAGCGCGTCCCTGTTCTTTGCGTCGGACGAAAGTACCTGCTCGTAGACCGCCCTGGACTTCTTAAGCTGGTTTCCGCTCGCATAGATGGCCGCCATCATGTTGAGAAGGCTTGTCTGGCGGTCGGCGGACACGAAGTCTATCGCCCTCTGAACCTGGGCAATGGCGTTGCCGGTCTGTCCGGACCGCGCCCATGCGTATCCCATCCGCGCAAAGATCTCAGGGCTGCGAATGTAGCCATAGTAGCGGGAGAGCGACCACAGGACGTACCTGCGCTTCGGATCGTCGACAATCGCCTTCAGCTTGCGCTCGATCTCAAGCTTCTTCGCAACCGCGCACTTCACGCCCACACGCGCCATCTCGAACTCGTTGAACAGCACGCAGACGTTGTCCGGATCGATCGTGTTCAGCACCAGCTCATAGACGGAGAACGCCTCGTCATTCATGCCGCAATCCTGCAGAAACACACCAAGGTTGTTGCCGACAAATCCGACATGGCGGCGAAGCTGGAGTCTGAGGGACTCCACGGGATCATCGCAGCGGGCAATGTTTCTGGAACCCTCCTTGTTGCGCTCCGTCCAGAGGGCTGGCGCGATTCTGCCCCAGAAGCTCTTGAACCTCTCCGCAAGCGCCTTGCCGTTGGCGGCATTGGCCTTTGTGACGCCACCGAAGAACATGCATTCCGGGGCGGGAGTGTGCTCTGCCATGTACCAGAAATCCGGAACGCCAAACACCACCGCCTCTTTCGCTATGTTCGTGTCGCCGGTGAACCAATCCTGGATGAACGGCAGCACACCGAGGCGCAGCGACATCTTGAGATCTGTGCGTCCGGCCTTCAGTCCGCGCTTCTCCACAAGCTCAGACAATTCATCGAGATAGGAATCGCTCATGTCGCGCTGCAGGCACACAAGATTGAGTTCCCTTCCGGCGGCTGCGGCGGCGATGCGCAGATGGTCATCGAGAGTGCCGTCGGTCACGAACCATGTGCGGTCGCCCATCGCGTCAAGCATCTCCTTCGCGCACCTGTCGGCAAACTCACCTCGTCCGCGTCCGCAGTTGAATGCATTGACGAGAGAAGAGAGCACGAGCACGATCACAAGGGCCACGCAGAACACGGGAGCGACGGCGCGACCGATACGGACGGCGATGTCGACGCCATCCTCCTTGAACTCCGCGACAGGCAGCGGGGTGCGCGCAAGGAGATACCAGTATGCGGCAAGGTAGCCGGCGACGAGCGCAACCAAGGTCGATGTCGCCACCGGCGATATGCCGAGCGGACGCAGCACGACTTCAGGCGCAAGAGGCGTCGCCGTCGCGCACGCGACGCAGAGCGTCATCGCCAGGTGGAACGCATACTGGCTCCAGCGACGGTCGTTGTTCAGCGCACGGGCCGCCGCAAATGCGCAGGCGATGGCAGGCACGACCGTGAGCGACACGATCGCGAGCCAGCCGGGGCACGAGAACCAGCCCCGCACCTCGCGCAGGGCATCCTTGAGCCCATGGAGGAACACGCCCACTGACGAAGTGCATTTGGCAGCCACTGCGGCCTCAGTGCCAAGGTAGCCGGCGGCAACGCACTTGATGAACACGGCAAGTCCGACAACAAGCGACAGCAGGTAGAGGGTTGCGGCGCCGTAAAGACCATTGCCGTTCTTGACAAGAACAAGCAGGAAAGCGAAGAACACCACTATGGAGTACGGAACGAATATTGCGCTCTCCACAAGACCGGTAGCGACGAACAATCCGGCGACAACCGCGACCGGGACTGCAAGACGAGGACGCCCGGCGGCAAACAGAACCACACGCATGGCGAGAAGCGCCCACATCACGTCAAAAATCCTGTGTTCAAGGTGCGTCGAACTCTGCCACACCGCAGTGGAGAACACAAATACGAGCGAGGCCACGATGCCCGCGATGAGCGACGCCCCTTTGGCGAACTTTACGGAGGCCTCGTGCTTCACGCTCTGCCATACGGCGAAAGCCATGAGCCGACACACAAGATACGCAGAGATCACTCCGCATATGAGGGAAAGCGCATTCGTACGGAACGCAATCGATGCAAGTGCCCCCGCGCCGCCGAAGAGCTTGACGAAACATCCCCAAAGCGGATACTTCGGGAACTCAAGCACATCCAGTCCAGACCACTGCACCAACATTCGGGCAGACGTTCCGGGGAAGACATAGTCCGCCATGGTCAAGGCATAGACAATCGCAGCGACACCTGCAACGGCGAGAGCCGCCAGCAGCGAACCGCGCCTGAACGATGAATCCATTTCGCGAAAACCTGACATGGTCATATCCCTTTCGTTGTTTTGTCACTGCGCCGCAGCCCCAGAACAGGGGCATCCGCAGCACTTGCCGCTGCATGACACATCCTTGCCGTCCCAGCAGTATGTGCAAAGCCGCTCCTTCGGAAGTCCAATCGCCGACACGAGATCATCGAGACGCTGGAACGCAAGCGAGGTAAGCCCCAGATTCTTGCGTATGTACTCAACCATCGCCATGTACGGCTCCCCATCATGGTCGAGATACTTCGAGATGTCCGCGTTGGCGCCCTCACGGTCGCGGATGTAGCGACGCGTTATCAGGTCGTACTCCGACTTGGAGCGGGAGAAGTTCAGAAACCGGCACGGATAGAGCAGCGGCGGACACGCAATGCGCATGTGAGTCTCCTTCGCACCGTCGGCATAGAGGCGTTTAGCCTGCTGACCGAGCTGCGTGCCGCGCACGATCGAATCGTCGCAGAAGACGAGCCGCTTGTCCTTTATAAGCCCCGGAATGGGTATGAGCTTCATGGCGGCGACGCGTTCCCGCTGCTTCTGATCCTGCGGCATGAACGACCGCGCCCATGTGGGGGTGTACTTCACGAACGGCCTCGCATACTTGATTCCCGCCTCATGCGCATATCCCAGCGCGTGGGAAGTGCCGCTGTCCGGCACTCCGCCGACCGAATCCGCCTCCACCGGGTTGCGCCTCGCGAGGAACGCCCCGGAACGGTAACGCGACATCTCCACGTTGCGCCCTTCATAGGATGATGCCGGATAGCCGTAATAGACCCACAGGAAGGAACATATCGCCATCTCCTTGCGCGGTGCGATGACCGTACGGTCGCCATCAGGGGTCAACTCCACCATTTCGCCGGGACCGAGATCGCGCACATACTCGTAGCCGAGATTCGCGAGCGCACACGACTCCTGCAGGGCGATCATCGCACCGGCCTTGCGTCCGATGACGACCGGTGTGCGTCCGTACCGATCGCGCACCGCGAAAAACTGGCCGCGCTCCGTCACCATCAGGAACGAGCAGCTGCCTTGAACCTTCTGCTGGACGAGCTTCACGCCCTCTTCCAATGTGCTTGCGGATGCAAGGATTGCGGACACAACCTCCGTCGGGCCGACCATGCCGGATGTCGTGGAATACTGGAGCTGGAGACGGTTCTCCTCGAACATCTCCCGCATCAACTCCTCTATGTTCGTGATAAGCCCCACGGTGACGAGCGCGAACGTACCGTGGACACACCGCATCACAAGCGGCTGCGGATCGGTGTCGGATATCACGCCAAGTCCGACAGAACCGGCAAGCGCCGCAACGTCGCGCTCAAATTTCGAGCGGAACGGCGCATTCTGTATGTTGTGAATCGAACGCTGAAACCCTTTGTCGCCAAGCACACACATCCCGCCCCGGTGCGTTCCGAGATGCGAATGATAGTCCGTGCCGAAAAAAAGATCGCTTACGCAATCGTCCGATGAAACCACTCCACAAAAGCCACCCATCTTCTCTCCAATTCGCGGAAAGGGAGTATTCCCTTTCCAAACACACGAATTATACCACAGAACGCCGCCAAACGGCGGCGTTCTGCGTCCCAACCGAGGGTTTATCCCTCAAAGTGGTAGAGTTCACGTTTGCGGTACTGCGTATGGAGAAGGTGTTCCGCCTTCTCGCCGCCGTTCGCGCCAGTCTCTCCGAGGTAGTCCTTGTAGAGGGACTGGACTTCAGGATTGAGATGGCTCATGCGCAACGCACTCTTCTCATCGTCGGCGTAAAGACCGGCCGTGCGCTTTGCGCGCACTTCATCCGTTGCCAAACAGGGCTGTCCGCCGCCGCCGATGCATCCGCCGCGACAGGCCATGACTTCGATGAAGTCGTACCGGGGCTTCACGCCGTTGCGGCGATCTTCGCGGATCTGGTCGATGACCTTCTCGACGTTGCCCATCTGGTGGGCGACGGCGATGTTGACCTTCGTACCCTTGATGTCGATGGAGGCGGACTTGACGCCCTCCATCCCGCGCACCTCGCTGAACTCGATGCTCGGCGGCGTGGCCTCACCTGTGATGAGGCAGTACGCCGTACGCAGAGCCGCCTCCATCACGCCTCCGGTGACGCCGAATATCGTGCCGGCGCCGGTGTATGCGCCGAGAAGCTTGTCGGCAGGCTCGTCCTCAAGGCTGCTGAAGTCGATTCCGGCCGCCTTGATCATGCGTGCGAGTTCACGGGTCGTGAGCACCACGTCCGTATCCTGCGAACCGGTTGCGTTCATGTGCTCGTCACGGCTGATTTCGTACTTCTTCGCCGTGCAGGGCATGATGGACGTCATGTGGATCTTCGTGTGATCCACCTTGTTCATCTCCGCCCAGTAGGACTTGGCGAGCGCCGAAAGCATCTGCTGCGGGGACTTGGCCGTAGAGAAGTTCTCCGTGAAGTCCGGTGCGTACTTCTCCATCCAATCAGTCCATGCGGGGCAGCAGCTTGTCAAAAGCGGCAGGTTGTCGCCCTTCGTGAAGCGCTTGATGAACTCCGTGCCCTCCTCCATGATCGTGACGTCGGCGGAGAAGTTCGTGTCGAACACCTTGTCGAAACCGAGCATCCTGAGCGCCGCGTATATCTTTCCGGTCGTAAGCGCACCCGGCTCCATGCCGAACGCCTCGCCGAGCGCGACACGCACGGCAGGCGCAATCTGCACGAGGCAGACCTTCTCCGGGTCGCGGAGAGCCGTCCAGACCTTCTCGGTCTCGTCGTTCTCGTATATGGCGCCGACAGGGCAGTGTGCAGAACACTGTCCGCACTTGATGCAGGGCGATTCGGCGAGCGGAACACCGGCGGCAGGAGCCATGACGGTCTTCTCGCCGCGTCCGATGAACTCGAGAGCCCACACGTTCTGCATCTGCTGGCAAACCTCAGCGCAGCGTCCGCACTTGATGCACTTGTCGGAATTGAGCACGATCGACGGCGTGGAGTTGTCCACCGGACGGTGCAGCACCTCCTTCGGGAACGGGATGTCGCGTATGCCGAAGTCCGCCGCGATCTCCTGCAGTTCGCAGGAGCCGGAGCGCGGACACTGCAGACAGTCCTGCGGATGGTTCGCAAGGACAAGCTCAAGAACCGTCCTGCGCACCTGGACGATGTCCGGATCGTGCGTGATGATCTTCATGCCCGGCGTAACTTCGGTGCAGCAGGCGCGGAGAAGCTTCGGCGACGGCACAAACTTGCCCGGTTCAGTCCGGCTCGGCACAAGCTGGCGAACCACGCAGATTCCACAGCTTGCACCCGGCTTGAGATCCGGATGATAGCAGAGCGTAGGAATCTTGATGTTGGCCTTCTTGGCGGCCTGAAGGATGTTGGAGCCTTTGGGCACCTCAACGGTCTTGCCGTTGATCTCGACAGAAATCATTTCCGTTTCCATTGTCTTAAAACCTTTCTTCCTGATCAGCCGCTCAACCGTGGCTGATGGCTCCGAATCTGCAGTTCGCCTCGCACTGTCCGCACTTGATGCACTTCGTCTGGTCAATCACATGCGGGTTCTTCACAACACCGCTGATTGCGTTCACCGGACACTTCCGTGCGCAGAGCGTGCAGCCCTTGCACTTCTCTGCGGTGATCGAGTACTTGACGAGCTTCGAGCACTTGCCGGAGCGGCACTTCTTCTCCTTGATGTGCTCCATGTACTCGTCCATGAAGTACTTGAGCGTGGAGCGGACGGGGTTCGATGCCGTCTGGCCCAGACCGCAGAGAGACGCCTTGCACATCGCATCGGAGATCTTCTCCATCTGCACGATGTCGTCCTCCGTGCCGCGTCCGTCGGTGATCTTGTTGAGATAGTTGAGAAGCTTGCGTCCGCCGATGCGGCACGGTGCACACTTTCCGCAGCTCTCATCGACCGTGAAGTCGAGATAGAACTTCGCGATGTCGACCACACAGTCCGTCTCGTCCATCACGATCAGACCGCCGGAACCCATGATCGAACCGATCTTGGCAAGGCTCTCGTAGTCGATTGGAGTATCGAGGAACTGCGGCGGGATGATGCCGCCGGAGGGTCCGCCCGTCTGAGCAGCCTTGAACTGGTGCCCGCCGCGGATGCCGCCGCCGATGTCGAAGATGATTTCGCGCAGCGTCGTACCCATCGGCACCTCGATAAGACCGGAGTTGTTGACCTTGCCTGTGAGGGCAAACACCTTCGTGCCCTTCGTCGTGGCCGTACCGATCTTGCTGAACCAGTCTGCGCCCTTGGTGATGATGACAGGGATGTTCGCAAGCGTCTCAACGTTGTTGATCACCGTAGGACGTCCCCAAAGGCCCTTCACCGCCGGGAACGGAGGACGCGGCTTCGGCATTCCGCGGTTGCCCTCGATGGACTGCAGCAGAGCCGTCTCTTCGCCGCACACGAATGCGCCGGCGCCGAAGCGCAGCTCGATGTCGAACGAGAAGCCGCTTCCGAGGATGTCGTCGCCGAGAAGCCCAAGCTCGCGCGCCTGGGCTATGGCGACCTGCAGACGGTGAATCGCAAGCGGATACTCCGCACGGATGTAGATGAACCCGCGAGAGGCGCCGATTGCATATCCTGCTACGGTCATGGCCTCAAGGATTGAGTGCGGATCGCCTTCCAGCGTGGAACGATCCATGTATGCGCCGGGGTCTCCCTCGTCGGCATTGCATACCATGTACTTCTGTCCCTTGGGCTGCTGCTGCGCAAACTTCCACTTCAGCCCTGTCGGGAATCCGGCGCCGCCACGTCCGCGAAGCCCGGATTTCAGTATCTCCTCCACGACCTGCTCCGGCGTCATCTCAAAGAGAACCTTCTCGATCGCCTTGTAGCCGTCGCGGGCTATGTAATCCTCGATCTTCTCCGGATCGATCACGCCGCAGTTGCGCAGCACGATGCGGTACTGCTTCTGGTAGAACGGGATGTTGGCCTCGGCCACCATCTTCTTGGCCTGCTCCGGGTCGTAGCACAGCCTCGCCACGACGCGTCCCTTGATGAGATGCTCCGCGATGATCTCGGAGACGTCCTTCTCCTGCACCTGCACGTAGAACGTACCCTGCGGAAGGATCTTGACGATCGGTCCCTGCTCGCAGAATCCGAGACAGCCCGTCGCCACAACCTGCACCTTCTCGGCAAGCCCCGCCTCCGCCAACTGCTTCTTGAAGGCGTCCACAATCTTGTCGCCGCCGCCCGAACAGCACGCCGTGCCGCCGCAGATCAGTACATATGATTCGTATGCCATTGCGTTTTCTCTCCTGTTATATCCGTCTTCGCATTAACGCCGGACGTCCGTCAGCCGTTCTTGACGATGTCGACGGACGGCTTGTCGCATATCTTGGAATCGTCGAGGAGCGCCTTGCCGACGATGTGCCTGTCGACAATCTCCCGCGCCATCGCCGCATCCACATGCCCGTAGATGACCGACGGCATTCCCGGAACGACGACCTCAACCGTAGGCTCAGAGTGGCAAAGCCCCATGCAACCGGTCTGGCGCACCAGCACATTGGTCAGGGACTTCTCGTTGAGCGCATTGATGAGCGCGGAGAACGTCTCCTTCGCCCCGGCGGCAATGCCGCACGTACCCATTCCGACGATGACCTGCACGTCCTTGTTGGAGTTGTCGCGCATCTCCATCGCCTTCTGCTTCTCGCTGCGCATACGGCGCAGATCGTCGAGTGTTAGCTTAGCCATTGTTGCTCCTTTCAGATTCCTGTTTGCCGTATGCCGCTCAACCCTGGGCGCGGTACCTGTCTATTATCCCCTTGACGTCCTTCGTCTCAAGCTTGCCGTGAACATCACCGTTCACGACAGCCACCGGCGCAAGACCGCAGCATCCGAGGCAGCGCACCGCCTCCACCGAGAAAAGTCCGTCATCGGTCGTCGCGTTGAGGCCGACGCCGAGAAGCCTCTCGAACTCCTTGATGAGGTCGTCGCCGCCGCGCAGATAGCACGCAGTGCCAAGGCACACCTGCACGTTGTACTTGCCCGCCTTCTGAAGACGGAAGAAGTTGTAGAACGTAATCACGCCATATATTTTGGCGAGGGGGACGCCAAGCAGCTGCGACGTCTCGATCGCAATCTCACGGGGTATGTACCCGTATGTCTGCTGAACACGGTGCAGCACCATGATCAGGTTGCCGGGCTTCTGCTTCCACTCTTCGATGAACGCCTTTAGTTCCGGCGTCATCGTCTCCAGTTTTCCGCTCATCTTTTCTCCTCGGTTTTGTTCACGGCGAGAATTTCACCTCAATGAGTGCAATTATCGCACATCGTTCCTCTGTTAGGCAAGTGTAACTTAACCTAAAACGGAACGCCGCAGTTCGTCATGGGCGTACACCCCTTATGGAACACTCGTCGAGGTTTCAATAGACCCGTTCATCAAATGCTGAACACGTTCCTGAAAGATTGGACATTCAGCATTTCTTCATGGGACATTCCACCCACCGTTGATCTCACGCCTCTCCGCAACCGGAGATGCCGCATTTGCGATGGTGGAGTATTGTCGTCTCGCACGGAGGCGTGCGTGTGGTGGTGATGGAGGGAGAGAGAGAGAGAGTGTGTGTGTGTGGGGGGGGGGGATGGAACTTACGCGCTGATGTCAGGAACCGATATCCGCTCCCGGAACGAGGCGTAGTGTTCGCGGCGGGCGGCAAGAAGATCGCGCAGCCGTGCGGCGGCATCGCCCGCAAGCAGAGGACGCTCACATGAAGCGGCCGTGCGGCGAAGCAGTTCCGCTTCGTCACATTCAATGAAAATCACGCGCCCAGTGGTCTCCGCAACCTTGCGCGATGAAGAATCGAGCAGAGCCCCGCCGCCAAGAGCCACAACCTGTCCAGGTGTCAATGCAATCCGCCTCAATTCCTCGCTCTCGACCTTGCGAAACGCGCTCTCGCCATCCCGCGCAAACATCTCCGCAATCTTCATGCCGCATCTGCGCTCTATCTCCGCGTCAAGATCCACAAACGGCATTCCCCTCTCCGCAGACAGACGCCGCCCGTACGTCGATTTGCCGGATCCGGGCGCACCGTAGAGATAGAGATTGGCGTTCATGTACAGGCTTGCGAGACGCGCCTGCTCTACGAGCATCGGCATCCCCCCGACATTCGGTATGTTGAGCCTCTCCGCCTCCGCGAGCAGCCTTGTCGGCGAAGGATTGTAGATCAGGTCTATCACCGCTTCGCACTTCGGGAATGCCGACAGCGGCACCGGCTGCGCATCTACATTCGGGAACATCCCGACCGGGGTTGCATTCACAAGCACGGCGGCATCGGCGTTCCGTTCAAGATTCCCGTAGTTGTCTTCGCCGGAGCGGGAGATGTGCGTCACACGCGATGCGCCAAGTCCGCGCAGCGCGGCGGCGGCGGTCATCGCCGCACCGCCGGTGCCGAGCACAACGCACTTCTTTCCGCGCACGTCCACACCGACGACTTCCACAAGCTTCTCAAAACCCGCCTTATCCGTGTTGTCGCCGAAGAGCGTTCCGTCGAGCCTCTTCACCAGAACGTTTGCGTTCCCAAGCTCAGCCGCCACAGGCGAGACTTCATTGCACAGTCCAAACGCAATCTTCTTGTACGGTATGGTCACGTTTATCACGTCGTAGTCGCCGTGCAGCACGAAGTCTTCCACATCCTCAGGCGTCTTTTCGTACAGGCGGTACTCGTAGCCGCCAAGCCGGCTGTGTATCTCAGGAGACCTGCTGTGCACAAGCCTCTCGCCAAGCAATCCGCATTTCAACGACATCTCATTCTCCCTTCATGGACGATTCCTTGGCGCGACGCCCTTCCGCCAGCAGCGTCCGCAGCGCGGCGGCGTCCCCGTTGCGTATCGCATCGAGATACCCGCCGAGCCTTTCGATCAGTCTTGAAAGCACCTCCTCAAGCGCTTTGCTGTTAGAGAGGAAAAGCGCCGTCCAGATGTCTGGGTCGACGGTGGCAACCCGCGTCATGTCCTGAAAGCTGCCCGCAGAGAAGCCTGAATGCGACGCCGCAAGCCTGTCGCGGACATATGCCGATGACACGATGTGCGCAAGCTGGCTCGTGTAGGCTATCATCTCGTCGTGCTGCGCCGGCGTTGTTATTGCGAAACGCGAGAATCCGATTTCGGCAAACAGCGACTTCAACCGCTCAATTGCCGCCGGATCTGTCCAGCCGTACGGTGTGAATATCATCGATGCACCGCAATACAGGTCTGCGGCGGAGTTCGCATATCCGCTGCGTTCCTTTCCAGCCATGGGGTGGCCTCCGACATATGTCCACTTCGCAGATCTCGCGACCGGCTCAAGCGCTTCGCACACCACACCCTTCACACCGGCGGCATCCGTAACAATTGCGCCATGCGCAAAGTCGTTGGCGTGTTCGGAAATCCATGGAGCGACCATCAAGGGAGGAAGGCACACAACCACAAGCCCACATTCGCCTATGGACGCAGCGGTTGCGTCCTTGAGGTTTACCACCCGATATCCGGCTTTCCGGAACGCCTTCTCGAACGATCCGCCGATAAGCCCCATCCCTCTGATGCCGACCGTAATCTTTGCGCAATTCATCATCGATTTTCCGTTTGAAGGTTGACCTTTTGCCGTTTGTCGATCCGTGGGTTCGTCGGCTTATGACTGGCCGATCTGCGATTTTCGATCCTGCATGGCGCAAAGCATGGAAGCAGCCGCATCGCATACCGCAATCGCAGCGGCGGCCTCCACGCACGGTACGGCGCGAAGCACCACACATGGGTCGTGCCGCCCCTTGACCACAAGTTTGACCGGATGCCCCGTCGTGAGATCAACGGAATCCTGCTGCCGTGCAATGGACGGCGTTGGCTTGAACGCCACCCGGAACACAATCGGTGCGCCGGTAGAGATTCCGCCCAGGATGCCGCCGGCATGGTTGGTGAGCGGCATGACCTTGCCGTCCACAATTCCATACGGGTCGTTGTTTTCGCTGCCTTTCATCTCTGCGGCGGCAAACCCTTCGCCGAACTCTATGCCTTTCACGGCCGGTATCCCGAACACGGCCTGCGCAATGCGATTCTCCATGCCAGAGAACATCGGATCGCCGATTCCCGCCGGCAATCCGGATATCTCCGCCTGCACAACGCCGCCGACAGAATCGCCATCGGCGCGCGCCGCCGCAATTGCCGCCCGCATCCTCTCCTCATCTGTCTCTCCGCCAATCCGCACCGCTCTGGCGGAGACGGTAACGCCATGACGCCTCAGCATCTGCATCGCTATTCCGCCCGCCATGCACAGCGGCGCTGTGAGACGCCCGGAGAAGTGCCCGCCCCCGGCCTTGTCCTGCCATCCGCCGAACTTCACCTCCGCCGGATAGTCCGCATGACCGGGACGCGGAACGTTGGCGACGTTTCCGTAGTCGGACGACCGCATATCGCCGTTGCGTATTATCGCGGCTATCGGCGCACCGGTCGCAATGCCGTCCTTTACGCCGCAGAGGAACTCCGGCCGGTCAGCCTCCCGTCTCTGCGTGGAAAATTCATCGCGGCCGGGCGCTCGACGATTCAGGAACGCCTGCAGTTCATCCATGTCTATCCTGAATCCCGCAGGCACCCCCTCGATCTCCACGCCGATCGCCGCCGCGTGTGATTCGCCGAAAATTGCGATGCGAAAGTTTCTGCCGAATGTACTGCTCATTTCATTGTCCTTTCGAGACCATCGAAATCATTCCAAAAACCGGGGTACGACTTTGCGACGACCGATGCATCGTCCACATCCACAGGCCCGGACGCTGAACAGGCGAGCACTGCGGCCGACATGGCTATGCGGTGGTCTCCGCTGGTCTTCACCATGCCGCCGCGCAGCGTTCCGCATCCGCGCACGACGAGCACATCGCCCTCGATCCGCGCATCGCCGCCGACAGCGTTGACCATCGCCGCCGTCGATTCGAGCCTGTCGCTTTCCTTGAGACGCAATCTGCCGCAGTTGACGAATCTCGTCTCCCCGGGTCTCGATGCGGCGTGTGCGGCAAGCGCGGGTATTAGATCCGGGACGGGGCCGGCATCGACAAGCGGCGAATCAAGCAGCCACGCCACCGCCCTGTCTCCCTGAAGCGACTTTGCGTTCAGACCATCGACCTCTACGCCATCCATCGCAAGGAAGAACGCAGCCTGCGACCAGTCGCCTTCGACTTCGCGTCCGCCGCTCATGCGGTAGCTCTGACCGCCCCTTATCCGCCATACGCCGTCGGACGGCTTCTCAAACTCAATCCCCGCATCGCGCAACGTCGCCTCTGTCAGCGCAACGTATGCGGCGCTCTGGAGTTCGCCATCGATCACGATTTCGCTGTCCCAATCCGCAAGCGGCAGAGCGAAGAGAAGTCCGGACACGAACTGCGACGAGACGTTCCCCGGCACGACATATCTTGACTTCCGCTCGAACGGCATCACGGGGCGCTCGGCCAGCCTTCCCTCGCACACAAACCTGCCCTTCCAGCCCATCACGCCTGCAATCGGCATCAGGAAGCGCAGCGTCGAGCCGCTCTCGCCGCAATGCCATTCGCGCCCGCCCGACATCATCGCCGAGAGACATCGCCGCGTCGCCTCAATGTCCTTCGATACGCCGCGAATCTTAGGCTCCTCCACGCCGCTCAACGCTGCGGCGATGAGTTCGCGGTGCGCAATGGATTTTGAGGACGGCACCGTCACGCGGCCTCTGCGCGCGCCAGGAAGAATCGTCCTGCTGCCGGATTCAGAGTGCATCTTCTGCAACCTTTCCCATATCCGCAAGCGGAATCCTTTTCACGCCGCACCTGCCGATCGCCTGCGGAACGACAAGGTCAATGCATTCTCCGGAAACCTTCTTGTCTCTGAGCGCTGCCTCGGCAAGATCCGCCGGAGTGAAATCCGGATGCGCAGAATACCCCATCGCCGAAACAAGCGTTTCGATGCGCACGGCATCAGCCTGCGCCAGCTGCCCATGCTTTGCGGCATACCGCGAAATCATCGCGATCCCCGTCGCCACGGCGCATCCGTGCGAGACGGAATATCCGCTCAGCTTTTCGATTGCGTGGGCAAAAGTATGCCCAAGGTTGAGGAGTTTTCGGACGCCTCCCTCACGCTCGTCCTCCTCCACGACGCGGCGCTTCATGCCGATGCAGGCGGATATTTCGTCTTCACCGATCTTTTCGTGCGGGCCAACCTCAAGCTTCGAGAAAAGGGCTTCATCGCCAAGTACGGCATACTTCAGCACCTCTCCCATGCCGTCCATGCGCCATTCGTCCGGGAGCGTGTCAAGGAAACGCATATCGCAGAACACCGCCCGCGGCTGATGGAACGCACCGACAAGGTTCTTCCCGGCGGCAAGATCCACTCCTGTCTTTCCGCCTACGGACGAATCCACCATAGCGAGCAGTGATGTGGGTATCTGCACGAAGTCTATGCCGCGCATGTATGTGGCGGCCGCAAATCCGGCCATGTCGCCGACAACGCCGCCGCCGAGTGCGGCCAGGATGTCCGACCTGTCCAAACGGTGCGCCGACAGGTAATCCATGAGCAACGCATATGTTGACAGCGTCTTGGAGCGCTCTCCCGCCGGGAACACAAACCTTGACACCTCGAATCCCGCTTCGGCGAAGCCATCTGCGACAGCATCGCCGTGCAGCGCGTCCACATTCGTGTCCGTCACCATCGCAACCTTGCGCGGCTTGCCGAGCGTCTCACGGACAAACGCAGGGGCGTCGGCGGAGACGCCATCCCCCACGATTACGTCGTACGGAACTGCCGTCCGCACCCTGATGCGCGTCATGGTTCGACCTCCGTCATTTTTCGGAATACGATCCAAGGAACGTGAAATGCTCTATCTCCGGATCGATGCTGAATCCGGAAAGCATCTTCACAACACGCGGATCGCGAGGCGACGCCTCGAAATCGAATGTGAAGCGGAACTCGAAATCGGAACCCGGCACCGGACGCGACTCAAGCTTCGTGAGATTCACCCCCGCGGCGGCAAACTTCACGAGAACGTCCGTCAACGCACCCGGACGGTGGTTGAGGCTCATCATCACGGAGAACTTGTCGGCGTCGGGATATATCTCGGTGCGCTTCGATATGCAGATGAACCGCGTGTAGTTGCTCGCCGTGTTCGATATGTCCTCGCGAAGCACATCCAGTCCGTACAGCTCGGCGCACTCGCGTGACGCGATGACGGCGGCATCCCTGCGCCCCGACTTCGCCAACTCCGCTGCCGCTGCGGCGGTGTTCGTCGCCGGCATGGCATGGATGGCGGAATGTGCGCGCAGAAATTCCGAGCACTGCGCTATCGCGTGGGGATGGCTCGACACCTCCTTCACATCCTCGAACTTCACCCCGTGCGGCGCAAGCAGCACATGGCGGATGCGCAGCTTCAGAGCCCGCACTATCTTGAAGTTGTGCCGCGCCATGAGATCGTACACGGCGGTCACGCTGCCCACCGCAGAGTTCTCGATCGGCAGCACACCGTAGTCGCACATCCCCTTCTCGACGGCGGAGAACACGTCATCGAACCCCTTGAAGTAGAAGATCGTGGGGAACTGCACAAGACGGCACACCGCCTGCTGCGAATATGATCCTTCAACGCCAGAGCACGCAACCGTGGCCGAGGACGGGAACCGTTCGGGCGTGGACGCGATCGCCGCCTTCACTGTCTTGGCGAACGCATCCTCCCCGGCAAGCTCAGCTCGCTGGCGGCCGCGAGACATGGACATCAGCGTTGTGAAAAGAAGCCGCGCCTCGTTTTCGAAATCCGGCCCGACCGTCTTCGCGACCTTCGCAAGTATTTCGCGTTCGCGCACCGGGTCGCAGACC
Source organism: uncultured Lentisphaeraceae bacterium (assembly GCA_964440985.1). Lineage (GTDB taxonomy): Bacteria > Verrucomicrobiota > Kiritimatiellia > RFP12 > UBA1067 > UBA1731. The sequence goes on along the minus strand of CAYTWE010000030.1, from coordinate 1,458 downwards.
GGCGTTCCGCTTACGCGCTTGGCCGCCGCGACCTTTTCGGACGCCTCCATGCGGCGCACAAGCAGCTTCACAAGTTCGCCGTCAATCGTATCTATCTCGTTCCTGATCCTGAGCAGATCCTGATCGCCTGTCTTTTCGTTCATAATCAACCTCTCTTCCATGCATAGGGGCGAAGCGCGGACACCTTCCGCATCGTCTCCGCGAACATTTCGGGCGTCTGGCTCTGCACACCGTCGCAGAGTGCGTGCGGCGGATCGTTGTGGACTTCGATTATCAGCGCATCCGCGCCCATCACGGTTGCGCCCATTGCGCACGGATCGACAAGATGCGCATATCCCGTGGAATGGCTGGGGTCCACGACGACCGGAAGGTGCGAGAGCCGTTTCAGCACCGGTATCACGGTCAGGTCTATCGTGTTTCGCGTTGCCGTCTCGAACGTGCGTATGCCGCGTTCGCAGAGCATCACGTTCGGATTGCCGCTGGCCATGATGTACTCCGCGCTCATCAGCAGCTCCTGCAGCGTAGCGCTCATGCCGCGCTTGAGAAGGATCGGCTTTTTCGTCATGGATCCGACCTCCTTGAGAAGGTCGAAGTTCTGCATGTTTCGTGCGCCGATCTGAATTACGTCCACGTCGTTGAACAGTGGAAGATGCTCAATGCTCATAAGTTCGGTCACTATCGGCAGCCCCGTCTCCCGCTTCGCCTCAAGAAGGATGTCGAGACCGCGCTTTCCAAGCCCCTGGAACGAATACGGCGACGTGCGCGGCTTGAACGCTCCGCCGCGAAGAAGCGTCGCACCTGCGGCCTTCACGCTCTTTGCGATGCCAACCATCTGCTCCACCGACTCCACGCTGCACGGACCGGCGACAACCTGGAAGTGTCCGCCGCCAATCTTCGCGCCGGCGCAGTCAATGACCGAATCGTCGGGATGGAACTTCCTGTTCGCCGCCTTGTACGGCTCCTGGATGCGCTGGACGCTCTCGACGACGCTGAGCGCCTGCACGAGGCCGATGTCCATCTTCGCCACGTCGCCGATGCACCCGATAAGCGTCTCGCGCTCACCTGTGCTTATGTTCGGGGTGATGTGACGCTCTTTCAGCCACTTCACAAGGCTATCGACCTGCTTCGGATCGGCGCCCTTCTTCAATACGATGATCATCTATCCTTTACCTTTCTCAATTCATGCTTCGCCACCCATCAGGCAAAAACAAAAACGGCCTCGCTCTCTTCCGGAGCGGGGCCGCCTGCCTGACAACTGGTTCTCTTGACCGTTCAAGTATGCGCGAAACCGCTCCGGACTTCATATCCGAAGTAATAAAACCACGTAAACTCGAATCGACCGTTCATGTCTTTACCAAAAAACGGCGTGTATTGTACCACATCCGATTCCGCAATGCAACATGCCTAACTTTTTGGGGTTCCACATTTTTCTGGTGCCGATTCCCGTTAAATTTTGCC
>CAYTWE010000029.1:0-28431 GCA_964440985.1 uncultured Lentisphaeraceae bacterium | reverse complement strand
TTCGCGGCGGACAGGGACTGGATGGCCTGGCCGAAGTTGACGCCCGCCGGCAATGCGTCGTCGTAGACATGGCCCGCGTCTTCGAGGCACCACTTGACCGTGGAGACGAACGACCGGTCAAACGCATCGATGTCCGGTGTGTCGACTGCACCGAAGTCAAAATGCAGGACGGGCCATGTCTCCCACGCCCAGTCCGTCTTTGCGATGGCGAGGCCATCGAAGAGTTCGCGGCGGCCCTGGAAGATGGCCTTCAGGGCGGTGATCATGAGCGACTTGCCGAAACGGCGCGGACGCGCGAGGAAGAACATCCGCGTACCAACATCCGTGACGAGACGGTGGAAGTACGCCGTCTTGTCCACGTAGATGCACCCCGACCGCCTCAGGTCGGGGAAGTCGCTCGTCGTCGTCGCTATCGGTCTCATGGGCGCGATTATACCACAATGCACGGATGGATTTTCGGTTTCCCGATTTGCGTGGGGTGTTTCATGTCACGATCCACAAAGACTCTGCGGACCCAACCTCTACAACATAACAATCGACGAATCGATAAATGTCACTGCTCCTATTTCGCCGGAGGGAACGTGCCGGACGCCACTTCATCGACATACTGCGCAAAGGCACGTTTAGCCTCCGCCGCAAGATTTGCGTACTGCTTCGCGAACGACGGCACATGGCCTTCTCCAAGCCCAAGCATATCATGCATGACAAGCCACTGCGCATCGCACACCGGCCCTGCCCCGATGCCGATTGTCGGAATGGCAAGAGCGGCGGTAACCTCGGCTGCAAGCTCCGACGGAACACATTCCAGCGTAACGGCGAACGCCCCCGCCTCCTCCACCGCACGGGCATCCGCAATCACCTTCGCGGCCTCTTCCCGCGTCTTGCCCTGCTTCCTGAATCCGCCATACGCATTTACGCTCTGCGGCATCATGCCGACGTGCGCCAGCACCGGTATCCCGGCCTCCGTCATGCGCCGGATAAGTCCGCAGACGGACGCTCCGCCCTCAAGCTTCACTGCGTCCGCACCAGCCTTGAGACAGGCCACTGCATTCATCATCGCAAGATCATCGCCGCACTGGTACGACCCGAACGGCATATCGGCCACGACGAGCGCATCCTTCACGGCCCGCACAACGGCGGCAGTCGCCGAAAGCGTCTCCTCCATCTTCACCGGCAGTGTAGTTCCGTAGCCAAGAACCGTCATGCCCATCGAATCGCCGACAAGTATGCACGGCACTCCTGCCTCATCCGCAAGACGCGCAAAGCAGGCATCGTACGCCGTGCAGCAACCAAGTCTCTGTTTTCCCTTGGCGGCCCTGAAAGCCGCAACCGTCCACTTTTTCATAGTGGCGTGAAGTATACCACAAGATGACACCATGCGTAATCCGCCGGTTGGCACAAGGCCGTCCACCGGTTGACTGAGAATCACTGTTCCTACAGCGAATCGATCATCTTGAAGAGCGCCGTTATCTTGCGATCCGCCGAACCGCCCGGCATCCGCTCCACGAACGACGGATCGCGGCTTCCCTGCAGGTAGAAGACCGCCTTCGCCCCTCTGACGTCAAGACGCGCCACCCGCCTTGCGGCGCACTTCACCCTGAACTCCGCCAACTTCACGAGACGCACCGCCGCCGACGGCAGCCTGCCGTATCTGTCAGCCAGCTCCCGCCTGAGGCGCAACACGTCCTTCACGGTCACCGCCTCAGCAAGACGCCGGTGGAAGTCCATGCGCTGCGCCTCCTCCTCCACATAATCGTACGGAAGCGACGCGCCTGAATCACGGTCTGCCGTTCCAGGAGAAAAGTCTATGAAGTCAAGGTTGACCGATACGTCCACTATGTCCGGCACGGCCTCGCCCCTCATCTTGGCAATCGTGCGCTGAAGGAGCTGACAGTAAAGCGAGAAGCCTATCGCGGCGATATGTCCGGACTGTTCGCTGCCAAGCAGATTGCCTGCACCGCGTATCTCCAGATCGCGCAGAGAGAGATTGTATCCGCTGCCGTGTCCAGAATGCTTGCGAAGAGCGTCCAGACGTTCCCGCGCCTCTGCATCGACAAGCCCCTCCGACGGCAGCAGAAAGTACGCATAGCCTTGACGCGCCCCGCGCCCGACGCGACCGCGCAGCTGGTACAGTTCGGCAATGCCGAAGCGATCGGCCCTGTCCACAATAATCGTATTCGCCCGCGCAATGTCGAGGCCGGACTCCACAATGGTGGTGCAGATCAACACATCTGTGCGCCCCTCGGCGAAGCGACGCATCTTGTCCGCAAGCGTCATGGTCGGCATCTGTCCGTGCGCGACATCTATCTTTGCCTCCGGGAAAAGAGAACGAAGCCGCCTTTCCGCCTTCGATATTGTCATCACGCGATTGTGCAGGTAATAGACCTGTCCGCCGCGAGCAAGCTCTCTTGCTATGGCGGACTGCACCGTAGCATCGGAATCGCGGACGATCTTCGTCTCTGTGGCTACACGCTCACGCGGTGGCGTCTTGAGCACGGAAAGATCCCGCGCACCGGTCATCGACATGTACAGCGTACGGGGAATCGGAGTTGCGCTCATCGTAAGGACGTCCGCCGTAGCCCTCAGCCGCTTAAGATACTCTTTGTGCCTCACCCCGAACCGCTGCTCTTCATCGACCACGATCAGACCGAGGTCATGGAACCGGATCTTCGACGAGAGAAGCGCATGGGTGCCGATGACTATGTCAGTCGCACCGCTTGCGATTCTTGCGCGGACGCCTTTCTTACCGTCATCAGTCAGAAAACGGCTCATCGTCTCTATGCGCACCGGAGTGCCGTCGAATCTCGCAAGGAAAGTCTCATAGTGCTGTTGTGCAAGAACCGTAGTCGGCGCAAGCAAGGCGGTCTGCTTGCCGTTCATGGCGGCGACGAACGCCGCCCGCATGGCAACCTCAGTCTTGCCGTATCCGGCATCGCCGCATATGAGCCGATCCATCGGCTTCGTAGATGCAAGATCCCGTTTGACGTCCGCTATCGCCTTCGCCTGATCTGGCGTCTCCTCATACGGAAACGCAGCATCAAACTCCGCAATGCCTTCCGCCTCAACGTCATAGGCGAAACCCGGCACGACGGCGCGACGCGCCTGCGTTTCAAGCAGCCCGGCGGCAAGGTCGGCGACGGCCTTCTGGGCATCTGATTTCTCCCTGCTCCAACGCCGCCCATCGAGCCGGTGCAGCTTCACCTTCTCGCCCTTCACGCCGACGTATCGTGAAAGCAGATGCGCGTGCGCCACCGGAACGTGCAGCTTCGCGCCGTCGGCGTACTCAACGGTGAACACTTCGCTGCGGGAATCTCCGACCTCTATCTCGGTCGAGCCAAGGAAGCGTCCTATCCCGTAGTCGAGATGCACCACGAGTTCGCCCGGCTCTATGTCCATCACCTCGGACAGCCGCTCCCCGGAATGTGCCGCAGCATCCGCCCGCGCACCCCTACGAGCGGAACGTCCACGCGCACCGGGAATTCTGTCGGACTTTGCGGCGATGACAAGCCCGTCACACGAGAATCCGCCGCTCAGTGCGTCATCCTCCACAACCAACGAGCCGTTCGAGCGTGCGGCGGCAAGATGCCTGTTGAGCGTCTCGCGCACGCGATCCACAAGCATTGCGTCCGTGACGCGCTGCTCGGCGAATCCCGGCAGCGGCAACGCCATGAACGGACACGTTGGCACTCCACGCGGCGCAGGGTCACCGGTGAAGAACATCCGGAACTTGCCGGAAGGAATCGACGCCACATCCGACGGATAGGAGTTATGGTCGATGGCGAATATCGCGCTCCCTTCAGGAATGAGCGAATAGAGCAACGACAGCCCTGTGGTTTCCTGTCCGCCGCCGTCTGCGTCAGCACCCTTCAACGACACCGGCGCAAGCACGGTCGAATCAATTCTTCGTATGGACATCTGCGTGGACGAATCGAATTCGCGCAGGCTCTCCATGTCATCGCCGAAGAACTCCGCCCTCACGGGATGTTCCGCATCCGGACTCCACACGTCCAGCACTCCGCCGCGAACTGAGAACTCGCCGGGAGAGAAGACCTCCACGGATCGTTCATAGCCTGCCGCCAACAATCTCCTCTGAAGTTCCGCAAAAGTCAAACCGCCGTCGACGCCGGGAACGCCGCCGACCGAAAGCTGCAACTCCGCCCCACGGGCGACATCGCACGATGCAACCGGTTCACGGAGCGCCATCACCGGCGCGACGACCACAAGCGGGTACGGGCGTATCGAATACGCGCCAAGCGCAGCGGACACCTTGAGCCGCGCCGCAGTGGCGGTCCTGTCGTCCTCTATCGCCGGCGGAAACTCAAGTGCACGGATGCCTGTCTCGTCAGCAAGCGTCTCAAGATCCTCGAAAAGGACATCCGCCTCAGGAAGTCCCGGCGCGACAGCAAGCACAACGCCTTTGCTGCGCACCGCAATCGTGGCCGCCGCAAAGGCGTTCGCGCTTCCGGCGAGAGCGGAATAGGCAACAGCGGGCGCTCCGTCAGGAACGCCCGCCCAAAACGCTTTCGCGAATATGTCAAACCTTCGTTGCAAGGCTTCATCCCCGCCGCACAGCGGTTCCAAGGCGTTCGCCGGAATAGCGTTTCTCCCTGATGGGACGCCACCACCACTCGTTGTCGAGATACCACTGCACCGTCTTGCGAAGACCTGTATCGAAGCTCTCCGCAGGACGCCAACCAAGCGCACCGGTGAGTTTCGACGAATCGATTGCATAGCGCAGATCGTGTCCGGGACGATCTGCGACATAGGTTATCAGGTCTGAATACCTTCCGTCAGAGCGCGGGCGAAGCTCATCGAGGATTGCGCAGACCGCCTTCACAACGTCGAGGTTCGTGCGTTCGTTGTGTCCGCCCACATTGTACGTCTCTCCCGGAACGCCCTTTTCGTTGACGAGTCGAAGAGCCGCCACATGGTCATCAACATACAGCCAATCGCGTATGTTTGCGCCCTTGCCGTACACCGGAAGCGGCTTGCCGTCAAGGCAGTTCAGTATCACGAGCGGAATCAGCTTTTCGGGGAAATGGTACGGCCCGTAGTTGTTCGAGCAGTTCGTGATCAGCGTAGGCAGACCGTATGTGTCGTGCCATGCGCGGACGAGGTGGTCGGACGCGGCCTTTGAGGCGGAGTACGGCGAATGAGGCGAATATGGAGTACCCTCGGTGAACAATCCCGTCTCGCCGAGCGAACCATACACCTCGTCGGTAGATATGTGCTGGAAGCGGAACGACGCCTTTGTTGCGGAATGTGGCGCACCGTCAGGCAGAGAGTCCGGAAGTCCCATCCAGTACGCAAGCGCAGCCTGCAGAAGCGTAGCGGTTCCGCCTACGTTCGTCCTGATGAATTCGCCGGGGCCGTCAATCGATCTGTCAACGTGCGATTCCGCCGCAAGATGGAAGACGGTGTCCGGCTGGAACACGTCGAACGCCGCCTGCATCGCGCCCATGTCACAGATGTCCGCCTGCAGGAACTGGCAGCGTGACGGCGGACGCACTGCGCCGGATGCGATCTCATCGCACATCGCGTCGGGCGCAGACCAGGGCTGAACATCCACCTCCTTGAGCGATTCGAGATTTCCGGCATAGGTCAGCTTGTCCACGACGAGCACCATGGCCTCGGTGTCGCGCACAAGATGACGCACAAGCGCGGAGCCGATGAACCCTGCGCCGCCGGTGACAATGCAGCGTTTCGCGTACGTCATGGCGCTACTCCTCGTCGGTGACGGTCTTCGACGCCTCAACAGAAGCCGAAATCTTTGCGCTTCGCTTCGCGTCGTAGCCGGCATATTCGTATCCGCCGTAGCCATAGCCATAATGGCCATGCATGGAGAACGCATCATTCATCTGAGCCGTCTCGACATCGTTCACGATTACGCCCAGCACCGTCGCCCCGGCTTCGGCAAGGTTGCGGGATGCGGACTGGATCGGACGGAAGTGCGTGCGGTCCGGACAGCACACGATCATCACGCCATCGACCAACGAGGCAAGCGTCATGACGTCGCCGACAATGCCGAACGGCGGCGAATCGATGATTACGCGATCATAGTTCTCCCTTGCCCAGGCAAAGAACTCCGGAACGATGTTCGAACCCATTATGGATGCCGGATCCACACCTTCGGGCTGCAACGACACGATAACGTCAAGGTTCTCGACACCGGTATGGTTGACGAGTGAAGCGAAATCGCAATGACCGCCTTTTTGAAGGACGTGAGAGAAGGAGCGCCCGTTCTCGATGCCGTCAAGCCCCCATATGCGCGCAAGGCGCGGACGGCGGAGGTCGAAATCGACAAGCAGCGTCCTGCGACGTGCCTGTGCATTCGATATGGCAAGGGAGCAGCTTGTGATGGACTTGCCTTCAGCAGGCTGCGTTGACATTATGAGCATCACCTTGTTCATCTCGGAGTAGCGAGGCGAATCGAGGAGGTTGCGAAGTCCGGCGACGGCCTCGGCGAACTGCGAGTACTTGTTCTCCGAGATGAACCTCGCGACATCTTCGCGGCGCTTGCGGCGCACGTGGGGGAGCACTGCGAGAACCTTGAGCGCAAGACGCGTCTCTATATCGGAGATGGATACGATCGTATCTTCAAGGTGGTCGAGTATCAGCACAAACAGAAGTCCGAACGCCAGAGAGCCCATCATGCCGACGGCGAATATCACGATCGGGTTCGGAAGCACAGGCTTCTCCGGAACTGTCGCCGGCGGGCCTACGCAGACGATCTCGTTGTTCGCCTCCGCCGCAATGCGGGCGGTGTTCTCCTCCTGCTGAAGCTGCTTGAGGAGCTGCGACGATATCTCCTTTTCGCTCTCGAACTGCGCAAGGCCGGATTCGGCGGAGATTATCTTCTGGTCTATGTCGGCAAGCGTGGCCGTGAGCCTGTCACGGTTCTTCTTGTGGACGGCAAGCTGATTCCTGTATGCCGCAAGGTTTCCGTGCGCCGTAGCAAGAGCCCGGGACACGGACTCCGTGAACTGCTGCTTCAGAATATCGAGGTTCTTCTGCTTGACGCGCACCTCAGGATGGCTGGTGGTGAAGGACGTAAGAAGCGAATTAAGCTCCATCTTGCACTTCTGGAGATCCATGTAGGCCTCGCCGATCTCAGTTGAGCGCGGCACTGCGGACGGAAGCGCACCGAAATCCTCTGGGGTCTCCTGCGCAGCCTCAAGCACCTTCTCCCACTCGACCGCGCTCGTCACCTCGGTTTCGAGCGCAAGCACGTCCGTCGTCACCTTCTGGAGCGACTGCTGGACGATTTCACGTTCGCTCCTAAGGTTGTCGAGCTTGTGCTTTTTGCGGAAGTCAAGCAGCTCCGCCGCGACGCGCTCGTCCATGCGGCGCTGCTTCTCAACCTGCTCGTGTATCTGCGCCACCGCCTTGTCGCAACGGATTTTGTTCTCTTCGTCCGTGAAGCTCTCTATCGCCGAAGCATACGCATTGGCCAATGCCGCCGCAAGCTGCGGGGAACCTGAACGAACGGCGATCGTAATGAGCCTGGACCGGCGCACAAGCTCCAGTTTGGATGAGACAAGTGCCTTCAGCAGTTCGTCATCGGTTACCGTTGAGGCAGGATAGTTCGCACGGTACTGCTGCATGATCTTCGTGACGATCTTCTCAGACCGCCAGTCGGAAAGGCGCGTATTGAACACTTCGTCGTACGTCGTTCCGTAGTCTATCTCCGTCATCTGCCCCAACGTACTGGAGTTCTGCTGGACGCGGCTGCGCATCTGGACGGTGAACACGGACTTCGCTTCATATATCGTGGGCGAAATCCGGTATACGGCGAATGACGCCACGAGGCCGACAAGCAGAAACACAAGGACTGAAATCCATCGCTGGGATATGACACGCAGGATTCGGGCTGGCGTAATCGTGCCGACGAGTGAGTCCGGATCCTGCGAGCCGCCGCCGTAGTAGTACGGCGCCTGCCCGTAATGCCCGCCCTGTCCGCCATAGTAGTATGGCGCATTGCCGGACATTCCGTAATAGATCGGCGACTTCTTCGATGAGCCGGAATAGATCGGCTTGCCACCGTATTTAGGAGTATCTGAAGCCATGTGTCATCCCCTCTTCTCGTCTATGTCGTCTGAATTCCTCTTGGGCTTCGGGAAAGACGCAGCCGCAAGCGGCATCGCCACGGCTATGCACACCGGCACGGACGCAACCGGCAGCCCAGCGGAGAACCATACATCAACGGCGGCGGTCACAAGCACCAACGGCCCCATCCATGCAACGGCAGGTATGTTCAGCGTCGGGGAGAACCCCTCGTTCTGCTCACTGCGCCAGCGAAGCGCCCCGACAAGCCGCATACACCAGAAACAAAGAAGAAATCCTACGGCTATCGCCCACATCAACCCGCCGACTATGCCCCTCTCGGCTACGAGCGTGGTGTACCAGTCGCCACTGCATTTCGGTTGAGGCGGAAGCACCGCCCAGTCCTTGTCGTCGGCATTGAACGACGCCTGGAGCGGAAATGCGCCGACCCCTACGCCAGACCACGGATGCGTGAGCCACATCGTTTTCGCTATCCGCCTGAGAGCCGCGTTCCTGTCCACAAGCGCGGGCGGGTATGCCTTTTCGATTTCAAGGTCGCCGATCTTTGAACTGCGCACATCCTGACCAGACATCGTGATGATTGCGGTTGCAGCCATGACGACGCCAAGTGAAAGCATTGCAAGACCGCGCGCCATAAACGCTGCCGACTTCCGGCACTTCGCAAGCGCCAAGGCAAACGCCGCCGCCACGGCAGACAGTGCAAGATACGGCAGGGAAAGAAGCATAGGAAGAAACACATACGCTCCTGCGGCATTGCCGGCAACCGCCCACGCAAAGAGGAGACGCAACTTTGTGATGCCGCGCTCCTCCGCCTCCACGCCACATGCGACAGCGACAGGGAGGAGCAACGCATACATCGATCCGGGAAAGGACGGAGCGCCGAAGGTGGCCAAAGCCGCAGACTTGAACGGCTCCATCCCAAGCCCGGCACATATGACGGCTGCCATCGCGCCAGTTGCGGACACCGCACCAGTGAACACACCGAACCAAAGCCTTGCATTCCGGCCAAGCGCGTGTCGCACCCCAATCATGACCGTCGCAGCCGCAACAATGAGCGAAAACGGCAGAAACCCGGCATCACCGGATGACGCCGGCATGATCGCCATCGTCGGCTCCTTGACCGTCCACACCGCTGTCTCCGGACTGAACACAAGCCGTATGTCCGAATTGAGCCAGCGAATAAGACTGAAGAGAACCGCAAACATCAGAAACCACACGAACGGATCCCTTACCATCGCGCCAACCATCCGCCGCCGCGCCATCGACACCGTCTCGCCGGCAAACACGGAAGGCTCCATCACCATCCAAAGGGCGGCAAACGCGGAAACCCAAAGCGTACAGCATCCAAGCACAGACGCAGACACAAATTGCGACAACGCCACCGGCAATGCGGCGGCGATTGACAGATGGGTGGCTAACCCATATCTCGAGACGTCCTGGTTAACCATGCCCTATCAGTAATGGAAACGCACACCGACAGTGCCGCGGAAGCGGTCGTAGTTCAGCTGATCGTTATCTTCGCTGCACCACTGCTCATCCCATGTCACACTCGCAAAGACGCTCATCCAGCGGTTGAGCAGATAGTCCGCTCCAAGACGTGCGGAAAGCCATGTTTCGTCGTAGTTCTGCCTGTGCGTGTAGTAGGAGTCCGAAAACGCATTCTCCTCGTAGCGCCAGGAGAGGTTCGCGGTGAGGTTGAGGCGATCGCCGAGCGTGAGGTACGAGATGCCGCCTCCGAGCGTGTAGACCTTGACAGCCTGACCAACCTCGCGTTCCGACGGCTGATAGTAGCTTGATCCGAGAACGGAAAGGCTCACCTGACGGTGAATCTTCCAGTTGGCGGAGAGCGTATACGTCCACCCGCAATCGGTCGTGCCGGCATCACCGTACTCAAACCACGAAGCACCCATCAACGCACGGTAGGTGATAAGTTCCGTCATGTGCGAACCGATACCGGCCTGTATGGAATACGAATCCGAGTTGTTGTCGTAGTTCCGGCTGAGAGGATATCCGCGGCTGTTGGTTTCCTGCTTATAGCGCGTATAACCAGCCGCGACAAGGAGATCCGTCCATTTCGATGCCGCATACCCCGCCTGAACTCCGGCCGAGTACTGATCCCAGCCATAGAGAGGTATATAATGACCCGTGTCGTTCTTGTAGTCGAGCATCGTATACTGCCCGGTGAGATTCGCATGCCACCTTCCGGTGAAACGGCGCTCGACCACGCCCGCCACGTCAAGCGTCTCGCGGTCACGCCATATGCCGCGTCCGTTGCGAGACGTAAGCTCGTCTGACTGGTTGTAGAAGCCGTAGCGTTCCGACAGCACAAGCGACCAGCCCTTTTCGTTGCGCTCCGACGATGCGTAGTTGTACTCAAGGCTCTCGCCGTAGCTGTTCTCGCCCATGTCGCTGTTGTAGTCGCAGAAGTAGCGGTAGCGATACCAGATGTCGCCAGTCAACGCCCATCTTTCACCGCGCCACATGAAGTCTGCACCGGGATTTACGGCAAAGACCGAATCGTCAACCGAACGACGCGAAGTATCGATGTTCGAGTCATAGGTGTACGACAGCGACACATACGGCTTGATTGTGAGATGGTTGTTGAAGAACCTGATACCTGTCGGGCGATTATCCCTCTGCGGTGATGTCACACCCTGCTGCGCCACAGCGTAGCCAGCGGCGAACACTGCGCCCAAAAGAATCTTGAATTTCCTTTTCATGACTTTATCTCGCAATGCCAGTGTTAAAGATTCTGCATCCAGTACGGACCAGGCTCATGATCACGATCCTTGCGGTAGTACGGACTGTTCCGGTCAAACGCCTTGTGGCGAGGGAACGCGTTCAGGCTGCCGTTCATCGGATCGGTCGTGCGGATTGCCGTTCCGGGAATCGCCGGAATCTCCCATTTCGTACCGCCACGCTGAAGGTCGCCGAGCATCGATTCAACCGTCTGCATGGGAACAAGATCAAGAACGACTTCAGCACTCGGCTCCTCCCCGGCCTGAGCGGATGCCAGCATCGGATCGTACGTCGCAACGCCGTCCTTGCCAAGCGCGGACGGGAACCATGTATCCTTGGCCACCGTCTGCGAATCCGACGGCAGAGACGCGACAACCGCTGCGGTAGCCCCATCGGCGGCAGCGCCAGCGGCACGAATGAACATCAATCCCGCGAAACCTGCGCGTACCGCCCCCGCCTCCGATGTCGCGATGCGCTCGACGATCCGCTTCATCACGACTGAGACGATGGCCAAATACTCGGCATCCGTCATTGTTGCAGGGCGCGAAAACTCGTTCTTGGCAAACTCCTCGTTGATCACCGTAAGCGCCTCCGGCTGGACGGTCGCATAGACTTCAGCAAGCACCGCCGCACGATCCGCAGACCCGGCAGCCGCTACGGCCGCCCGGTTGGCAGATAGAAAACGCGCCGCCTTCGCATCTGCGCTGCCCGGCATTTTTCCGATGGCTGCATTGACCTCAGCGAGGAACGCCGTCTTGTCTTCAGACGAAAGCTGCGCCATCGTCGCCTTGAGCACATTTGAATCGAGAGCGGAATCGCCAACCTTCGCGAGCCATTCGCTGCGAGGCATGGCGGCGGAGAGCGTCAGCACTCCGGCAACCGCAGCCAGCAACATGAATATTCTGTTCATCCTTGTAGCCTCCTGATTTTCTGCAAAATTTTACTCAATACCAACTCATGGGAACCCACACAACATCCCCTGCCTGAAGCAGGACATCCTTGTCGGGGCGGCCCTCCTTGCCGATTTCAACCAAATCCACCGTAGTCTTGGTCCGCTTGCCGTCCTTGTCGCAGTGAGTGACCTTGATGCCCGCCTTGTCTGCAAGAGGCGTCGTACCGCCGGCAAGCTGAAGTGCCCGTGTCACACGCAAATCCATGGTCGAGGGGACATCGACGGGGCCAGGCCTGTTCACCTCGCCAAGCACCGTCACAGTCCCCCACGGAGAGACCATCCCGCCGCCGGCCTGATAGATGAACGTCGCCGTGACGTGCGGATCGAGGAAGTATTCCTTGTATGCCACAGCTATCTTCTGCTGAAGCCCCACAAGCGTAAGCCCGTCGCACTTGATCTGCCCCACAAGCTCCATCGTGATGTAGCCATCGGCATCAACAAAATACGGCTTCGCATCCTGACCGACCAAACCGGCCGCAGTGACCGAAATCTGGAGAGCAACGCCAGGACGCACCTTCGGCCCGTCAAAGTAGGTCGCAAGCAGATCGGCATCCACGCCCTGATCCTTCTGCGCATCATCGGTAAACGCGGAAATGACGCTCGCGCACCCTCCAAGAAGGACGGTCAGGGCAAATATCACAATATGTAGAAACAGTTTTCCCATAAATTCACGCGCCATAATATCACTTCTCCGTGGTAAAGGCAACCCTTATTTTCAAAGGGTTGCCTTTGCAAATTCGGTGTATGACGGAGAACCGCGAAGCTTATCCGCGTCTCAAGGAGCACGGCCTTCAAGCAGATCGGCGATTCGGTTGCGCCAACGAAGAAGCGGTTCCGGACGCAAGGTGAAATCGGTCATCGACCGCATCACGTCGTCCGGCACCGGAATCTCGATTCCGCGTTTCTCCTTGAGCAACTTTACGTAGGCGAGGTCTTCAAGTCCGTCGCGGTAGTTCTCAAGTCGGATCGTCGGCACCGGCACTCCGTCCGGCCCGCAGTATATCCAGCTTCCGCACCCGTGGTAATCCTCGAAGCTCACAGGATTCCAGTCCGTGTACGGACCCGTCTCTATCGGCTTGCGATTGTCGCCCCATGAACATACGGCGTAGAAGAGGAAACCGTCAACCTTCATCCTCTCGGTCATCGCCCCCATGAGAAGGCGCGTCTCAATCGGCTCCTTCTCGACAAACATGTTCGCCCATCGCGTAAGCGGCAGGTTGGATATGTACCACCACACCTTGTGTCCGGCGGCGCGGCTCGCCTCCGCCTTCTTGAGATCGTACATGTCCGTGAGCGGAGTGAACCAGTCGATATCGGAGAGAGGCGAACCGTTGACGCCAAAATCGGCATCGAAGGCCGTCGTCAGAAGCGGCACCTCCGGATAGCGCTCCTTGTAGCACTTCGCCGCAATGGCGACTTTAGGAAATGCCGCCCGCGGAATCTCGTCCTCACCGTACAGATAGGCATGGTCGAGAATCCCCAGCTCCTTTGCGCGGCGGTAGCACTTGTCGGTGGACGTGAACCAGTCCTTCTTCCACTTGTCTGAACCGGTCACACCCTCTTCGTCGGAATGTCGCCAGTACGAGAGGTTGAACCACCCAAGCCGCCCCTGCTCCTTCAGTCGCATCAGCTGACGGAAGCGCGGCCTCACCGCAGGATAGAGGTAGTCCACACTTATCAGATGATCGGCGGCAAGATCCGTCCAGGCGTCTTCATGCGGTTTCCAGATGTTCGTTATGTCCTTGGGGTCTTTCTTCCGGGCCTCGGACTCGCTGTCGTACGTATGTATGATCGGCGGATGGAAGGATATCGCGGTCGGAATCACCGCCGTGCGCGGCAGCGTGAAATCGTTTACGCGAACCTCGATAGGCACATTCACGGACGCCGCGTTCTCCGCCGAAACAGTGACGACACCGCGATAGTTCCCCGCTGCAAGGCTCTCGTCCGCCCGCACATTGATCCAGAATCCCTGAACGGCGCCAGCCTTCACGTCGGCGCGAGGCACGAAATCCAGCAGCGGATCAGGCCACCATCCGGTAGGCGTCTTCACCGTGCCGCCGTTCACATCCACGAGACGGTAATGGCTTGGGCTTTTGAGCGTCTTCACATAGCCTACGGTGTAGACCTTCACGTCCTTCGCCGGAATCGTGCCGCCGCCTGGCATGGCAATGGAGGAAACCGACACCGAAACGCCCTTCAGGTCTGCGCCGTCCGGAACGGCGAACACCTGTACGCCCTCGTACTCGTTGCGGGCAAGGCGTATGCGCAGCACATCCGCCGGCTCGAGGTCAAAGGTCTCGGTCGGCCGCCGGTGCTCCATTGTCGTCGCCTGACCGACGAGCATCCCGCCCGTCGCCTTTCCTTGAGGACGAAGCTTCGATTTCATCCGCTCCGCCTTCCGCGTACGCTCTTCGGCATATGCCGCCTGACGGGCGGAGACCGCCGCTTTCGATGCGGGAGAATACACCGCTGGCGGAACGGGTTCACCGGACTTGAGCAGATGGAATCCGTCAACGAACACTTCGCATCCTGACGGACGCGTCACGCAGAACCCTATCGTGGATACGTTTGTCGCGCTCATGCCGTCCGGCCATTTTTCAAGCGGGACGATCCACCGCGTAAACCCGCAAGGCTTCAGCGTCGTCACGGCTCCAAGGCCGGAGAACGGAGAGACGCCGGCACCTGCCACGGACATGCTTATCGTATCGCCGCCAAGGTCGAGGTTCACCATGTCTATCACGAGCCTGTCGAATCCGCTCCAATCGCGCACACCGGTCTTGAGCACGAACAGCGGCCACTCGTCCTCCCCCTCCTTCCACGGACGCATCCTGAAAAAGAAGCTTCCGCTTCCAGAACTCGCGAATGCGTTTGTGGTTCCGGTCTGCAAGGCGGCATTGCTCATATGTGGTTGAGCCGCCTTTTCCGCATCCGTCTCAAAGTCAATCGCGCTGACCGCAGCCGATGCGGCGAACCCCGCAACAGCCAACGTCCCGGCCATCGCCAATCTTGCCAATCCCGCGTTTTTCGAACTTGTCATGAATTCCACCGTCTGAACACTCCCGTTTTTCTTTGCGTCAATCCCGCATACCATGTCGCATCACCTCACTATCACCTGCATTCCCATGTCAAAGCGCAGCATCAACTTTCCGCCGCGCACGGAGATGCGCGGACGCAGGCGGTCAGGCACCCCGACGATCGTTGCGGAAGCAAGGTTCTCGACGCCGTCAATCGTGCCTGCCGTCGCAATCACGATGCTGTCGCCGGCAATGAGCGTAGACGGCAGACCGCGAATCGTGAATACCGGATTTTCGGAGATCGTGAGCGTCCCGCTAACCGAAAGCGTTCCGGATACCGAACAATCCTTTGCAATGCCGCGCACAACAACGTCGCCGACGACCTCTCCAACGCCGGAAAGCGTGTCAACATACTGCCGCCCGGTAGTCTTGAGCTGAGTGCCGGATGCAAGATCGACCGTGGCGGAATTTACTGTAGACTTCTGCGCGAAACCCCACTTTGCCGCAAGGTACGCCTCAACCTGCAACCGCTCGGAATCGGAAAGTCCCCTGTTGTACACAATCAGCTCGCCGATTCGCTGACGTCCGCTGCGTTGACGGTAATCCTCCCCGGCAAGTATGCGTCCATCGAACGCAAGTCCGTCCGCCGTGGCTGAAGCCCCTGCGGCGTTGGTCATCACCATGGAAAGCAGGTCGTATCCGCCCGTCAATCCGTCGCTGCCGCAGTTGATGTCTGCGCCGTTCAGACGCCAGGCCGCCCTTTCAAGTTCATCTTGCGCATGGTAAAGCAGCAGGGCGTCCGTCGCCGTCGATCCGTCAGAACTGCCGCCACGATGCCACACGAACCGCGTCTCATTGGTGGGATTCACGCCGCCGCCCATGAGGAATCCGCCGCCCTCCTGCGAACCGATCACCCAGAACACCGACCGTATGCCTTCGAGCATCTTCCGTTCGCCGTCCTTCTGGAACAGGAAATACTCTTCGCCCTGTGCCCAACCGTGATACGCCATCTTGACCGTCGGCAGTCCGTTCAGTTCATACGGCAGAAACGTAGGATAGTGCACGATGCCAGAACTGACGCTTGCACCCGGAACTGCGACCCAGCCATCGTCAAGAAGGGAACGCCAGCCGGTAACCGAAACCGTGTTGTCGGCGTTTGTGGCGAGCGACAGTCCGGACGATGCGTCAAGATGCAGTATGCGCCCTTCCGTGACGAGTTCCGGCTCTGCTGCCAGAGGCTGGCCGACAATGGCGAGCGCTCCCTCTTCCACCGCAATCGTGCCGGACATATCGGAAAGATCGGAAACAGACAGTTCGGCGCTACCCGTCTTCTCAAGAAGTCCGTCGCCGCTGACCTTCTTTGCAGACACATTGGAATCCGCGGCAATCGTCTTTCCGCCATCCGTCGGAATTTCGCCAACGGACAGCGCGGCATCCACCGGAACCGCCTCTGGCAGTTCCTGCAACGTCCTTGACGGGAACCACTTTCTTGTGAGGTAGTTTCGTGTGGCGACCTTCTCACGCTCGGAGAGCGGACGCTGGTAGATGATAAGTTCGGCTATGCGCACACCGCCGTACATCCCATTGCCGCCTCTGCAGGCAAGTGCGCTCACATGCGCTCCCGCCGTCGTGTGGATGTCGATGAGTTCATATCCGCCGGTCGGGAGCGCATTGGTGCAGAGCGCCGCCGTGCCGTCGAGATGAAACTCTCCGTTCAGCACCATCCCGGCCGGAGAGTCGATGATCGGCACATCGATTCCACCAGACGACCTTGCCCAGTCCGTCACGCCGACATTCGACGATTCGCCGAGGAAAACTCCGCCGCCGGACTGCGAACCGCGCACCATGAACACGGATCTCACGGAGTCAAGCGGCTGCGCAAGCGGAAGGCATCGTCCCTCTACCGCCGACGAGGCAACAAAAGGACCGAAATCTACGACTGGCATTCCGTTCAGGAGTTCATCTTCGTCCGTGACGACCCAGGGCTGACGCGCCACATTCGTCTGCCGCGCAGGGACACCGTTGGGCGAATACCAGCTCTGCACGAAGTTCGTGCCACCCCGTTTGCCGAGAATGAAGGAATCGGCGTCGGACGCATCAAGGTGCAGAGCCGCACCGGGTGCGATTTCGCAGTCGCTCGAAGTTTCCGGCTGGACGGCCGCGATCTCAACCGAACCCTCCGCTATCGTAAGACCAGACAGGTCGCTCTCCGGACCGACCAAGAGCGTACCGTCGCCAACCTTAGAGAGCGGAGCCTTTGCGTCAAGATGCGCTATCTTCATTGTGCGCGGGCCTGGCACATCTATCGACGACGGATACGCCGATTTGACGGACTGCACATCCGCCACGCCATCGACGGCGCCGGCATATCCAGGGATGTCCGTTCCGAGCCATTTGCGCGAGAGATATGCCTGAACGGCAAGCAGTTCGTCATCGGAAAGCGGACGGTTCCAGAACAGCAGTTCACCGAACATTACGCCGCCGGATGCGGACGTCTCGTTTAAAGTATAGGACTGCTCTGCGGAAATCGCCGCAAAAGCGGCCGGCTGCACCTGATAGGCAATCACCTGGCAACCGGCGTGAAGGAATCCGTTCGTCGGGGCGACGCGCATTCCGTTCAGGAAGAGCCGCGTCTCTGAATTTGTGTTGGATATATCGGCTTCTCCGAACGAATCCGATATGAGCAATGGCGCGGTGTATTCGGTTGCCCACCTGTCGCCTCGACGGAACGGGCCGTTGCAGATGTGTCCACCGCCATGCTCGGCGCACACGAGCCCTACGAGCGTGCCGCAGCCCGCCGGCTCAAAGAGTTTGCTCTGACCGTTTTCGTCTTCAGTGTGGAAGCAAAGGTAACGTCCAGCAGCGCCTTGAGCCCTGACCCCGAAATCGATTATCGGCAAGGCCGAGCCGAGCGGGGATTCGTTCACCCATGGACGCAGGTCGCACTCTGTGTCATCACGCGTCTTGTTCCCAATCGTCTTGAGAAATATCTGCCTGTTCTGGTACCTGCCAGACGCAAGGTTGTCGATGCGCTCCACGAAGTTTGTGCCGTTCTCCAATGAAAGCGTCATGGAAGACGCCACAGATGCGTCAAACCGCATATACAGCCCGTACGGGAGTTCTTCAACGCTTTCCGGAGGCGTCTTGCGCGACAGCTCAAGCGTTCCGCCGGCAAGTTCGATCGGCGCGGAATGGTCAGATGCGGCATTCATCTTGAGAACGCCATCTCCCGTCTTTACGGTCGCGGCATCGGAGAACGACCCGCCGCCACGTCCGCCGGCAAGCATCTGAAGCGTAAGCGTCTCTCCGGCAGGCACATCCACAATCGCCCGTGCGGCAGATTTCGGCATAGCCCTTAACGCCCCGACATTGGCATCGCCGTTCCATCCGCGCAACCCTTTCGCAAGCCATTTTTCACGAAGATGAAGCTGGAGGCGGCGCATCTGATCATGCGTCAGCGCTTTATTGAACACAAGCATCTCGCCGATTCTGCATCCGCCCTCGCGCCACATGTCAGGGCGGGCATCGCCGAGGCCTATTCCCGTAGCGCTCCACTTCGGCTCATCCGTCACAAGGCCAATCGCCTCCCATCCGCCGTTCATTCCCGTGAGTTCAGCGGACGTTGGGATGCCATCGTGCATATAGAATCCTGGGGCCTTGGCCATCGATGACCTGAACGCCCCAAGCACTGAAGTCCAGTAGTAGGCTGTGCCGCCGTTCTCTGCATTGCAGTTCTCCCAACCGCGCACCCAGCGATACGATTCCCGACGTTCAGTATCTGACTCCAAGCCGATATTGCCGCCGCCGAACAGGTAACCGCCGCCCTCCTGCGACCCCCACAGAGCGGCCACCGCCCCAATTCCGGAAAGTATGTTCTTCGATGCACCATCGACCGTACACGGATTGAACATCATTCCGCGACCCGACCCGAATTTGCCGAAGTCGAGCACCGGCCCGCCCGGCAGGTCTTCGTACTCGACGAGCGCCGGAGGGGTCGGTGTACGTTTTCCCCAACCGGTGAAGGACGTTCCCTCCAATGTTGTATCTGTGGTCAGAAAGCGTCCGCCATCGCCAAGGGACGGAATCATCGTGACGTAGTTCGTGCCGTCATCGCCGCGCACGATCTGCCAACCGTTTGTGTTGCTGCAGTCGAACCAGAAAATCGGCGTGGGAAGATCCTCCGGCAGTCCATGAGACTTCTGCGTCCTCGCCGTTATGCCGTCACCGGAGGAGGTGACGGTGACAGAAGCGACATCCGTCACCTCAATCAGCCCGGCGCCGGCAGACATGATGCCTGCGCAGATTGCCGCTGCGGCAATCTGCACCTTGAACGAAACACTGACACGTCTCAACGAACTTGAAACCATCTTGCGACCCTTTCAGGCAATTGATTGCGTTGCCGCGCCGCCACGACGCCACTCAACGCCCTATTACGACTAGCAACATGGATTAATATACCAAAATGGTTTTTTTTTCAATGGGGTACTGTTGTGTTCTTGATTTTTTGTCGATTCCTCTGCTGCACGCTTCATGAATGCCCAGCGTGGAATACAGGTAAAGAGGTTAAACAAATTCACTTCATACCAATCAGCCTCTTTAAAACTCTGCGGCTTTTTGCTGGAAGCGACTACATCCACATTACTCGAACTGTCCCGAGCAGCGCACACAGGAATATGAGCGACATGATGGACATCTTGCGTTTGACGAGCATCACCGCCGCAAAAGTTGCGAGAGCCGCCGCACATGGATGGATCTCGAACGCGCCGTCGGCGCCATGTCCCCATACGCTGAGTTCGCAGAAGCGGTAGAGCGCTACGGACATCAACGCAACCGACACCGGCTTCAGCATCACCACAAGCATTCTGACGATTCTGCTTCTGCGCCATCTGTCAAGTCCCGTCAGCACGGCCGTCATCAGGATGAACGATGGAGTAAGCAGCGCGGCGGAGGCGACAACAGAACCTAATGCGCCGTCGAGCCGATAGCCGAAGAATGTCGCGGCGTTAAGGCTTACCGGGCCTGGCGTCATCTGCGTAAGGGCCATCAGGTTGGAGAAGTCATCCGGAGCCATGTTCAGAAGCGGCGCGTCCGCACCGACAAAAGTCCGGAAGTAGAACGGCACGAGCGGGAACCCTCCGCCTATCGCTATGCACCCGAACTTCAGGAACGACCAGAACGAATTGCCCGCGAACAATGCTGCGACAGTTACAAATGCGGCGAATGCCGCCGCCCCTGCCGTGAACTGCCTTGTAGAAAGCGGCTTTGCCGCCACTCCGACACCCTTCGACCAGTCCACCCCGGAACCGCGAAGCGTCCGCCAAATCGTGCCGGCTATCACCCCTGAAAGCGCGCTCCTCAAACCGTAGAACGCACCGTCAATCCAGCGGTTGTCCTTCGGAATGAAATCGAACCCAATGGAGACTGCGAGAAATATCGCGATGGACGGCAGTGCGACGCCGACCAGAGCCACCACTGCGCCAAGCCGTCCATGCGTTTTCAGCCCGACGTATATCGCGGAGTTGCCGGCGATAAGCCCCGGCACGGACGATATTATCGGCAGATGCTCAAGGAGTTCACCTTCATCTATCCATTTAAGCTTGCGCCCGAAAACCTCATCCGCAACAACAATTATCGCGTAGCCGCCCCCTACAACAAAAAGCGCAATCTTGAACCACTCCCAAAACAGCCGCAGATATCCGGGTTTTGTGTCCGCACAGATCTTTTTATCCATTGTTGAA
Organism: uncultured Lentisphaeraceae bacterium; assembly: GCA_964440985.1. Classification (GTDB taxonomy): domain Bacteria; phylum Verrucomicrobiota; class Kiritimatiellia; order RFP12; family UBA1067; genus UBA1731. The sequence goes on along the minus strand of CAYTWE010000029.1, from coordinate 7,924 downwards.
TTTCCGATCCTCGCCAGAGCCTAACGCGGGCTACCAGACGATTCTGTAGAACGAATTTGTCGAAAACACAGTCGGTACCGTCCATGAATTGGTCAGCACAGGCTCCGGTGCGTTCGTGTACACAGGCCTCCAATCCGCGTCGCCACCGAGCGATGTCGCCCGCTCCAGTATGCGTGTGCGCCCTGCGCCGCCCACCCACTCAAGACGCTGCGGAGACGCTGAGACAAACCGCACGGCGTCGGCGGCAGGGTTGTGCGCCACATAGCGCTCATGCCACCATGCCGGAAGCATCGTCTCGATATTCGTCGCCGCCACATCGTAGTAGCAGAACAGGATATCCGTCGGGCGCAGGACTGTAAGCGCAAACTCAGTCGGCATATGTCCACTGGAGTTCGTGAGCGCCGTCCCGGAAAGTGCATCCGCCTCCACAATCTCGATTTTTCCAAGTCGCTGAACGGTGAGCGGCTTCTGCTCACCATCCTCATCCACATATTCCAGACCTTCATCGGTCAAGTCCAGCATTTCAGCTTCCTCCGGAACGCGGAAACGCCAGCGCAGTCCAAATTCAGACCATAAATCGCCATACTCTATGTAGGAGTTGCCGTAGCTTGGAATCATGACATATGATCTGACGCGCAGATTCGTGCTGGCAGCCCACCGCCATGTGATGGAGCTATCCTGCGAAAGGCGCACCGACACATGACCGTTTGTGCCGTAGCCAGGAACATCGCCGCTCCCGATCCATCCGGCTATGTTGCGCTTCGCCGTAACGCCTGATGCCCCTTCCGACACTACGGCATCCCCTGCGGACAGCTTCAAAGGAACACCTTTCGTCACGCGATGCGTCCCTGCGGAAGGCTCCACCTCCGCGCCATCGCCGTCTTCCGCAACAACAGTCAGCAGCACCGTCTCGCCATACGCCTCTGCTCCGCCGTCGTCTGCAAACGTTCCGCGCAAATACAGTGCCGCCGCACCTCCCTCCATGCAGTCATACGGAACGCATTCGCCCTTCACCATGACAGAATATGTCCCCGTCTCCGCCAATCCGATGCGGACGGATTCCACATTGTTCGTCCTGTCCCCGCCACCGACGCCGTTTCCGTACCACACAGCACCGGTTGTCTCATTCGACACTACGAGATCGAGATCGTTGACGAGGGCCATAGCCGCGCCATATTCTCCCGGATGGTCCGTCCAGACAAGCTGCGCCGCGAAAGGCGCCGCGTTCGTCACCGTTACGCGAACCGTGTACGTCTCGCCGTCGACGAACGGAATCCGGTCTGCAAGCATAACCGCCGCATTTGTCGGATACAGCGACTCGCCTACGTTTATTCGCCCCCAACCCTGTGAACTGTTCGGCGCAGCGCCGCCGCACCTCGCGCCCGCGTCTCCGCTCATGTCATGCGCACCACCCGTCAGCACCGCCCTCATGAGCGCAGCTGTCGGCGGTTCATTCGTGTATCCGCGACGCTCCACAAGCCATTGTCGCACAAGTGCCGCCGAACCGGAGACGAGTGGTGTCGCCATTGACGTGCCGCTGTCGTACATGTAGTTGGCGTTGTCAGGATACGCCCCCCATCCATTGCTGGAAGTCTTCGTGGAGCGCGTCGACAGAATGTATGTTCCAGGTGCGCACAGGTCAGGCTTGATGCGCCCATCCTCCATCGGGCCGTTCAGCGAAAAACTCGCCACCTGCGATGGATTGTCAGCTCTGCCGCCTTTGCCCGGACGGAGGTTCTCCGTTGCGCCGACGGCAATTACGTTCTTCGCCCCGGCCGGTGCACAGATGCCGTTTGCGGCACCGGCGGCGTTCGAGGCGTTCCCGGCGGCGAACATGGACAGATAATTGGGATTTCTCCACATCCATTCGTCTACGCCTATGCACATGCTGTTGTACTCGCTTTCCACATCCGCCCCCCAGCTGCCGGAATGGATGTAGGATCGCGAGTTCTTTGCATCCGGCTGGAAAAGAGACGACAGTTCTGTCGGGATATACACGCCGCCAGATATATCGCTGCACTGCCATACGTTCAGTGCAGCCTCATACGCCACACCTTTGATCATGCCGTCCGAAAGCGCACCGCTTCCGGCGATTGACCCTGCAACATGAGTGCCGTGTCCATGCAAATCGTAGTCAAGACATCCGTCAACCGTGCCGATGAATCCAATGCGCCCCTTGAAATCCTCCATCACCGTCTCCGGGTCCCCAGTGTCAAGGCCGGTGTCGGAAACGGTCACAGTCTGCCCCTTTCCGGTAAGCCCATGCACATCGCGAACCACAGAGACGTTCATAAGCCTTGGGCCAACGGCAACGTCATTCAGGAGCCTGGGCTTTATGTAGCGTTCAACCCATCTCACGTCGCCACGTCCGGCGATGGATTCAACCATATCTGCAGGAACTGTCGCCCTGACGCATCCGCGTCCCTTGTCCGAAACATCGGCCGGAACGATTCCTGCGGCGGCAAGTGCAACCCCTATCTCCTTCACGTCGCACGGCGTGAGAGGCACAACCGTGATATCGACATCTCCGCGTCCGGCAATCGCGGCCTTAAGGGAACGGGACATCTTGTCGTCCGCCGTCAACACCTCCGCCGCCGCAAAAGCCCCGTTACAGGCAAGCCGTCTGAATGCTTCTGCATCCGCCTCCACGACAAGTCCGTACGGCGGAATCACGCCCGAAACACGCGCCCCGCATAGTTCCGCCCGTGCGCGGGTTGCCTTGGTCACACGGCTATCCGATACAAGCACGAACGGCGCTGTGCCTCTGCGGCTTACCGCCGACGGAAACGGGGCGAACGCCGCAACGCCATCTCCACCCCGCACCGTTATCGTGCGGCTCAAGAGCCGAACGGCATATGCGTTTTCGGCGACATTGCCATCACCGATTGCAGCGATGCCGTACTCCCTGCCAGCGCAGCACACTATAGCCGTGACGACCGCAGCAACCGCACCAATCGCGGCAAGTGCCGCCGCACACGCCTTTTTTCTGCGCCGGCACATCCATCAACAGCCGATTTTGCCTGACAGCTTCTCGATGAGTGCCGGCACGATCTCAAGCGCATCGCCGACAATGCCAAGATCCGCAATGCCGAATATCGGCGCATTCGGATCCGTGTTCACGGCGATTATCGTATCCGCGCCGCGAATCCCCTCAAGATGCTGAATCGCCCCGGAAATGCCGAAGCAGAGATACAGGCGAGGCGCGACGGTCTTTCCTGTCTGCCCAACCTGACGCGACGGCTTGGCCCAGCCGGCATCCACCGCAGCGCGGGAGGCGGACACCTCGCCGCCAAGCAACTTCGCAAGCCTTTCAAGCATCGCGAAGTTCTCCGCTTTCTTCATTCCGCGTCCGCCGGAGACGAGAATCTCCGCCGCCGCGATGTCTGTTCCGTCCTCAAACGCCTCTCTCTTCACGATGCGGGTGGCTGGAGCGATCAGCTTCAACGCGTCCGCCACAACCTTTGCCGCAGCCGCCTTTTCTGCGGGGCGCTTCTTGAAGACCTTAGGACGCACCGTCGCCATCTGCGGACGATGGTTCGGCGTCATGATCGTCGCCATGATGTTTCCGCCGAACGCCGGGCGCGTCTGGTGCAGCAGCATCTGCATCACGCCCGTATCCTTGTTCTCCGTCTGCTCGACCTTGAGCGCTGTGCAGTCTGCCGTCAGCCCCGTGCGCACCTTCACCGCGACGCGGGCAAAAAAGGCGCGGCCTATGGCCGTGGCGCCGGCAAGGACAACTTCAGGCCTATGCTTTTCGACAAGTTGGGTCACGGCATCGACGTAGACGTTCGCCTCGTACTCCGCAAGTTCCGGCGCATCCACCTTGTAGATGACATCTGCGCCGTATGCGGAAAGAGACTGTTCATCGCTTTCGGGAAGTCCGCTTCCGAGCAGCACAGCGCAGACTCTGCATCCATCGCCGCGTTGCGCCTTCAGCTCACGCGCCTTGGTCAGCAGCTCAAACGCAACCTCCGCGATTCGTCCGCCGGTTCTTTCGGCAAACACCCATATGTCGCGGTATTCATCCGCATTCGCCGTGCCGACGACCTTGTTCCTTACTGCGGATATCGCCTTGAACGGACACGCCGACACACATGCGTAGCACGCACGGCAGGCGGATGCATCTACCTCTGCGAGCTTTCCGAGCTTGTTTGCGCCGGGCGACTCCTTCAGGGAAAGCGCACCGAAGCCGCATCCCTTTACACACTTGCCGCAACCTACGCACTTCTTGGCGTCAACGAGAACAGGTGCATCAGCCATGCTTCACAAAACCTTTCTTCTCAAGACACGACAATATCGCGGATGCCGCCGCCTCACCCGAAGCGACAACCTTGTCTCCGCCACCCTTGACCGGCGGCGGAAATATCGTCACGACCTTCGTCGGCGATCCTTTAAGCCCGATCTTTGCGGAATCAGCCTCCACATCCTTTTCGTTCAGCACGGTTATCTGCGCCTTCGATGCGCGAATCGCGCCGGCAAGCGGTGCGTAGCGCGGCGCATCAGCATCTTTGAGTACCGTCATCACGGCTGGCAGCTGCCCCTCCAACGTCTCCGTGCCGTCATCCATGACCGTGACCACGCGAAATGACTTGGTGTCCTCCGCAACGGAGAGCGACTTCACGTAGGTTACAAGCGGAACGCCGAGGAACTCGCTTACGCCCGGCCCGACCTGCGCCGTATCACCGTCAATGGCCTGCTTGCCGAAAAGGACAATGTCCGGCACTCCGCCGCAGGCCTTCCTGATGGCCTGTGAAATCGTGTAGCTTGTGGCAAGCGTATCCGCGCCGCCGAATGCACGGCTCGAAACGAGAAACGCATCGTCCGCGCCACGGGCAAGCGCCTCACGGAGTACGGCCGACGCCTGTGGCGGACCCATCGATATCACAGTAAGTTTTGCGCCGCATCTGTCCTTGAGCAGAAGCCCCTGCTCAAGGGCATATTCGTCAAAGGGATTGAGTATGGACTCCACCCCTTCACGCATCAGCGTGTTGGTCTCCGGATTTATCCGGACGTTTGTCGTATCCGGAACCTGCTTTATGCAAACGACTGCGTGCATGGTCTGTACCCAAGGAGTCAACCGTCACTTGTCAACGCCGAAGCGGTATTCCGTGTGAGAGCTGAACGTCTCGCCCGGACGCAGCACCGTGGACGGAAATTCCGGATGGTTCGGGGAGTCGGGGTAATGCTGCGTCTCCAAGGCGACTCCTGCGAACTGGCAGAGCGTCTTTCCTGCGGCCTTCGCCGGAATGGAATCCGTCATGTTCTGTGCGCCGTACATCTGCATACAGGGCTCGGTCGTCCATATCTCAAGCGTACGGCCGGAAACCGGATCGCGCATCGCCGCCGCCTGCTTGAGTTTGCCGGTTTCGCCGCGAAGCACGAAGTTGTGGTCATACCAGTTGTCCATCGGGGCGAGCGACGCATCTGCTTTCATGAGATCTGCCTTCGCGCCAATGGGACGCATTTCGGTGAAATCGAATCCCGTGCCCTTGACGGGGGCGTTCTTCGTCGGGATCAATCCGGCGGTTGTCTTGGTGTATTCATCGGCGAATATTTTGAGTTCCTGGTTGAGCACGTTGCCGCTCGATTCGCCGGCGAGGTTCCAGTACGAATGGTGCGTAAGGTTGAGCACCGTGGGCTTGTCCGTTGTGGCCTCGTAGTCAATCGTCCACGTGTTGTTCGGCATCACCTTGTACGTGACCTTGCACGTGACGGTGCCGGGGAATCCCATCTCGCCGTCCTTTGACACATACGTCAGCTCAAGTCCCCTGGCTATCCGCTTCACGCTCCAGATCTTCTTGTCCCATCCGTCCGGTCCGCCGTGCAGATTGCAGTGGCGTGCAGCCTTGTTCTCGTTTATTGGAAGCTGGTATTCCTGTCCGTCAAGCGTGAACTTTCCGTCGGCAATTCTGTTTCCGTAGCGGCCGATGAGCGTACCGGCGGAAAAACCGTACTTTTCGTACTCTGCAGCAGTGTTCCAGCCAAGCGTGACATCGGCGAGATTGCCGTACTTGTCTGGCGCGTAGCATCGCACAAGGCGTCCGCCATAGTCGGAGATGTCAAGAATGAGACCGCCGGGGCTCTGCAGACGGTATATCTTCGCCTCGCTCCCGTCCCCGATCTTTCCGAAGCTCTTCGGACGGCTTCGCGCCGCGCCAGGCCCTGGACGACGACTGCCATCATGCCGCGCCGAGCGGGTACGCGCACCGCCCGGCTTCCGGACGGACACATCTTCGCCCGCATTCCGCTTCCGCGCTGGCGCAGCGGCATCACCATGCTTCGGTGCAGAGGCTTCTCCGTCCGCCGGCGCCTGCGCATATACGGCAGCGCCTGTCGCCAAAGCCAACGCCATCATCAGTCTTTTCATTTCAATCTCCTTTTCATTTTGTCCGGCAGAAATGTTCGTGGATGCGTCACCCTTTGAAGATCACAAACTTCCGCACAAAGAAATTCACGAAGAACGACACTGCGACCTCCACGACAACGGCGGCTGTCGTCATCATCCCGAACTGGTCTATCAGCACCTTCATCACACCAAGAGCCACAAGCGTCGCCGTCGTGGATGCGGCGAAGAACATCGCCAATTCGGAATACCACCGGAACTTGCCGGGCTTGAAGACAAAAAGCCGGTTCATGATCCAGCAGAACACGTTCGCAACCACGAAGCCAATGGCAGTTGCGGCGGCGGCGATCATGCCGCGTGAAGCGTACCACGCTTCGCTCCCGCTGAACTCAGCCGCCGGCAGCCCAAGAAACCTCACGGCGAGATCGTCTGAGGTAAGGCATCTGAGACTTGTCGCCGCAAGCGCGTAGAACACGCCTGTCTGCACACAAGTGGCCATTACGCCTATCACGCCGTATTTGACGAACTGCGCAAACGCCCCGCTGTCGTGCGACAGAAAACGGCGTATGCGTAGCCACTTGCCTGATGTGTCGTTCTGCTCTTCCATCGCGCACAATTGTACCACAAAACGCTACCGCTTGCGCGCCCGCCGCTTGAACAGCGCACGGATCTCGTTCACGTACGGGCGTTCCGTGGATACCGATATGTGGTCGATTCCGCTTCTGTTGAAAAACCTTGAAAGTGCCTCGCCGTCTGCGACGGCCCGCGCTGCGAACGCCGCCCGCACCCGACGGTCAGAGGTGTCAACCAGCACGAGTTCACCCGTTTCCGGATCTTCAAGCTCTGCAAGCCCGGCATTCGGCAGGGTGCGTTCTGCCGGGTCGGACACCGATGCGCACACGACGTCATGCCGACGGGCGGCGACGCGCAGAAGCCTCTTCCATGCGGCAGTCTCCACATTCGCGCCGGATTTTTCTGTTTTGTCGCAATCTCCGCAATCCTGAAAGTCGGAGACCAGGAACACTACGCATTTGCGTTTTTGCACTCCGTTGAGAAAACGTATTGCCCCTGCAAGATCCGTTCCGCCCGTCGCTTCATCCTCGGCGGCAAGCACCTCGCGCACGATGCGCATCACCGGCTGTCGGCCCTTGCGCGGCGGGATGTACTTGACGATACGGTCTGAAAATAGGATTAGACCGATCTTGTCCTGGTTCTTTATCGCCGTAAGCGCAAGCAGAGCGGTCATCTCCGCCGACAGTTCGGCCTTTGAGCGCATTACGCTGCCGTAGGACTGCGAACCGGAGACGTCGACGAGGAACATCACCGTCAGTTCACGTTCCTCGCTGAAACGCTTGATGAACGGTTCGCCCGTTCGTGCCGTGACGTTCCAGTCGATCGAGCGCACGTCGTCGCCCGGCACGTAGGGGCGCACTTCGTCGAACTCCACACCCTGCCCCTTGAAGGTCGAGTGGTAGTCGCCGCTCAGCTGGTCGTCAATCAGCCGATTGGTGAGGATCCGAATCTTCCCCACCTTCGCCATCAACTCTTTTACATCCGTCATGATAAAACCTGTACCTTCAT
>CAYTWE010000028.1:12267-28744 GCA_964440985.1 uncultured Lentisphaeraceae bacterium | reverse complement strand
AGAGTGTCCGTTATTGTGGCAAACGGTGTCCACATGGGGATGGTGGCGGTGTCCTTTCTTCTTCGTGGATCGGCATTGTTTCCCCTTGTCTGAAACTGCGCCATGGGATATTGCAACTTTCCAGAGATGTTGAAACCTTTGTCCGCTTTGCGCCGATATGCCATGTTTGGTATAATTCGCCGCCATTCCGCTCAATCGGCGGAGACACAGCATCAAAGACAGTATACAGAAGGCAAAAAGCAATGTCATTGAATCGTCGTTCGTTCTTGAGGGGGTTTGCGGTTTCCGCAGCGGCGGCATCCGGCGGATGCGTCTGGCTTGGCGGCGCAGGTCGGGCGCGTGTGGTCGCGAAGGGTCAGAAGGTTCGCCTTGGCGTGGTCGGCGTCGGCGGAAAGGGCACGTTCGACTGGATGCAGATGTTCGCCGCGGGTGCGGAGATCGTTGCATTCTGCGATGTGGATGCGAGGGAGATTGAAGGAGCCCTTGTGCAGTTCCAGAAACTCGGCGGCGATCCGTCGAAGGTCAGGCGCTATGCGGACTGGCGCGTCATGCTTGAGCGAGAGGAGCGCAACATTGATGCAATTACCGTCTCCACTCCCGACCATATGCATGCGGCCATTGCGGTGAACGCGATGAAGCTCGGCCTGCACTGCTATGTGCAGAAGCCTCTTGTGAGGACAATCTGGGAGGCAAAGCGTTTTGACGACGTCGCCCGCGAGAGCGGAGTGATCACGCAGATGGGCAACCAGGGGTCCTCCGGGAACGGACACCGCCGCAATGTGGAGCTCCTGCAGCAGGGCGTAATCGGTGACGTAACTGAGGTGCACGTGTGGACTGACCGCCCGATCTGGCCGCAGGGGCTTGACGCAAAGAGCTTTGCCGCGCTTTCTGGCGAAAGGCCGCCGGATGCGCTCAACTGGGATGGATGGCTCGGATGCGCCGCTGAGCGTCCGTACATCGGCAACCGTCCCGAATCGTACGTGTTCAACTTCCGCAACAAATGGGCAGCGCGCCACAAGGGAGTATTCCACAGGTTCAACTGGCGGGCGTTCTACGACTTCGGCACAGGTGCGTTCGGTGACATGGCCTGCCACACGATGAACCTGCCGTTCCGCGGCGCTGAGCTTGGCACCGTGACGAAGGCTGAATGCAAGATGTCCGTTGAGCCGAACGATGTCGCATATCCGGCGCGTTCCATCGTCGAAGTCACGTATGCGCCGCGCAAGAGCCGCATACGCAAAGGGCATACGCTTCCGGAGACGAAGGTTTTGTGGTACGATGGCGATCATCAGCCGCCGGCGGAGATAATGCCGCAGGTGGTGGCCACGCTCACGAAAGTGCCTATCACCGGCTGTCTGCTCATCGGCACAAAAGGCATCATGTGCTCCGTTAACGACTACGGACAGGAGGCGCTGATTGCGCTGAACGGCGAGAAGAAGGTCAGAAGCACAACAAAGCACCCTGCCTGCAAGGCGCTCGGATCGTACCTGCCTCGCCGCAGGGAGAAGGGTGAACTCGGACAGTACGGCGAATTCCTCGACGCCATAAAGGGCGAGACCCCGATGATCGAAGAGACGCATTCGCGCTGCTATGCCGATATCGAACATTCCGTTCCGATGCTTGAGGGAATGCTTGTGGGCTGCATAGCCCAGCGCGTTCCGGGTGCGCTGACTTGGGATAGCGCGAATCAGGTGTTCATCGGCAGCGGCGAAGCGAACAGGTGCGTGAAGCCGTACATCCGTTCCGGATGGGAGTTCTGACGGTGTACGGTCGCATAGCTGCCGAAGTCGGCGTAAGGGAACCTCAGGTCGCCGCCGTTGCGCGTCTTCTCGGCGAGGGGAACACGGTGCCGTTCATCGCCCGATACCGCAAGGAGGCGCACGGCAACCTTGACGAGGTTCAGATCCTGAAGGTGCAGGAGCGCATCGCCTACTACGCGGAACTCAATGACCGTCGGGCGACGATCCTGAAGTCCATAGAGGAGCAGGGCAAGCTCACCGACGACCTTCGCGCCCGCATCGAGGCGTGCATGGTGAAGAGCGCACTGGAAGATCTGTATCAGCCGTACAAGCCGAAGCGCCGCACACGCGCGATGATCGCCAAGGAGAAGGGGCTTGAGCCTCTTGCGGACATCCTGTGGACGCAGGGAGGCGAGACGCCCGATGCCGCCGCCGCACCATTTGTGGATTCGGCGAAGGGCGTGGAGGACATCGCCGCCGCGCTTGCCGGAGCGCGGGACATCTGCGCGGAGCGCATTGCGGACATGGCTGAAGTGCGCGGTCTTGTGCGCAAAGCGTACGCTACAAAGGCAGTCGTCAAGTCGTCCGTCAGCCTCACCAAGCCTGACGGGCCTACTAAATTCGAGCAGTACTACGATTTCGAGGAGCCGATCTCGGAGATGCCGTCCCACCGGTTCCTTGCCATCAGGCGCGGGGAGGCGGAGGGGGTGCTGTTCGTGCGCCTTGTCGTGGACTCCGCTCCGCTTGTCGACAGGATGGGGGAGCTTGCGGGCGTGAATGGGGCAAGCCCTCTCGCCGACGAACTCCGCCAGGCGGCGGCCGACGCCTACAAGCGGCTTGTCGCGCCTGCCTGCGAACTTGACGTGATGATGGAGAAGAAGCAGGCGAGCGACAGGGCCGCCGTTGAGGTGTTCGCGGAAAACCTGCGCAACCTGCTGCTCGCCTCTCCGCTTGGCGAGAAAAAGGTGCTTGCCATCGATCCGGGGATACGCACCGGTTGCAAGGTCGCGATGCTCGACGCAACGGGGAAGTTCATCGGCAACACCGTGATCTATCCGATGCAGAAGCCGGATGAGGCCCGCGAAGCGATCGCCAAGATCGTCTCCCGATACAGGCCGGAGGCGGTTGCGATAGGGAACGGAACGGCAGGCCGCGAAACGGAGGCGTTTGTGCGCACCGTGCTCAAGACGATTGGGGCGACGGATGTGATGGTGGTTTCGGTATCCGAATCCGGCGCTTCGGTGTACAGTGCGAGCGAAGTGGCGCGTGAGGAGTTCCCCACGCTGGATCTCACTGTGCGCGGTGCGATATCGATCGGACGGCGACTGCAGGATCCGCTTGCGGAGCTTGTCAAGATCGACCCGAAGGCGATCGGCGTGGGACAGTACCAGCATGATGTGTTCCAGCCGCTGTTGAGTGCGAAGCTGGACGACGTGACGGTGAGCTGCGTGAACAAGGTCGGCGTGGAGCTGAACACCGCATCCGCGCCGCTCCTCACCCGCGTGTCAGGCATCGGCGCATCGCTTGCGAAGCGCATTGTGGCGTGGCGCGACGAGAACGGGGCGTTCAAGAGCAGGAGTGAACTGCGGAAGGTCTCCGGACTTGGCCCGAAGGCGTTTGAGCAGTCCGCCGGCTTTCTTCGCATACGTGGCGCCGCCAACCCGCTCGATTCGTCCGGTGTGCATCCGGAGCGATATGCGCTCGTTGAAAGAATGGCGGCGGATCTTGGCGTGGACGTGAAGGATCTTGTGCGCAACGGCGAACTGGTGGATCGCATTGACGCGAAGAGATATGTCTCGGACGAGGTCGGCGAGCCGACGCTGAAGGACATCTTCGACGAGCTGAAGAAGCCGGGGCGCGACCCGCGAGCGGTGTTCGAGCGTCCGGCGTTCCGCGAGGATGTGATGACGATCGACGACGTAAAGGAGGGAATGTCGCTTGAGGGCGTAGTCACAAACGTCACGGCGTTCGGTGCGTTTGTGGACATCGGGATACATCAGGACGGGCTTGTGCACGTGTCGGAGATCGCCGACAGGTTTGTTCGCGACCCTGCGGAGGTTGTGAAGACCGGAGACCGCATCAAGGTGCGCGTGATCGGTGTAGACAAGGCCAGGAACCGTGTGTCGCTTTCGGCCCGTACGAAGCCCCGTCCGGCCGCTGGGGTTTCCGGCGGCGGACCGCGCCAGTCGGGGCCGCGCCGGGTCGGCGGCGAGCATGGCGGGCGCTCATATTCGAGCGGCTTCAGCTGCAACCCGTTCGCCAACCTGTAGCCAGCATCCCCTGCCGGTTCGGGAATCGGCAGGGGATGTGCTATAATACGCACATTAACGTATCTGTATCTGGAAAGGAGTGATGCCATGGCCATAAGTGGAGGGCTGATTCTGTTTTTCATCATCGCAGTCGTGGTGCTTGTCGCGATTGCAAAGACGGCTGTGATAGTGCCGCAGAATACGGCATATATCGTGGAGCGGCTTGGAAAGTACAATTCCACCCTTGAAGCCGGTTTCCACATTCTCGTGCCGTTCTTCGACAAGATCGCGTACCGGCACACGCTCAAGGAGCAGGCCATAGACGTGCCGCCGCAGCAGTGCATCACCAAGGATAACATCGCCGTGGATGTCGATGGCGTCCTCTACATGCAGGTGATGGATCCGGCCAAGGCTTCGTACGGGATCGGCAACTATCTCTTCGCCACTACTCAGCTGGCTCAGACGACGATGCGTTCCGAGATGGGCAAGCTGGATCTCGACCGCAGCTTCGAGGAGCGCACATCCATCAACGCGGCGATTGTTGCCGCAGTCGACAAGGCAAGCGATCCGTGGGGCATCAAGGTCACGAGATACGAAATCAAGAACATAACGCCGCCCCAGACGATCCGCGACGCGATGGAGAAGCAGATGCGGGCGGAACGCGAAAAGCGTGCAATGATCGCAGAATCCGAGGGTGAGCGTCAGGCGAAGATAAACCGCGCAGAGGGCGAGCAGCAGCAGGCCATCAAGCTGTCCCAGGGTGAGCGTGAGCGCCGCATCAACGAAGCGGAGGGGCGCGCACGTGAGATTACGCTCGTTGCGGAAGCGCAGGCGGAGGGCATCCGCAAGGTTGCCGCCGCTCTGAATGAGCCGGGCGGACTCAACTCCGTAAACATGCAGCTCGCACAGCAGTACCTTGTGCAGTTCGGGCAGCTTGCGAAGACGAACAATTCGATGATAATTCCTTCCGATCTTGCCGACGTGGCCGGAGTGCTGAAAGCCTGCACTTCCATAATCAAGCCCGGATCCGGGGCTGTCGGCAAATGAGTGAAGACCGTAAAAACATAACAGAAAGCAATAATAATCAATGAAACCTGTCTTGCTGTTGGGGTCGGAGGCGTTCTCTCCGTTTCGTCTTGATGCGTTGAAGAAAGCGATGGGACAGCTTGTCCCCGGAATGGAGCGCGTTGACGTTCGCGCCCGTTGGGTGTATGCACTTGAAGCCGAGAACGATGACGGCATTCCTCAGGAAAGTCTCGAAAGGGCTTCAGCGCTTCTGAACGTCGGACAGGGCGGAACCGCCGCCGGCGAATCCGTCGGGTTCGCCGGCGCGTGCCGCGAAACGACATTCTACGTGTCGCCGCGAAAGGGTACGATATCGCCGTGGTCCACGAAGGCGACGGACATCTTCAGGAACTGCGGCGTGAGAGGTGTGAAGCGCGTCGAACGCGCAGTCCGGTTCATGGTGTGCGGAACCGGCGGCAGTTCGGCCTTCCCGTCGAACTTCGAGGAGCTTAAGCCTGCGCTGCCGGCTCTGTTCGACAGGATGACGGAGGGCGTCTACCTCTCTCTCGACGACCTTTTCGTTGAACTGCCGCCGCGTCCGGGGCGCACGTTCGATGTGCTTGGGCGCGGGATTGACGCCATCCGTGAGGCCAATGTCGAGCTGGGGTTGGCGATATCCGAGCCGGAGATGCAGTATCTGGCGGATTCGTTCAAGGCGGCGAAGCGCAACCCCACCGATACGGAACTGGTGATGTTCGGACAGGTGAATTCCGAACACTGCCGACACAAGATATTCGGTGCGGAATTCATCATCGACGGGAAGGCTCAGAAGGATTCCCTCTTCGGGATGATAAAGAACACCCACAAGAAGAACGGCAAAGGCACACTTGTGGCGTACAAGGACAATTCATCCGTCGTAGAAGGGTTTGAGACGGAAGTCTTTCAGCCGTCTGCGTCCGCAAAGTCGCAGGGCGCATATTCGTTCAAGAAGGTTCAGCTCGACCAGTTGATGAAGGTTGAGACGCACAACCATCCCACCGCGATTTCCCCCTATCCCGGAGCCGCGACCGGCGTTGGCGGAGAGATCCGTGACGAGTCCGCGACCGGCACAGGCTCACGCTCGACCGCCGGAATATGCGGATTCATGGTCTCCGACCTTCGCATACCGGATGCGGTGCAGCCGTGGGAGAAGGACTACGGAGAGCGTCCGTCGCGTCTCGCTTCGCCACTCCAGATAATGACGGACGGCCCGATTGGCGGCGCGGCGTTCGGCAACGAGTTTGGGCGTCCTCAGCTTACCGGGTTCTTCCGCACATATGAACACGAGGAGAACGGACAGCATCGCGGCTATCTGAAGCCGATAATGCTCGCCGGCGGACACGGCGTGATCATTCGCGACCAGGTGACGAAGAAGCCGGTTACGGAGGGCGCGTACATCGTCCAGATCGGCGGTCCGGCGATGCGCATCGGCCTCGGTGGCGGTGCGGCGTCGTCGATGATGACCGGAACCAACTCCGAGGCTCTCGACTTCAACTCCGTCCAGCGCGGCAACGCCGAGATGCAGCGGCGGTGTCAGGGCGTAATCAATGCGTGTGCCGCGATGGGCAAGAAGAATCCGGTGCTTTCGATTCATGACATCGGGGCGGGCGGGCTCTCAAACGGATGCCCGGAGCTTGTTGAGGCGACCGGCGGCAGGTTCGAGCTTCGCGAAGTCCACAACGAAGAGCCGTCGATGAGTCCTATGGAGATATGGTGCTGCGAGGCCCAGGAACGCTATGTGCTTGCGCTGAAACGCGAAGCGAGGGCGCAGTTCGAGGCGTTGTGCGCCCGTGAACGCTGCCCTGTCGCGTTCATCGGTGAGGCGACGGGCGACGGAAGGCTTGTGCTTACCGACAGGCAGTTCGGAGACAGCCCGATTGACATGGACGTAAAGGTGCTTCTCGGCAAGCCGCCCAGAATGGTGCGGAAGGTCAAGCACGTGAAGTCTCCGCACAAGCCTCTCAACCTTGCGGGCGTGAAGACCGGCGACGCATTCTCGCGTCTGCTCGCGCTTCCGACGATTGCGGACAAGACGTTCCTCGTGACGATCGCCGACCGCTCGGTCACCGGCCTTGTCGCCCGCGACCAGATGGTCGGGCCGTTCCAGCTTCCGGCGGCGGACTGTGCCGTCACGATGATGGGCTACAAGACGCTGAACGGCCAGGCGATGGCAACCGGCGAGCGTACCCCGGTCGCGCTTCTTGACGCTCCCGCGTCCGGACGAATGGCAATAGCCGAGGCATTGACGAACCTTGCTGCTGCGGATTGCGGTGACATCAGGAACGTAAGGCTTTCCGCGAACTGGATGGCTCCGTGCGGCGAACCGGGCGAGGACGCAAATCTGTTCGATACGGTCAAGGAGGTCGGGCTGAACTTCTGTCCGGCTCTCGGCGTGTCCATTCCCGTCGGCAAGGATTCCTGCTCAATGCACACGACATGGCGCGATTCGGAGGGTGTGGATCGCAGACAGGTCGCGCCGCTCTCGCTTGTGGTCTCCGGATTTTCGCCAGTGGAGGATGCCACGCTTACGCTCACACCTGATCTCAAGAAGGGTGATTCAAAGCTCGTCTACATAGATCTTGGACACGGCAAGTACCGCCTTGGCGGCAGCTGTCTCGCCCAGGTGTACAACCAGCTTGGCTGCGAGAACGCCGACGCCGATGCGCCGAGCGTAAAGCGCTTCTTCAACGCCATGCAGAAGATCGTCAAAGGGCGGCTGGCTCTTGCATATCACGACAGGAGCGACGGCGGCATAGCCGTCACGCTTGCGGAGATGGCGATTTCCGGCGGTCGCGGCATCGATGTCACGCTTCCGGACGGCGATCCGCTTGAGGTGCTTTTCTCTGAGGAGCCTGGCGCTGTGCTTCAGGTGTCAGAAGACAATCTCAAGACAGTTCTGTCCATCTTCTCCCGTGCCGGTCTCGGCGATGACGTGCATGTCATCGGCGCACCGACGGATGACAGACGGTTTGACGTCCATGTCGGTCTGCGCCATGCGCTTTCCACGGACATCACGCGGATCAGGCGCGAATGGTCATCCACGACCTACAGGATGCAGGCGATGCGCGACAACCCTGTCACGGCGCGCGAGGAGTACGACAACGGGCTGGACGAACACGATCCCGGCCTTACGTACAGCCTTACGTACGATCCTGACGGGAAGGTTGCCGCCGCGAAGGTCGGGAAGACCAGGCCGAGAGTCGCCTGTCTGCGCGAGCAGGGCGTAAACGGACACATTGAAATGGCGGCTGCGTTTGCGCTTGCCGGATTCGAGAGCGTAGACGTTCACATGACGGATCTGATGTCCGGCCGCGTGGATCTCAAGGATTTCAGCGGACTTGTCGCTTGCGGCGGATTCTCCTACGGCGACGTTCTCGGCGCCGGTTCCGGGTGGGCGCGGTCAATCCTCTACAATGACAGGCTCAAGGCGATGTTCGCCGCGTTCTTTGCGCGTCCTGATACGTTTGCGCTTGGCGTGTGCAACGGATGCCAGATGCTGTCGCAGCTCAAGGACATCATTCCCGGCACCGAGGCGTGGCCGCGTTTCGTGCGCAACGTTTCGGAGCAGTTTGAAGCCCGTACCTGCACGTTGGAGGTGCTGGAATCCCCGTCCATATTCTTCAGGGGCATGGAGGGGTCGCGTCTGCCCATAGCCGTCGCGCACGGCGAGGGACGTGCGGTGTGGGATTCTGCGCAGCCTCAGGCCGCAGTGCGCACCGCGCTCAGGTACGTTGACGGACGCGGCAATGCGACGGAGCGCTATCCGTTCAATCCAAACGGCACGAAGGGCGGGCTTACCGGCTTCACCACAACGGATGGTCGCGTCACGATAATGATGCCGCATCCGGAGCGTGGATTCCGCGCGGCGCAGCTTTCCTACAATCCCGGAGTGTTCTCCAAGGACGGTCCGTGGATGAGGATGTTCCGCAACGCATACGCATTCGCCGTCGGAACGAGGTGATGGCGATGAAGTTCGAGGAGAGCCTTGCGCGGCTTGAGAGGATCGTCTCCGAGATGGAGGGCGGCAAGCTCTCCCTTGACGAAATGATGGTCAACTTCGAAGAGGGGAAGAAGCTTGTCTCTTCATGCACAGCCGAACTTGAGGCTGTGAGACAGAGAATCGAGAAGGTCGTATCGGGAACGGCGGAGCCGCCGCAGGTCGAGCCGTTGGACATCGTATAGCAGGGGGCGCATGGCAAGAGACATCAAGGTTCTGGCAAAGGCTGACTACATCGCCTCCCTGGCGCACGCATCCCCGCTTGCGGCCATAGAGGAGCTTGTGTGGAACGCGCTTGACGCCGACGCGAGCGAGGTGAAGATCGATGTGATCCAGAACCCCCTCGGCGCGGTTGATGCGATACGCATATCGGACAACGGAACAGGCATTGACGTAGAGCGGATTGATTCGACGTTTGGCGGACTTGGCGGAAGCTGGAAAAGGGGGCGTACCGCCACTTCCGGGCTTCGCCGTCGTCTTCACGGACGGCACGGACGCGGCCGCTTCAAGGCGTTCGCTCTTGGCGGACACGTAGAGTGGCGCACAACACGGGCGGTAGTCTCCGGTGGGCCGTCTTCGGAGTCGCCTGTTGCGTCTTTCGTCATTTCGGGCGACCTTCAGGAACCTGGGCTTTTCCGTATGGAGGAGACATCGCCGGGCTTCGCGACAGGCACCGAGGTGTATGTGACGAACGTACGCCCGACGGCGGATGCGCTTACTGACGCGGGAACGGTCGTTTCTTCACTTGCCGCAAAGTTTGCGCTTTATCTGAAGGCCTATCCAAACGTCCACATCTATTTCTCCGGCATCCCGGTGACGCCGGTGATCGTCCGCAAGGCGGTCACGGACTACAGGCTTCAGCTTCCGTCAGGCGCGGAGGCGCGTCTTGAAGTCATCGAATGGCGTCGACGCTTCGTCGGCGCCGGCAGGCTGGTGTTTTGCGGAAAGGATGGTTTTGCGCTGCACGAGCAGCCTGCCGGTGTGCGTCCAGGTGCGGCGTTCAGCTTCACTGCGTACGTCATCTCTCCGCGTTTCTCCGAGCTGAATGCCGAGAACATGCTGGTGATGGATGAGCTTAACGCCGAGACGCGGGCATATCTTGAAGCGGCCCGCAAGACGCTTCGTGACCATTTTCGCGTAAGGGCGGCGGAGGCGGACGCCTCTCGCGTGGCTGAATGGATCAAAGAGGGCAGCTATCCGTTCGCGAAGGATGATGCAAGCGAAGAGCGCAGGCGGTTCGATGCGGCTGTAAACGATATGCGTTCCCATCTTGACGGATTCGACGCCTACCCCGCGAGGGAGCGCAAGTATCTTTTCGGTCTGCTCAAATCTGTCAAGTGATAAGCCATGACAGCGATTGTCGCCACAATATCCGTTCCGAGGCTGTTCGCGCTTTCGAGCAACCTGTGGATGGAGCTTTCAGATGCTGCCGGACTTATCATAGCCGCGCTTTTCATCTTTGCGGGCGCAATCATAGGCTTTGTGTTTCGCTGGTTGATCGGAAGATGGCAGGCAGATTCAACTGAACGTTCCGCAAGGCTCAGAGCCGAGGCGATACAGGCTGAGGCAGAGTCGATTCGCAAAGAGGCGGAGGTGTCCGCCCGTGCAGAGATTGTAAAGGCGAGGGAGGAGTTTGAGGCCTCCGTGGCGTCGCGCCGTGCCGATCAGGAGCAGACAGAGGCGAGGTTGACGGCGCGTGAGGAGGCTTTGGACGGAAAATCCCTTCGCCTTGATGCGCGAGAGGCGATATTGAAGTCCAGGGCGGATGAGGCGGAGAAACTTGCCGAGGATGCCGCTCGGCGCATGGAGGAGGCGGAGTCCCGTCTCCAGCGCATTGCGAGGATGACCTATGTCGAGGCAAGGCGTGAAGTGCTGAAGAGTACCCATGCTGAACTCCGCGAAGACGCAGAATCGATGAGCCGCCGCATCCAGGAGGCGGCACGTGAGCAAGGGGCGGACATCGCCAAGAGAATTGTTGCAGACGCCATCGGTCGATGCGCAGTGTCGCACATAAGCGAGGCGACTGTATCCACAGTTGCTGTTCCTAACGCCGAGATGAAGGGACGCATAGTCGGACGTGACGGACGCAATGTCCGTGCGTTTGAAACGGCAACCGGCGTGACCGTGCTTCTTGACGATGCACCGGACTTCGTTGTGCTTTCTGCGTTCGATCCCGTCCGTCGTGAAGTGGCGAGACGTGCACTTGAGGCTCTTGTCGCTGATGGCCGCATACACCCCACGGCAATTGAAGATGCGGTGCGGGCGGCGGATGATGAGGTGCGATCCTCGAACGTCAAGTCTGGCGAGGCTGCCGCCGCAGAGGCTGGCGTGGTCGGGCTTCCGCCGGAGACGCTCGGTCTTCTCGGCTCCTTGAGATACCGTTCCTCATTCTCGCAGAATGTGTTGCGTCATTCCGTTGAGGTTGCGCTGCTTGAGGGGGCGATGGCCTCGGAACTCGGCCTTGATGCAGCGAAGGGACGCAGGATTGGATTTCTCCATGACATAGGCAAGGCGATAACCGCGGAGAAGAAGGGGTCTCACGCGGCGCTCGGTGCGGAGTTCCTTAAGATGCACGGTGAAGATGCGGAGGTGTGCTCCGCCGTCGCCGCGCATCATGGCGAGACTGGTGAACCTGACGGAATATACGGTGTGCTGTGCATGGCTGCGGATGCGATTTCCGCCGCCCGTCCGGGGGCCAGACAGGAAACGCTTGGCGATTACGCGCAGAGGCTTGAGGAGTTCGAGCGGATAGCCATGGGGCACGACGGTGTGCTGAGCGCCATGGCTGTGCAGGCCGGACGCGATCTGCGTGTGATGGTGAATCCGGATGCCGTTGGTGATTCCGATGCGGAAAGTCTGGCTCGCGACATCTGCCGCGAGATATCGTCCTCGTTGAAGTTCCCGGGTCAGATCAGGGTTACGGTGATAAGAGAGAAACGTTGTGTTGAGTATGCGAGATAGAGTGCGCCAGTGCGTTATGTTGGTTGTATGCGCCGTTTCGTCGATGCTGTTCGCCGCAAGTCCGTGGATGGTCGAACTCAAGTCGTTCGATTCGTTCCAGTCGAGGCAGCAGCATATCGGCAATGCCGTTGGCAACGCAATGCTACCGATGATGCTTGTGTCGTTCGCCCAGAATCGCATTGTGAGCATGTACGGAAAGATGCGGGCGGCAGATCCAGTGCGCTGGGTTGGATATCCGGACGGCAGAGGGAGCGTTGATGTAGTGATGGTCTATCCGACGGTCGACAAGGTCGCCAAGATGGCCCTGAACCACGCCGGGGCTGAAAAGGTATCAGCCGATACGGTGCTGCTTCCGGCGGACGAGGGGCGGACACTTCCGACTTATGCCGTGTTTTCGTCTGATTTTGAATGGTGCGCATTTGCATCATCCGAGCCGCTTGCGAGGCGGGCGTTGAAGGAGCGGTTTCCGGCTGCGGGAGAGGATTTGTTTGCCGTGTCCTCCGGTGGTGTGTCTGGCGCGTTTGATTTTGACGACAAGGGATTCAGGTTCACCGCACGCACGGTGACGCCTGAGACTGCAAGAAAACTCAAGGCCATTCCGTTTCTTGGCGAGTTTGCCCAGAAGGGCGTGACGTGCTATGTCACGTTCGAGGACGTAAAGCGCATCGTCGCCTCACTCGTCAAGGATATGCTCGCCGCCAAAGCGTCCGCGCAGTGACAGTCTGTGCATAGCCCCCCCCCCAGTCGCATTTGCTTTGACAAGTTACGACACCTTTTGATATAGGTGGGTTGCTTATGCGCGGCGACAGTTTTTGATATAATGTCACGCCAGCAATGAAGATAACAAGGGACGAATCTGGAGCGAACGTCTTCTCCCGCATTGGCCGAGCAGGGCGGATGGCGGCGGAGGCTTTCGCGTATGTGCCGCATGTTCTGGTGAACGGCGACGCGAGGCGTTCCATGCTTTTTCAGCTGTATTCTACGGGCATACGCACACTTCCGGTAATCACTGTCGTCGGGCTTTTTACAGGCATGATTCTTGGGCTTCAGGTCGGCCTTGCCCTCAGCAAGTTCAATCAGGAGATGTATCTCGGCGCAACCGTGATGATTACGCTCATCCGGGAGATGGGACCTTTCGTCACCGGCATATGCCTGTCCGCCTGCGTCGGCTCCGCGATGGCCGCCGAACTTGGCACGATGACGGTCAACGACGAGGTTGCCGCGCTGGAGATCATGTCCATTCCGCCGGTGCGCTACCTTGTTGCTCCGCGAATGGTTGCACTCATCGCGATGAGTCCGCTCCTTGCGTTCTACGCCTGCATCCTCGGCGTCGTCGGCGGCGGACTTGTCGGCTATACGCAGTTGAACGTGCCGTTTTCGCAGTACATGGCGAGCGCGATGTCGATAGCGGAGATGAAGGATCTGTTTACCGGACTTCTCAAGGCTACGGTGTTCGGCGCGGTCATCGGCACGGTTTCGTGTCATGAAGGCTTCGAGACGAAGCTTGGCGCCGTTGGCGTGGGACGCGCCACACAGCGCAGCGTGATAATCTCGTTTCTGCTGATACTCATGTTCGGGTACATGATAACCCGTCTGTTCTACTTTGATTTCTGACGCCATGATACGGTTTGACAACGTGAGCAAGATCTTCGCCGGAAAGCATGTGCTTTCGGGCGTGAGCTTTGACGTCGCCGACGGTGAGATACTTGCGATAGTCGGTCCGTCAGGCACCGGCAAGTCCGTGACCCTGAAACACATTGTCGGACTGCTCGCGCCGGATTCAGGCACCGTGACTGTGCGTGACGGGACCCGCATCGGCTATCTTTTCCAGGGGGGCGCATTGCTCGCATGGCTCACTGTGCGCGAAAACGTCGCTCTTCCGCTGAAGGAGACCACGAAGCTCAACGATGACGAAATAGACCGGCTTGTGGACGGTGCGCTCAAGGCCGTGGGGCTTGAAAACTCGTCCGAGAAGTATCCTGCGGAGATCTCCGGCGGCATGGTCAAGCGAGCGGGACTTGCCCGGGCGATTGTGCGCAATGCGGATGTTGTTCTGTACGATGAGCCTACCTCCGGCCTCGATCCCGTAACGGCGCAGACGATCAACCGCCTGATAAAGCGTCTCAACGCCGAACAGAACCTCACGAGCGTGGTTGTAACCCACGACCTTGCAGGAGCCTGTTCGATGGCGGACAGGATTCTCATGCTAAAGGACGGCCATGTCGAGCTTGTGGCGACACCTGCGGAGTTCATGAAGTCTGAAATTCCAGCCGTGCGCGAATTTGTGTCCGCCAGCAAAGGAGAGCTATGAAAAAGAGGAATGAAGTGTTTTCGGAGACGATCGTCGGAATATTCATGGCGGCGGTGCTTGCGCTGCTCGCCTATTTCACGATTGTGATTTCCGGAGTGGACATCTTTGTCGGAAGCGCCAAGGTGCCGGTGAAGATTGCTTTCCAGGATGTCGGCGGACTGAAGGATCGCGACAGCGTTATGTATCGCGGCATGAAGGTCGGCGTAATCGACAGCATCGACCTCAGCGGCACGAACGTGACCATGACGGTGCGCATCGACGGCGATGTGGTTCTGCGCGAAGGCTATCGCATATCCGTTGCATCGCTATCCCTCCTCGGCGGTTGCTATCTGCTGCTCGAAGAAGGGGATGGCAGGCCGCTTCCTCTTGAAACCACCACATTTCACGGTGAACGTCCGGTAGATTGGATGCGCGACATCGGCCGCATCGCGAACAGCGTAGGGGACATTGTGGCAGATGGCGGAATCAAAGGCATAATCACTAACGTCGAGGCGGTCGCTACGAAGCTGAATGCCATCGCCACGCGCATCGAAAAAGGTGAAGGCACCGTCGGGAAACTCCTTTCGTCCGACGAGACGGTATATAACGACATCAAGGATACGGCCGCCGCAGCCAAGTCGATCGCCACCCGTCTTGAGCGCGGTGAGGGGACGATGGGCAAGCTCCTTTCCGCAGATGATACTGTGTACCGCGATGCCAAGGAGACGATTGCCGCCGCAAAGTCGATCTCTGCAAGGATCGAACGCGGGGAGGGTACCGTCGGGAAACTTCTTTCGTCCGACGACACCGTGTATCAGGATCTGAAATCGTCTCTTGCCAACATCCGCGACATTTCGGCGAAACTCAAGGAAGGCAAGGGGCTGTTCGCAAGGCTTGCGGATGACGAGAAGCTCGCTTCGGACGCCGCCTCGCTGATAGAGAAGCTTGCCGCCGCCTCCGGCGATCTCGCGACAGTCGCATCCCGTCTTGAAAAGGGCGAGGGGACGCTCGGCAAGCTTTCAGCCGATTCGCGGCTGTACGATGAGATATCCGGGCTTGTCAAGGATGTCCGGCAGATTGTCGACAACTACCGTGACACGACGCCCATCAGCACTTTCGGCTCGCTTATCGGCGGTGCGTTGTGACGTCATCTGCGGACGCAATGCCGATGCGGCAAAAATGCAAAATAAATGCTTGCAAAGTCTGATGCAAAAGGGTATCTTACACGGCATTCGCATCTATGGCGGATTGCCGTCTTTCACCGGCGGAGCCCGCCAAAGGACAATTTAGATAAAATTACGGCCGAAAACAGCGAATGGTTCGATGTATAGGTCAAAGAAGGGGAAATAAATGAACGTCAAGTTCAGTCTGATGGTTGGTACCGCGATAGTATGCGCGGCGATGACAGGTTGCAAGGCTCCGAAAGCCAACGTGTCCGACGGTTCGTCGGTTCGTCCGACTCCGCCGCCGCCTCCGGCGAAGCAGGCGGTCGTCAAGGATGACGTCAGCACGAAAAACGAATCGAAGGTGGATGTCGCACCTGTCGTCAAGCCTGAGCCAGCCCGTTGCAAGTGCGCCCCCGGAACGACGCACGACGCACCCTGCAAGTGCGGAGCGGCGGATTGCGGATGCAAGGTTGTGGCCCCTGAACCGGAGTACACCCTGTATCGCGTGAAAGGCGGCGATACGCTTTCGGCAATCTGCGTGACGTACGGTCTGAAGCAGAAGCAGGTTCTGGAGTTGAATCCCGGCCTTTCCCCCAACAAGCTGTACGCCGGAAGGAAGATCAAACTCCCCGGTGTCATTGAGGTGAAGGACGACGGCGCGAAGCCCGCCGCAAAGCCGGCGGCCGCGAAGTCTGCGGCAAAAGGCAAGGATTCCGCCCCTGCCCGCGCATCATCGTACAAGGGTGCGACGAAAATCTACGAAGTGAAGAGCGGCGACACGCTCGGCAAGATCGCGATCGATAGCGGAATCACGGTCAAGTGCCTCAAGGAGATGAACGGGCTGAACAAGAACTTCATCCGCATCGGACAGAAACTGAAGGTTCCCGCCGAGAAGCAGGTTGTCGCGAAGAAGGCTGATGTCGCGAAGAAGGCTGATGTCGCGAAGCCCGCCGCCGGTAATGTGGCGGCATCCGCTGCGCCGGCGCCTGTCGCCAAGGACAAGCCGGCGGAGAATGCGTCAGAGAAGCCAG
>CAYTWE010000028.1:0-12167 GCA_964440985.1 uncultured Lentisphaeraceae bacterium | reverse complement strand
GAGACACCGGCTGCAACTGAAAATCAGATAGAGGCGGAGCCTCAGGCCGAGACGGTTGCGGCGCCAGTCGAACCCGAACCTGCGGCTGCGCCGTCTGCATCCCCGAAAATGCACTCCGTGAAGGAAGGTGAAGACGCTGTCTCCATCGCAATCCAGTATCAGGTGTCGCCGGGTGCGCTGCTTGATCTCAACAACCTGAAGAGTGCCGATACCCTTACGCCCGGACAGGTGCTGAAGCTGCCGGACAACGCGAAGGTTCAGTGAGGCAGTCTCGCGTAGTTCTTGGACTTGCAGTCCTCGCACTTGTCGCGATAGGATTCGTGGTGCTTTCTTCCGCCGGAAGTCCGGTGGGGCTCAGAAAGCACCACGATTTTTATCATTTCCTCAAGCAGCAGGCGACATGGCTTGTTGTCGCCATGCCGCTTTTTTTTACCGCCGTGTTCTTCGACTACCGCAAGTGGCGAGAGCGTCCTTGGCTGACTGTGGCGATGTATGTTGCGGTGGTGGTTGCGCTTGTGGTCGTTTTCGGCTTCCGTCCAATCAACGGCTCACGCAGATGGCTGTGTCTTGGTCCGCTCCGTGTGCAGCCGAGCGAGTTCGCCAAGATTGCGGTCATCATCGCGATGTCGGCGTTTCTCGACAGAGCGGGGTGGCGGATAGAGCTTTTTCGCAGGGGGGCGTGCTGTGCGCTTGGAATCGTGGCGCTTCCGATGGCTTTGGCCGTCCTTGAGCCTGATTTCGGTTCCACAATGGTGATCGGTCTTTCTGGAGGTGTGCTGATGTTCATCGGCGGCATGAGATGGCGTCATATGCTGCTTTTGGCGACGGCGGGGTTTCTTGTTGTCGGGTCGCTTCTGCTATCGAACGGAAACCGCATGAGACGCATATCGGCATGGCTTCCGGACACCGCGAAGGAGGTTATCTCGGAGCATTGTCCGTGGGTGGGCGATCTCACGGTGTCGAGCGAAGATGCCCGCGAGGCGAATCACCAGCTCGACCAGGCGCTGATTGCAATCCGGAACGGAGGCGAGATCGGCATAGGGTACTGCTGTTCGCGGCAGAAGGAGCGGTATCTCCCTGAGAACCATACGGACTTCATATTCGCGATCGGCGCCGAGGAATGGGGAGTGGGTTTTTCGCTGCTTACGCTCTCCCTGTTCGTCACGGTGTTCGTATGCGGAATCGTAATTGCGGCAAAGTCCGCAGACCGTCTTGGCAGGCTGATGGCTTTCGGCATGTCGTTTCTCATATTCTTTCAGGCGCTTTTCAACATCGGCGTAGTGACCGGGCTTCTCCCCACGAAGGGGCTTGCCCTGCCGTTCATCAGCTACGGCGGAACGAACATGATGGCCGCTCTTACGGCGATTGGTGTGCTGATAAACATATCCCGTCAGGCAGACTTGCAACGGCTTAGGGAAAAGAGTAAAATACCCGCCGTTTTTCATATCAAAGGAGATTAGATAAATGTCGAGAGTCTACAACTTTTCAGCCGGTCCGGCCGTGCTCCCGCTTGAGGTCCTGCAGGAGGCTCAGCAGAATCTGGTGGACTACAAGGGATCCGGGATGTCAGTGATGGAGATGTCCCACCGCGGCAAGGAGTACGATGCAATCCATCAGGAGGCAATCGCCACGTTCAAGGAGCTTTGCGGGCTTGACGATGACTGGTCTGTGTGCTTCATCCAGGGCGGCGCATCCCTCCAGTTCGCGATGATTCCGATGAACTTCCTCGGCAAGGACAAGGTCGCGGACTACGTGAAGAGCGGCACATGGGGTGCGAAGGCCGTCAAGGAGGCGCAGAAGATCGGCACGGTCAACATCGCAGCCGATTGCCAGAAGGACATTCCGACCCGCCAGCCTGAAGCCGGCGAGTACAAGTGGACGCCCGGCGCTGCGTACAGCCACATCTGCACGAACGAGACGATCTCCGGCGCAGAGATGAAGGAGATTCCGGAAACGGGTTCGCCCCTGATCGGCGACATGTCCTCGGACATCCTTTCCTGCCCGCGTGACTATTCGAAGTTCTCGATGTTCTACGCCGGTGCGCAGAAGAACCTCGGCCCCTCCGGAATGGCGGTCGTCGCCATCCGCAAGGAGTTCGCGGAGAAGGGTGACGCTTCCCTCCCCACGATGCTCCAGTACCGCACGTTCATCGACAACGACTCGCTCTACAACACGCCTCCGACCTGGGGAATATACATCTTCGGCGAGACGATGAAGTGGGTCAAGAAGATGGGCAAGGAGAACCTCTTCAAGCTCAACGCCGAGAAGGCGAAGAAGATCTATGACGTGATCGACTCCACCGAGTTCTATCGCGGCACGGCCAAGAAGGAGTTCCGCTCCAACATGAACGTGACGTGGAGGCTTCCCACCGAGGAGCTTGAAGCGCAGTTCATCGCCGATGCGAAGAAGCTCGGCATGGGGTCGCTCAAGGGACACCGCAGCGTGGGCGGCATCCGTGCCTCCATCTACAATGCGTTCCCGATGGAGGGCGTGGACGCTCTCGTCGAGTTCATGAAGGACTTCGAGAAGAAGAACGGCTGACGCGACATATTGCCGACGTTTGCATGAAAGGCCGCATCGCGCTTTCGCGAGGCGGCCTTTTCTTTTTTTTGCCAATGTGCAGATCGCCATTGAAAAAAAAAATGATTTTGGTATCATTGCCCTCCATATGCAACGAAGTGTCATAGTAAGGTCTGGAAAAAGGCGGGTCGCGACTGCGGCGGCGAGGTTCTCCATCATTTCGCTGTGCGTCTGCGTTTTGGGAATTGCCCATGGCGAGGCCGCAGAATGTGATGTCGCGGTCATGACGGTTGCCAATGCAGGCTTTGAGGATGGTGAAGCGGGAACGGCAAAGTCGTGGTGGCTGAACCCGTCCGGAAAGTTCAGGTTTGAGGATAGGTCCGGCAGAAGCGGCACACGCGCCCTGGCATACGACAATCCGGACGATGCGAAGAACTACACCATTCCAAGTCAGGGCATAAAACTCAAGGCAGGCATTGCGTACCGGTTTGGAGTGTGGGTGCGCACGAAGAATCTTGTTGGAGGCAGTGACGGGGCTTCGGTCTGCCTCGAATGGTATGACGCGAACCGCAAATACCTGGGAGGCTCGTACGCAGAGGGCGTCAAGGGGACTTCCGATGGCTGGGTCAAGATTGAATTCGTGTCGCCGAGAATCCCCGTGGATGCCGCATCGATGCTTGTCGCGCCGTTCGTCCGCAAAGGAATGACAGGCAAGGCGTGGTTCGATGATGTGTTTGTCGAACCGTACGTTCCCCGCCCGGTGCAGTCTCTGCTTTGCAACGCGTACCGCAATTCGGCAGATTCGGGCGCCGTTGAGTTCTGCGCCGCGCTCGACCAGACGGAATCAGAGGCGGCATCCCGCAGGGGCGTGTTTGTCTATCGCGACGCAGCAGGGACGGAAAGGCGCGTCTCCGCAGAAAAGGTGACCCGGCGTGCGGCTTCGGTCAAGATTCCCGTTGTCGGGTTGGCGGTTGGTTCCCAGCGCATTTCGTTTGAGCTGCAAGCGAAAGACGGTACGGTTGTCGGAAGATCGGAGCTTGAGTTCGTTCGCAGGACAAAACCGGAATGTCGCCGGGTGCATATTGACAAGGCGGGGCGCACGATAGTCGACGGAAAGCCTTTCTTTCCGCTTGGCACATTCTGGACGGACTTCAAGTCCGCCGACGATGTGGAACTCTATGCGAAAAGTCCGTTCAACTGCATCATGCCATATTGGGGACACCGCAACCCGAAAATGCGTGAGCTGATGGATCTGTGCCATGCGCGTGGTGTGCGCGTGATTCCGAACCTCAAGGACTTCTGGGACTATGGTGACGTCAAGCAGGCGCCTGCCCGCACGACGGAGTTCGTGAACAGACTGAAAGATCATCCCGCGCTTCTGGCGTGGTATGTCGTGGATGAGTCTCCGATATCCAAGCTGCCGCAGCTTGCCGCGAGACGGAATCTTGTGGAGCGTCTTGACCCGGAGCATCCGACATGGGGGTGCTTCTATCAGCACGACCAGATTCTGGACTATCTGCCGTCATGCGACGTGATTGGAACGGATCCGTATCCGATCGGAAACGGGGACGGCAACATCGCTTTCGTCACAAAATCGACACGCGACGCATATGTCGGCACACGCGGTTGCCGGGCGTTGTGGCAGGTGCCGCAGATGTTCGATTGGGCGGCATACCGCAAGGATGACGCTAAGGCGCGTCCGCCAACAGAGGCAGAGATGCGCAGCATGGCGTGGCAGTGCATCGCCAACGGCGCGAACGGTCTTGTGTGGTACTCGTTCTTCGACGTGAAAAGCGAACCCAACGGAGTGCCGTTCGCGAGGCGGTGGGAGGAATGCTGCCGCGTGGGCGCGGAGATTCGCAAATATGAGAACATACTTCTTTCGCCCGCCTCACAGGTGCTTGAGTGTTTCGGCGCCGACACGAGTGTTTCGGCGAGGATGTATTCGCGTGATTGCGATGATTGGCTGCTGGTGGTGAACTCTGCGACTGAGGAACGCACAGTTCGCGTTCCGCTTTGTAGGGAATATGCGGGCGCAAGGCCTGAATTCGGGCCTGCGGTGGCGCTGCCCGGCAAGGTGGCGGAGGTCAGGCTTGCCCCGCTTGAACCTGCTCTCGTTCGCCTTGTGCGAGACAGATGACGGCTTTTGACAACGAAACGGCACAAACGGAGAAGATGACATGAAATTGAAAGGCAAATCCACTTTTCTGCTGCACGGTCTGTTGGCGGCATTCGTTTGCTGTTCCATGAATGTGGTGGCGGGCGTGTTCGATGACGCGGTGTTTGTGCTGCAAGGTGATGCCGATGCGGATGGAGACGGAGTTGTGCGTGTAGGCGAGGCCAAAGACGCTCGGGAAAGGTATGCGTCAGATCCGATCAGTCTGCTTGTAAGGGGGACTGTTGACGGATCGACAACCAACGAGGGCGTCGCCTGCCCGGTCACGGATGTGGTCATGCCGCGTCGCGGCGTATCGATGCGTAGCAGGGTGCTGCGTCTCAAGACGGCGACGCAGGTGTATTCGGATGGAACTAACGCTGCGTGGGCAAGCGGATTCACAATGGCGGAGGGTTTTCCCGCGACGACCTGCGTGACGGCGGTCATACGTTTTCGCTGGGAAGGTGTCACAACGCGTCCGGACGGGACAGAGTTGACAACACGCTCCTGCCTGTTCAGCTGTTTGGGCAGCGGTACGGACGGATTCTGTCTGTCCATCGTGAAAAGCAAGGATTCGGATGACGGATATTTCCTCGTCGACAACGATCCAACATGGTGTTATCTCAACAATGAAGAAGCTTTCAAGGTGGAGAAGGGGAAATGGTACGATGTCGCCATAGCCGCAGACCGCAAGGCGGCAACCCTGTACTTCTTTCCGGAAGGGAAGATGGATTACAAGTGGATCCGGAAAAGACCTTGCGGCGGCACGTTTTTCAATGACGTGCGCACAAACAGCTGCGTGGGCATCGGCGTGTACATGACACGCGCCGGAAATAACAATTACTACCCGCAGGATTCATGGACATATCGGGAGTTGGATCACTATGAAAAGAATTTCAACGGCGATCTGCATCAGGTTGCGATATGGAACAGGGTTCTCTCAGAGGCTGAGATAGAGGAGGCGTTCATGGGCGGAGAGTCCGCTGATTTTCAGGTCGGCATCGCGAACGGCTCCTCTGACGAGTTTGCTGTCACATCATCGGGTGCGTATCGTCCATCTGACGGTTGGCTTCGCATGAAAGGAAGGTTCGAGGCATCGGGCGAATATGCGGATATCGTTTTCACGAACAGGTCTGTGCGTCCCCATGCACGGGTTCTGCACATGAAGACGTGCCCCGGATCTGACGGATTGCTTACGCTCTTGGTGAACGGAAACCGTCTTGAGACGCAGACCGTAAAAGGGGCGGCGGACGTATGCTTCCACATTCCGTCAAATGTGATGATGCCCGGAGAGGAATGTACGCTTAGGCTTCTGCTTGAAGAAGGCGCAGGGTTGGGCATAGACTGGCTTGAGATGGGCGGCGGATTCGACAGGACACTTGCCGCACATGAGCAAGATCCAGTCGGGCATCTGCATGATGAAGACCCGAACAACCTTTGGGGGTACATTTCCAGCAGACTGACAAGCAAACACACCAACATCGTATGGAGATTTTCGCTTTCCGCCAAACTGGCGCAGACGTACGGTTACCGATGGACTTTTGTGCGTGACAGTTACATTGCGCAGAACGTCGGTGCATATGATGTGATTGTGAACGGAAAGACCGTGTATGAAAACGAGGGCATCATGCCGTTGTCATGGTCGTTTGACGTTCCGCCATCCTTCATGAAGGAGGGGCTGAACACAATCATCCTGCGCAACCTGGCGCTCCGTGACGATGACACCGGCTATTATGCGGTAAAATCCCTGACGGTAAGCCCGCTTCGCCGCAGAGGCCTTGCCATCAGTGTTCGATGATGTCTGCGTACGCCGATTTGGCTTAGACCTTGATCTGGACAGTCGCCCGAAGCGCGTCGCAAGTGCGCTTGGCGCTTCGGTTTTTTCGCTTGTCCTAATTTCTGCGAAGGGGTATAATCACGCGCAGTTTTTTACAGCAACTGGAGATGGATATGGCGGAAGAGCTTCAAAGTCTCATAGAGAAAATCAACCGCGACGGCGTGGAGAAAGCCAGCGCAAAGGCGGATGAGATAGTTTCTGCGGCCAAGGCGCAGGCTGCGGACATCGTGAAGGATGCAAAGGCGGCGGCTGAGAAGTACGCTGCGGATGCGGAGACTAAGGCGAAGGAATCCGCCGAACGGGCCAAGGAGACTATGCGGCAGGCCGCAAGGGACGCTGTTGTCACTGTTGAACGTGCAGTCACGCAACTGCTTGACCGTCTGCTTCGCGCAGATGTCGATGCGGCACTTGCAGATCAGGCGACAGTCGCTTCGATCGTCGCTTCAGCCGTAAAAGATGTTGCTGGCGGCGGAGAGATCGCCGCCGGGGATAAGATTGCCGAGACGCTCAGGGCGCAGCTTGCCGGCAAGAAGGATTTCAGGGTTGTTCTTGACGACACCGTCGGCGCAGGATTTTCTGTGAGACTTGACGGTGGACGCGTGGAGCACGACTTTACGGGTGCGGCCATAGCCGCCGAGATGTCGAAGCGCCTTCGTCCGGAACTTGCCAGACTGATGGCGGAAGCGTAAGCCAGGATGGCTTGAGATGTCAATAGACTACATAGTCTCCTCTCTGCAGCCGCTCTCGTTCGACGGCCCGGCTCCGTACACATGGGAGCAGTTCGCTGCGCTGCTGCCTGATGGGTTTGTCGTTCCAGATGCCGCATCCGGGGTTGGTTCGTCCAAATGGCGCGATCTTGAGACGCAGCTGAGGAATGCGATGGCGGCGGCCCGTGGGGACGACAGGCACCGCCGCAGCGCCGACGGCTGCGATCTGTACTGGCAGAACCGCGTCACGGCGGCGTTTCAGGAGAAGGATCCGCTCAAGCGGGAAACGATTCTCGACCGCACCTGGTGGGATGCCGCCGGGGAGCTGACGCCGATGGCGTCGCCGCTTTCAAAAGGCGCATTGGAGACGTATGCCTTGCGGCTTAAGATTGTCCTGAAGCGGAACAGGGTGTCGCGTGACGCGGGCAATGCGATATTTTCAAGGCTGACCGCTGCGGCGGAGGTTGCCGTATAGCGCGGATAGCGTCGGCTCGCCATTTCATCAATCAATCCATCGGAAATAAAACCATGACAGCAACAGGCAAGATCGTCGCGGTGAGCGGCAACATGATCACGGTCGCGTTCACGGGTGCCGTGGCGCAGAACGAAGTCGGGTACGCGATACTTGGCGACAAGAAACTGATGGCCGAAATCGTGCGTGTGCGCGGCTCGCGGTGCGATATGCAGGTGTTTGACTCCACGACGGGGCTGATGGTTGACGGCACGGTGGAGTTCACCGGCGAACTGCTCGCGGCCGAACTCGGTCCGGGGATGCTTGCTCAGGTCTACGACGGTCTGCAGAATCCGCTTCCCGAACTTGCGGAGGAGGCCGGCAGAATATCGAAGGAGGCAGGCTTCTTCCTTCAGCGCGGGATGTACATGCCGGGGCTTTCAAGGACTCGCAAGTGGGATTGGCATCCGACCGCAAAGGTGGGGCAGCGCGTCACTGCGGGTGAACCGCTCGGCTGGGTCACGGAGGGCATCTTCAACAACGCCACGAACGATCAGGGCGTGTTCATGCCCGGCCACAGGATAATGGTTCCGTTTTCGATGCGCGGTGCGTACACGGTGCAGTCCGTCGCCGCAGAGGGGGACTACACGGTCACCGACACGATTGCAACGCTTGCGTCTGACGACGGCTCGGCTCCTGTTCCGGTCCAGATGATGCAGCGCTGGCCTGTCAAAGTGCCGATAAAATGCTTTGCGGAGCGTCTTGCCCCGGAGGAGACACTTGAGACGACGGTGCGGACGATTGATACTTTCTTCCCGGTGGCAGTCGGCGGCACATATTGCATTCCAGGGCCGTTCGGGGCCGGCAAGACGGTGCTGCAGCAGACCACGGCCCGCTACGCCAAGGTCGACATCGTGATCTCCGCCGCCTGCGGAGAACGCGCCGGCGAAGTGGTGGAGACGCTGAAGGAGTTTCCGGAGATAACCGATCCCAAGACAGGTCAGTCGCTGATGAAGCGCACGATCATAATATGCAATACGTCGTCCATGCCTGTCGCATCCCGTGAAGCCTCGGTGTACACCGCAGTGACTCTTGCAGAATACTTTAGGCAGATGGGGTTGAACGTGCTCGTCCTCGCGGATTCCACATCTCGCTGGGCGCAGGCCATGCGCGAACTCTCCGGACGACTTGAGGAGATTCCCGGTGAAGAGGCGTTCCCTGCATATCTGGAATCGCGCATCGCGGCGTTCTACGAACGCGCCGGGCGCGTCAGGCTCAAGGACGGCTCGACCGGCTCGATCACGATTGGCGGAACTGTGTCGCCGGCAGGCGGCAATTTCGACGAGCCGGTAACCCAGGCGACGCTCAAGGTCGTAGGCGGATTCCATGGTCTTTCCAGGGCGCGTTCCGATGCGCGTCGCTATCCGGCCATCGATCCCCTCGAATCGTGGAGCCACTACAACTCGGTGATCGAGCAGCCGCGTGTGGAAAAGGCGCGGACGCTTCTCCGCAGGGGCAACGAAGTCGGACAGATGATGAAGGTCGTCGGTGAGGAAGGTACGTCCCTTGAAGATTTTACAACGTACCTGAAGGCAGAGTTTCTTGACGCCGTGTATCTTCAGCAGAACGCATTTTCCGATTCCGACGCCAGTACGCCGATTGAGCGGCAGAAGATGATGTTTGATGTCGTTGAGAAGGCGCTGTTCACGGATTACGGGTTCAGCGAGAAGGATGATGCCAGGAAGTTCTTCCTCGATCTGCAGCAGACGTTCATCGACTGGAACGACAAGAAGATGGGTTCGCGGGAGTTTGATGATCTGCGCGGCGCCCTGACGTCGAAAATCGAATCGGCGGCCGATGGCGCGGTATCATCATAAGGCGATGGATACGGAGTTCACCCTGACGGTGAACTCCGGTGACGACGCACTTGCGGCGTCGGCGGCGAAGGCCTGTTTCGACAGGATAGACGCGCTTGAGCTTCTGCTCACGAGGTTCAACGACACGAGCGATGTGGCGGTTGTCCGTGCACTGAGACCGGGTGAGGTTGCCACTGTCTCCCGTGAGACCGTGGATCTGCTCGTCGTCAGCGCACAGGTGTGTGCTGCGACGGCGGGTGCTTTCGACCCCACGGTGGAACGCCGCAACTTTTCGGCTCTTTCAATCGATCCGGAACGGTGCCGCATCGCCGCAAGGGAGCGCGTGGAGCTTGATTTCGGCGGCATAGGTAAAGGCTATGCGCTTGATGAATGTCGCAAGATACTCGAAGGGGAGCAGTTCGGGTTCACGGACTGGCTGCTCGACGCCGGCACGAGCACCGTGCTTGCTTCGGGCGGTCCCTGGCGGCTTGGTGTGGGTGGGCCGTTCAAGGAACGCACCCGAATAGACACCGTGGTCGAACTGTCGCACGGTGCACTTTCCGGAAGCGGCACCGAGATTCGCGGTGAACACATCTGGGATGTGCGGCGCAGGATGAACCGAACGCGATGGGCACAGAGCTGGGCTACGGCGGAAAGCGGCGCCGTTGCCGATGCCCTCACGACTGCCGCGCTGTCCATGTCGCCGAAGGAACTTCATTTCGCCGCAAATGCGCTGTCCGCCAGAATTCTCGTCGCAAGACGGCAGCCGACGTGCAAAGATCGTTTTTTCGACCCTCTGATATGGTATAATGGTCAACCATGAAACATACAGCCTTATTGGTTGCGGCGCTTTTCGCGCTTGCGTCCGTCCCTCTCCGGGCGGCATGGTACTGGCCGTTCGGCAGCGACGAGGATTCGCCTGACCGCCCGCCGCGTCTTCACCGTCTTCTCGAGAACGCAAACGACCTCATCGAACAGGCGGAGGATGCTTCGCTTGACGGCGACGCCGAGAAGGCCCTTGAACTTTACAATGCAGCCTTGACGAACCTTGTGGATGTCGCGGCCAAAAATCCGGATCGCGCCGAGAAGCCGGAGTTTGCGCCGCTCCGGAACAAGATTGCGGCGACATCCGCCGCGATAGATTCCATCCGCTTTGCGCAGGTGAACCAGAATATCCGTGCCGTCGCCGTCACCGACACGACGGAGCTTCAGAGAAAGTACGACGAGGAGCAGGCGAAGAAGAAGGGCGGCGAAAAGAAGGATGCCGCAAAGGCGGACGCAGTGAAGGAGAAAGGGGATGCGTCGAAGATGACACCCGCCAAGGTGGAGTCAGATGCGTCCGCCGCAAAGGCTGCGGATGACAAGGCGATCAAGGCGGAATCCAAGTCCGATGACAGGAGCGTGGTCAAAGCGCAGCCAAAGGGTGCCGTAAATGCGAAGCCTGCAAATGTGGACAGGGCGGCGATGAATTTTGATGAGGGCATCCAGACCGCAATCCGCGAGCTGAAAGTGAAGGATTATGCGGCAGCGGATCTTCTGCTGGAGGATCTTGAGAAGGAGCGCAAGGATGATTTGAATGTGCTGATTCTGCGTTCTGCGGCGCAGAGTGGACTGAAGTACTACCTTGCGGCGCGGCGGACGCTTGAGAAGGCGATGCGCGCACATCCAAAGAACTACATACCGTACTACAATCTTGCACACCTGATGTTCAAGATCGAGGGAGAGGGCGTTGACAGCGCCAGACAGTACTATGAACTCGGCCGTGCGCTTGGCGGGCCTAAGGATTCTCGGATAGAGGCGAAACTGAAATGATTGCGATGCTTCTTTTCTGCTCGGCGATGGATGTGCTGGCAAACTGCCGAGCGATGCTTCCTTCGGAGCACATGACGGCGACAGGTGAAATCGTGCTGAGAAACCGCAGGGGAATCCCGTCCGGCGAGTATGACTACACGATGAACGCCGACCGCACGACCGTGCCGTCCAAACTGCGCCTTGAGTTCCGCGAGCACGATACGACAAACATCATCGAGACGATGGAGATTAGCAGTCCTGGCAATGTTCCGGAGGGGCGCGTGCTAAAGACGGATGTGACTTGGCTTGACCTGACGCTGGACTTCCTCTGGTGGCCGAAGGCCGAGTACGAGGCCGAACGCGAAGGGGAGTCGGTTCACGGGCAGAAGTGCGATGTGATCCTGATATCGAACGGTTCGCGCAATGTGCGCGCATGGTGCGACAGAAAGACCGGATGCCTGATGCAGGCGGAGGAGCTGGTGGACGGCAAGCCTGTTCGCCGCCTTTGGGGCACACGCATAAAGAAATTTGACGGGCGTTGGTTCCCGAACGTGCTGGAGGTCGAGACGATTGGATCCGGCCACCGCACAAAGATAGTTGTCGATAACCTCAAGGTAGGCAAGTAGAAAGGCATATCTGGCCATGGCGTATGTTTCAATTGCAAGTGAGAAAAAGTTGAAGGTGCGCAATGGCAGAAAAATGGTTCTGATTGCCGGTGTCGGCACGTCTCCGGCGGTGTTGACGGAGACCGTGTGGGCGTTGGCTCAGCAGAATCCACCTGTCATCCCTGATGAGATCGTCGTGCTGACGACCCAGACGGGACGTCAGAAACTGGAGCGCGAAGTGATGA
>CAYTWE010000027.1:0-29889 GCA_964440985.1 uncultured Lentisphaeraceae bacterium | reverse complement strand
CCTAACTTTTTGGGGTTCCACATTTTTCTGGTGCCGATTCCCGTTAAATTTTGCCTCAGACCGGGGCTTGCGCGGCATGGCCGATTTTGGTATACTACGCGGCATTT
Organism: uncultured Lentisphaeraceae bacterium; assembly: GCA_964440985.1. Classification (GTDB taxonomy): domain Bacteria; phylum Verrucomicrobiota; class Kiritimatiellia; order RFP12; family UBA1067; genus UBA1731. Next base: position 29,782 of record CAYTWE010000027.1, on the reverse strand, counting down.
AAGTGATTGGCCCCATCGTCTATCGGCTAGGACACGAGCTTTTCATGCTTGGTAGAGGAGTTCGACTCTCCTTGGGGCTGCCAAACTCCGCTTTTAGGTTGATATGCCTGAAGCGGTTTTTTTTTTCGCCAAAGAAAAAGAGCGAACGCATTTGCATTCGCTCTTTTCGCAATATGAAGAGGCGCAGCTGAGCGGCCTCCTCCGTCACGCTCACATCTCCGCCATGCGGCGGCGCGAACGGGCGCGGATGCGGGCGCGCGCGGATTTCTTGCGTGCCTTCACGCACGGCTTCTCGAAATAGCGCGTCTCGCGAAGCGTCTTGATCAGACCCTCCTTGTCGAGAATCTTCTTGAGCCGCTTCAAACCGCGTTCAACGGATTCGCCCTTCTTCAGCTTAAGCTGGATTGCCATTGCCTCTTCACCTCCTTCCTGTGGCATTACCCCCGTTGACGGGGGACATGAAACAAGGGAAGCCGAAACAGCTTCCCTTGTCTGCCATAAAGGTTTACTTGGCGATCACGCGGACCATCTCGAGCACCTTGTTCGAGTAGCCCCATTCGTTATCGTACCAGGAGCAGACCTTGACGAAGGTCTTGTCGAGTTGGATGCCGGCCTTGACGTCGAAGATGGACGTACGGGCATCGCCACGGAAATCGGTGGAGACCACCGCTTCGTCGGTGTAGCCGAGAACACCCTTGAGCTCACCCTCGGAAGCCTTCTTCATCGCAGCGCAGATCTCTTCGTAGGTCGCTTCCTTCTCGAGCTCAACCGTGAGGTCGACGAAGGAGACGTCGCTCGTAGGAACGCGCACGGACATACCCGTGAGCTTGCCGTTGAGCTGCGGGAGAACCTTGCCCACTGCCTTGGCAGCACCAGTCGAGGACGGAATCATGTTCTCGAGGATGCCACGGCCGCCGCGCCAATCCTTCTTGGACGGGCCGTCGACCGTCTTCTGCGTCGCAGTGGCGGCGTGAATCGTGGTCATGAGGCCGCGCTTGATGCCGAACGTGTCGTTGAGGACCTTGGAGATCGGCGCAAGGCAGTTCGTCGTGCAGGAAGCGTTGGAGATGATGTCCTGACCGGCGTAGGTCGTGTGGTTGACGCCGTAGACGAACATCGGGGTCGCATCCTTGGAAGGAGCGCTCATGATGACCTTCTTGGCGCCGGCCGCGATGTGGGCGCGAGCCTTCTCGTCCGTGAGGAAGAGACCGGTGGACTCGACAACGACATCGACTCCGAGTTCCTTCCACGGGAGAGCCGCAGGATCCTTCTCAGCGGAGACCTTGATTTCCTTGCCGTCGACGACGAGAACCTTCTTCTCGTTGCAGGCGGAAACTTCGTGGTTGAAGATGCCGTGCACGGAATCGTACTTGAGCATGTACGCGAGGTAATCGGGGTCGAGGAGATCGTTGATGCCGACCACTTCGATGTCATTCGCGAAGTTTTCAACCGCCGCGCGGAAAACCATGCGGCCGATACGGCCAAAGCCGTTAATGCCAACCTTGATAGCCATTTTATACCTTTTCTTTCTTGATTACCCCGTCGGGACACTCCCTAACGGAAAAAACAGGTGCGCAGTATAGCCTAACACCAACCAAAAGTCAAGCGTGGCGAAACGATGAAGCCGTCACCCGTTGATGCCGTCAATCCGCCGAGGCGCCGTCCAACATCGGCCTGGCGGCGGTCTCCACCACTTTGACCGCACGAAAACCGCCCCATATGAACGGATGCCAAGGACGGATGTTCCGCACAACCTTCACGATGCGGTTCTGCCGGTCGAGAAACGTAGCGTCAATCGCAAATGACATGAAGAAGGTGTGTATTGCATTGCAGTGCGGTATCAGAAGCCCCTCGCCCGGCGGAAGCCCCTTCGTTCCGATAAGCCCCTTCATTCTATCGAACGTCGTCCGCGCAATGCGCACACGCACACCGTTTATGACGGCCTCACGCTGCCTCACTGCGGCGGACATCGCACTTGTGCTCCAGTCAGCGGCCCTCACCGCGCACGGCCGCAGAGAGGGCGGAAAGCCACGTCTCCATGCGGGCACGGGTGTCACACTCGACAATCAGACGGAGAAACGGCTCGGTGTTCGACTGTCGCACGGATATCCACCCTTCCGCATACTCGATGCGATAGCCGTCGATCTCACTGCGGCCCGTCTCCCGCGCAAGCGTCTTCGCTACGGAAAGAACCCGCTCGATGGCCGAAGGCTTGTCGTCCACCTCGAAATTCACCTCTCCGGAATTGGCGTATTTGCCGAGCAGCGGCGCCATGAACGCACTGACGCTCTGCCCCTTGCGCTTTGCAGACGCAAATGCGGACAGAATGCGCAGAGCCGCAAGCTCTCCGGAATCGCAGTGCACAAAGTCCCTGAAATAGTAGTGTCCGGCCAGTTCGCCACCGCATACCGCCCCGGTTTCACGGAGAAGCACCTTGGCAAACGCATGGCCCACCTTGCCCATTACCGGAGTGAAGCCGTCATCACGCAGTCGCTCGATCGCCGCCCGGCTCGTGCGTACGTCGTGAATCACCGTCATCGGCCCCGATTCGGCGGCTCGAAACGTCTCCGCCACAACAGGTATCAGGTAGTCGGGCTGTATGAATGTGCCGTTCTCGTCAACGAACATCGCCCTGTCCGCGTCGCCGTCGAATATCACGCCGCAGTCAAGACCTTCGCTGCGGACGACGGAGGCAATCTGCTCACGAGCTTCAGCCTTGAGCGGGTTCGGGCTGTGATGCGGGAAGTTTCCGTCCGGGACGTCGTTCAGGAGAACGGCATCGGGAAACAGACGGGATGCAAGGATTCCGGCGGAACCGTCACTGCAGTCTACGGCGAACTTCAACCCTGAATGGTCGCCGCCGTGTTCCATCAGCCAGCCGACATATTCATCAAGACGCGCCATTGACCATCGCCTCCACTTCCTTCAGTCCGGAATCGTAGCCGACCGGCAACCCGCCGCGTCGCGAAACCTTCAGTCCGTTGTCTGTCGGAGGGTTGTGCGACGCCGTGATCATCACGCTGCCGTCAAAATCCTCCTTGACGGTGAAGAAGTACACCATCGGCGTTGTCGCAAGACCGATGTCCGTCACCTCTGCGCCGGATGCCCTCAGCCCTTCCACAAGCGCATCGCGCACCTGGACAGACGTGGCACGGCAGTCCCGTCCAACCAGCCACCGTCTGCCGCCAACAACCTTGGGCAGCGCCATGCCAACCTTGCGAACGGTGTTGAGGTCAAAATCGACCCCGAACGTTCCGCGCATATCGTATGCCTTGAAGAATCCCATCATCACCTCCCGTTGACGTGACGGCCAAAATCATCTACGCAGTCCGCGCAGGAGAGATATCTCTGCGCGATACCCGTCGAGATCGTTCGGCGTTTCGAGATAGAATGGAAGATTGCGCAACCTCGGATGGCATATCACACGCACAATTGCCTCAAGGCCGATCTTGCCCCGGCCAATGCAGGCGTGGCGATCCTTGTGCGAACCAAGTCCGTTCATCGAATCGTTCAGATGGATAGCCTTGAGCCGTTCAAGCCCGATGACGCTGTCGAACCTGGCAACCACGCCGTCAAGGTCGTTCACTATGTCGTATCCGCCATCCCACACGTGGCAGGTGTCAAGGCAGACGCCGAGCGGACGATCCATCGCGACTCCGGAGTCACTGAGCGCGGATTCCGTGCGGTCTATTATGGTCTTCAACTCCTCAAAGCTGCGTCCGACCTCGCTGCCCTTCCCCGCCATCGTCTCAAGCAGCACCGTAGTCGCATATCCACTTCCGGACTTCCTGGACCTTTCGGAGAATATGCGAACGAGCATTGACGATATGAGTTCCATGCCTGTCTCCGCACCCTGCCCCACATGCGATCCGGGATGGAAATTGTACATCGCCCCAGGAGTGCATTCAAGGCGGGCAAGGTCGTCCGCCATCATGCTTTCCGCGAACTGGCGCACACGCGGCTCGGCTCCGGCGGCATTCAGCGTATACGGGGCGTGGGCCAATATCGGGCCAATGTCCTCCTTTTCCGCGTACTTGAGGAATTCGCCGACATCCCGCGGATCTATCGGCTTCGATGCCCCGCCACGCGGATTGCGCGTGAAGAACTGGAACACGTTGGCGCCGATCGACCTGGCCGTCATCCCCATCGCGAGATACCCTCCCGCACTGGACAGGTGGCAACCTATCTTAAACGAGCCGTCAACATCGGACGCATCCGCACTCCTCGGCTTTGCCGTTTCTGCCATATCTCAATTCCCTTTCACGGTTCTCACAAGCCATCGGGCTGTCCGCAGCGCATCAGATGAAAAATCCGGCAAGACGTCCGAAAACGACGCCGGAGACGTACAGCGCCGCCATGATGGATATGTTTGCGACCCAGTGGCGGTTCGTGCGGAACAGAACAAGCAATCCAACGCCGGAACCGGTCAGCGACATGGCCATCAACGCCCCGGACGACATTCCGCCTTTGAGATACAGCTGCGCACTCGACACCGACACGGCGCAGTTCGGTATGAATCCGACAAGACCGGCAATCGCCTCGCCTATCCACGGATCGTTGAGGACAAGGCTGCGGAGACTGTCTTCTCCAAGATAATGAAGGGCTATCTCGAACACGGCCGAGACGGCCAGAATGAAAAGAAAGATTTCAGCGGTATGGACGAGCGCAGGAACGAGCACACCCTTCCGCTCGCGGCAGCTGCATCTGCTGTGTGCGCAAAGCTCGTCAACGTGAAGCCTGGTTCCGCCGCGTCCGAACACGGTCATCACCGCGTTTACGGCAAACCCCACAGCGACACCCGCCACGACCTTCGCGGCGACTATCTTCAGTATGAGCGAAACAGGGACCTTCTCGGATATCAGCACGGGGATCAATTCGTCCGATGTCGAGAGGAACACCGCCATGAGAGTGCCGACGGTGATTGCGCCGCCGGCGTAAAGCGAAGCGGCGGCGGCCGAGACGCCGCACTGCGGGAATATGCCGGCAAGCGTCCCGATCAACGGCCCCATACGGCGGGTGCGCCCGAGACTTCGCTCGAGCGCACCGTTGGCCCGCGCCTCCATCAACTCAAGCACCAGATAGGTTACGAAGAGGAACGGAAGCAGCAGGAGGTTGTCTAACAGGAATTCCGTCATGCGGCGGAAATCGCGTTGTTAGGGCATGTGGATGCACACGCACCGCAATCGACGCACTTCTCGGGGTCGATCGAGTAGGCATCTCCTTCGGAAATCGCTTCCGCCGGGCAGGCATCCTTGCAGCATCCGCAAGCAACGCAGTTTGCAGCATCAATCTTGTGAGCCATGGTTGTTCTCCTTAGTTGGTTTGGTTGAATGGCGGTGATTATAGCACAAATCACCGCGCCGCACGGTATCGACGGAATCTTTTTGACAGGTTTCATGCCCGATCCGCCTTGCGGCCGTGCCTCCTGCGGTGCTGCATCAGCGGAAGTCCGCCGCCGCAGAGCGGTCTGTCATGGTATAATGCGACCGTTCGCGTTTTGGGAAAGAGGCGGAGCGCCGCCCTCATCCGCAGATTGAATGCACTGTTTCGCAACACGGAGAGATCAAGAATGAAGATAGCGGTGATAGGCACCGGAGGGTGGGGAACGGCCAACGCCATCCTGCTCGCAAGGAACGGACACAGCGTGTCGCTGTGGGGACGCAGTCCCGATCAGGTTGCGCTGATGCGCGAATCGCGCACCAATCCGCAGTATCTGCCAAATGCGGAGATTCCCGGTTCCGTACACCTTACGTCCGATCGTGCTGAGGCTGTCGCTTCGGCGGACATCGTTGCGTTCGCCGCTCCTTCACGATTCTTCGGCGATGTCTGCCGGTCATTCGCCGGGCTGCTTCCCCCCAACGCAATCGCCGTCTCACTGACCAAAGGGTTTTGCGAAAAGACGCACAGGCGCATGAGCGAGCTCATGACTGAGGCCGCAGGAACCGAACGTGTGGCGGTGCTTTCCGGCCCGTCACACGCCGAGGAGGTGTCGAGAGGCATACCGACGGCCATCGTCGCCGCCTCCGACAGCGCCGATGTCGCAAGAACCGTCCAGGAGGCATGGAACGGCCCAATGTTCCGCGTATACACCTCGGATGACACCGCCGGAGTGGAGATCGGCGGCGCAGTCAAGAACGTCATCGCTGTCGCCGTCGGCTGCTCGGACGGTCTTGGGTTCGGCGACAACACACGCGCCGCGCTCATAACAAGAGGTCTTGCAGAGATAATGCGCTTTGCGGTCGTGTGCGGAGCGAAACCTTTGACGGTGTCAGGGCTTTCCGGCATGGGCGACCTCATCGTGACCTGCACATCCCGCCATTCACGCAACAGGTCGGTCGGCGAACGCCTCGGCAAGGGCGAAAGCATCAACGACATCCTTGCTTCGATGAAGATGGTGGCGGAAGGCGTATGGAACGCCCATGTCATACGCGAAATGGCCCGAAGCCTCGGCGTGTCGATGCCGATCACCGATGCGGTCTATGGCGTATGCCATGCTGGCATGCCGGTCACCGATGCGATAGCGTCGCTGATGAACCGCCCGCTCAAGAACGAGCAGTAGACGCAGCATCGGCTGCGGCCAATACGCGCCGCCCGACTGTCGGTCACTTGGAGAACTTCGCCCGCTGCCCGAAGTCCGGCTGCCGCCTGCCGTTGCTCTTCTTGTGACGCTTGAAGAACTTGCCGCCCTTTCCTTTTGGCTTTTCCTCGGCAAGTTCGCGGAACTTCCGCCCCTTGATCCACGGCGCAGTCGGCAGCCCTTCATTCTCCTTGCCGGCCACATCCACGTGAAAAGGATGGTCGCGGTCTACCGGCACAGGTTTCCTGATGTAGCGTTCCACCGACTTGACCAAAACGCGCTCCTCCGGCGCCACGAACGAAATCGCCACGCCGCCCTTTCCCGCCCGCGCCGTGCGTCCGATGCGGTGTACGTACGATTCAGTCTCAAGCGGAAGCTCCATCTGGACGACAAGATCCACTTCCGGGACGTCGATGCCGCGGCTCGCGATGTCCGTCGCCACGAGAGTACGCACAGTCCCTTTCTTGAAGCCTTCCAGAGCCCTTGTGCGCTGGCACTGCGTCTTGTCGGAATGTATCGCCGCCGCAGTGACGCCGCGCTTCAGCAGCTTCTTCAGAACACGATCTGCTCCGCGCCGCGTCCTTGCAAACACCATCACCCTGCGCCACTCCGGATGGTTTTCAAGAAGCCAAAGGAGAAGATTGTCCTTCTCGCCCTTGTCTGCGCACATGAGCCGCTGGTTTATCGCATCCACCGTCGGCGTCTCCGGCGAAATCATCACCTGCACCGGATCGTGGACAAGTTCGCCGGCGAGCTTCAGTATCGCCGGCGACAGCGTCGCCGAGAAGAACATGGACTGCCGCTTGGACGGGAGCTTGGATATGATGCGGCGAATGTCAGGCAGAAAGCCCATGTCCAGCATCCTGTCCGCTTCATCAAGCACAAAATACCTGACCGCATCAAGGAACACGTGACCCTGCGTCATCAAATCCATCAGACGCCCCGGCGTCGCTATCACGACCTCTGCCCCGCGATTGAGATCGCGCACCTGGCTATACTGGCTCACGCCGCCGAACACGCACGCGAAGCGCGTCTTCGTGTGCTTCGTGAACTTCGCGAAATTCGCCCCGGTCTGCGCGGCAAGTTCGCGTGTGGGGCTGAGCACAAGCGCAACAGGATGCTTCGTCCTGCACTTCTCCGAAGACCTGCACAACGAATTGATTATCGGAAGCAGAAACGCCGCCGTCTTGCCGGTGCCCGTCTGGGCGCAGCCAATCAGGTCACGCCCTTCAAGCAAAGACGGAATCGCCTTTTCCTGGATGGGCGTCGGTTTCTTGTATCCGGCCTCTTCAACGGCCTTGCGCAGACGTTCCTCAAGCTGCAGGAACAGCGTCTTCTCTTTCTCTTCCGTCATAAACACCTTTTCTGCGCACACGGATACGCATATGCGAAAGCCGCACCGGCATTCGCAGCATTGCTTTCAGCGGGGTTTTGGATGGTACGCTCAGCTCACCACTTCAGGCGTGACCGGCTTGGACTCGGCGGAGATCTGCTTCGCTTCCGCAGCCGCCGGCTTTTCGTCCACCTTGTCGCCCTCTTCCTTGCCCTTCTTGAACTCGCCAAGAGACTTGCCGAGCGAATGGGCGAGTTCCGGAAGCTTCTTGCCTCCAAAAAGAAGAAGGATGATTGCGAGCAGCAAAAGAATCTGCCATGGACCCCAACTCATGATTGTATCTCCTTTTTACTTGTTGATGTTGGTGAGAGCAAGCGTATCGAAATCGATGCGGCGATAGTAGCAGTTGCGCGGCTCGCCGGCGGCGTTCTTCGTGTGGCAGATGCCGCCACGGCAGGGACGCACCACATAGAGCAGAGAGTTCTGCTCGCAGTTCACGTACGCTTCAAGAAGATCGAACGTCTCTCCGCTTGTTTCGCCCTTGAACCAGAGTTTGTTGCGGCTTGTCGACCACAGAATGAGCTTGCGCTTCGCGAACGACTCCTTCATGGCGTATTCGTTCGTGTACGCCACAAGGATGACCTCCTTCGTGTCCGCATTCTGCACGGCGACGGGTATCACGCCGGGATCGCACTGCGCCGTGCCTGCGGCGCGTGTGTCGGCGACCTGCTTCCCGACCTTTTCGAGTTTCGTGAAATCGAGCGTAAGCTCAAGCGATTCTTCAAGTTGTCCCATAAGTGTCCCTTATTATACCATAGTTTGCCATGTCACAGTCTGCCGTCACTTCATCATCAGCGCGGTGATGAGTTTCGCGAAGCGCGACGGATTCGGCACCGGACTTCCCTCCGCAACAAGCGCCTGGTCGAAAAGAAGCTCCACGGCGTCGGCGAACGCCTCCCCGTCAAGCCCCTTCGCCTTCTCCACAAGCGGATGCGTCGCGTTCACCTCAAGTATGCGCTTCTCTTCCGGAACATCCTGCTTCATCGCCCTCATCATGCGGATCATCGCAGGCGACAGCGCATTCTCCGACGCGACGAGACAGCACGGACTTTCCGCAAGGCGCGTCGAGACACGCACATCGGAGACGTGTTCCTTGAGCTGTTCCTTCATCTTGTCGAGGAACGGCTTGAGGTCGGCGGCGGCCTTCTCGTTCGCCTCTTTCTCTGCCTTCTGCTCGGTCTCGCTGCCGAACTGAATGTCGCCGCGGGCAATGTCCACCAGCTTCTTTCCCTCGAACTCGCGGAAGGAGTCCACAAGCCATTCATCGACGGGATCAACGAAGAACAGCACGTCAAGCCCATGCTTCTCGGCCTGTTCAAGCTGCGGCGCCCGGCGGGCCTCCTCTTCCTTCTCCGCGCAGATGTAGTAGATGTCCTTCTGCTCCTGCGGCATCTTCTTCACGTAGTCCTCAAGGAAGATGGCCTTTCCGGCGGCGGACTGCGCACTCGGATATTTGAGAAGCTTCTTGATGCGGTCGGCGTTCGCGTAGTCGGTGTGCAGACCTTCCTTCAGGATGCGTCCGAACGCCTTGTAGAAGGCGTCGTACGTCTCCTTGCCCTTCATGTCCTCAAGCGTGGAGAGGATCTTGGACGTCACCGCGCTCTTTATCTTCGATATCACCTGGTCGTCCTGCAGCATCTCGCGGGAGACGTTGAGCGGCAGATCGGCGGAATCAACTACGCCTTTCACGAACCGCAGATAGTCCGGAAGCAGCAGATCGAAGTCGTTGCCGATGAATACGTTGCGGACATAGAGCGAAAGGCCGCGCTTCGTCTGCGGCATGTACATCTCCATTCCGGCGGACTTGGGGATGAAGAGCAGGGCCTTGAACTCGACCTGCCCCTCGCCTGAGAACGGAATCGTCTCCAACGGCTCGTCGAAGTCGTGCGTGAGATGCTTGTAGAACTCGTCGTACTCCTCCTTCTTCACGTCCTTTTTGGGACGCTTCCACAATGCGACCATCGTGTTGAGAGGCTTCGGCGGCTCTTCGGACTTCTTTTCGTCTTCACCATCCTTCTTTTCGTCCTTTACGCCAATCTCCTCGAAGAAGATCGGGTAGGCGATGAAATCGGAGTAGCTCTTGACCAGCTCGCGTATGCGCCATTCGTTGAGATATTCGTCCTGCCCGTCACGGAGATGGAGGGTGATCGTGGTTCCGAAACCGTCGCGGACGGCATCGGAGACCGTGTAGGAGCCGATTCCGTCGGACTCCCACGAGAACGCCGCATCCTCGCCACGCTTCTTCGACACAACCGTGACCTTGTCGGCCACCATGAACGCCGCATAGAACCCCACGCCGAACTTGCCGATCAGTTCCGGAAGCCCGTTGCCGTCCTTCGCGGCGGCCGCCTCCATGAACTTCTTCGTGCCGGAAGACGCAATTGTGCCGAGATTGTTCTCCAGATCATCGGCATCCATGCCGTAGCCGTTGTCGGTGATTGAAAGGAGTTTCTTCTCCCTGTCTGCGCTGACCGTGATCTTCCACTCCGGTGCGTCGGCGAGAAGTTCCTTGTCCACAAGACCAAGATATTTTGCGCGGTCGATTGCGTCCGATGCGTTGGAGAGGAGTTCCCTGAGAAATATTTCCTTCTTGGAATAGAGCGAATTGACGACGAGATCGAGCATACGCCCGATCTCAGCCTTGAACTGTTTCGTTTCCGTTTTCATAGTGGCGTGTGATTATACCATAAACGGACGGCGTGGCCGCACACGCCTCTACCGGATGGTTAGCACGAAACCGGGCGCACATGCCAGAAACCCGCCGGGAACAACCTTCACCCTGGCGCGTTCGCGAATGTCGCCGTCTTTCCTTACCGTCCACCCAGATATGCGTTCAGCCCCGAACGCATCGCCGAGCGTTGCCGGAATCATCGTTCCGTACGGCATCTCTCCGATGTCAATCAGCCCGTTTTCGGCAAACGTCACACCGGTGAACGCACCGACTCCATCAGCCGAAATGCACAGGTTGGATATCGTAAGCGCACCGTCCACCGCCAATTCCGCGCCGTACGCAACGGACACCGCTCCGACATTCGGCAGTATGTCCGCCATCCTGCCCGTTATGTCACTCGCAATGGCCAGCCCGGCACGGGTTCCAAGCGACTTGTCGCCATCCTGAACGAATCCTGAACCGTCTGAGCGCCAGTTCCACGGCCTGTCCCATATCGTCGAATTGGCGTCACTGAGAACGGTTTCCCACTCGTTGCCGTCCACGCTGCCTTCAAGAATCCAGTCTGCCGCCCCGCGACCGCCAAGTCCAGACGTGTCGTTGAGCGCCTTGGCATTGCAGAAATCGAAATGGCGGACTTCCGCCGCACCCGGCGGCATGCGCCATACGTATGAGATCCAAGTGGACGGGTCATCCTTGCTGAACAGGCAATTCGCCGCCTTTGTGTTGCCGCCAAACGTGGTGCTGGGCGAACCGTCAAACGCGACCGTCAGGTCGCCTGCCAGTGACGACGACGTTGGCGATCCACGTGAAATGTCGTAGGCGATCTCTCCGGGAGCGAGTGTCGATGGCGCAGATGTAGGTTCATGATGCCTCATGTTTGACGTCTTCAGTATGCATTCGCCATCTGCGTCATAGAGGTTCATGGCGATGAACTGCACGATTCGCCACTCAATCGAATTGCTGGTCCACGATTCGCCGCTCGCGTTCATGTAGGACGAATATGCGTCGCTTGCGTATCCGTTTTCCCTTATCGTCCAGCGATACCATTCATATCTCCTGCCGTTCGGATTGAACACGGCAAGCCGCCCTCCGTTCACTTTAAGCGTCCCGCTGAAGTCGATATCGCCCCTGAGTCGCCAGTCCCCTGCACCGTCCTTGACAACGCTTAAGGTTTTTCCGTCCGCACCATCCGATATGTTGCGCACCGTGTTCGTGACACCGGCCGGCGCATCCAAGGCAAGCGTCGCTCCATCCTCGAACGCCGACACACCGGCTATGTCAACAGGGCCAGAACCGGATTTGGTGGATAGCCGCCCCTTCGTGCGCACCGCAATGCGCCTGTTCGTGCAGGATGCGGCATCCGCTCCCGTATATTCGAGCGTTCCCTCCGTCGCATTTCCAAGAGAATCGACTCCGCCGAGCAGCACTGCGTACCCACATTCTTCGTAGATGTTCGTCCATGTCGGCTTGAAGAGGTTTGTGCCCAACCCAAGCGCACAGTTTTCGCCCGCCTCGGCGAGCGAGTTGAACCGGAACGTACCTTCCTCCACTGCGAGAGGACCAGACCACGTGCTTGACCTATTGTGCTTCAGATGCCATATGCCGCTTCCTCTCTTGACGAGATAGAACACGTACGCGCCGTCGTTGGCGCTGACCGCTTCCTCTATCTTTCCTGAAAACACCGCTTCATTCACGGTGTTGGAGCCGTCAAGACGAAATGGCCATACGCCTGGCGTTCCTTCTGGATAGCCATAGCCGCCGTAGGCAAACCTGACGCCACCGGAAAACTCCGCCCCGCCATGCGCACCTGCATTCAGCACCGACCCTCGCGAAATGGCGATGTCGTCCCTCTGCCGGTTGCGGATGTCTATCCTCTGCGTAAACAGGTCGCCGCCTGAACCGATGTACACGTAATCGCCGCCCCATTTGTCTGTGCGCAGATCGTTCGAACCGCCGATGCTGGCCGGTGAGGCAAAACCGATCTCGCCGATGTGCGTCTCGTAGAAGCGTTGCGTCTTGACTCCATTGGGGATCTTGTTTCCCGGATTCGTGAGATGCAGCCGACCGCGCACCGTCACCTCATTGTCACAGTCGAGCACTCCGTCCATGCGTCCCGCCCCAGTGACCGTCAACCAGCATGGCACCTTGAGCGTTCCGGACCCGTTGATTGCTGCGACATTCAGAATTCCTCTGTTCTGCGCCATGAACAGCGTTCCGTCCGCCAGCGTCAGGTCACGGATGGACAAACTTCTGTCTTCCGCATAATCCTGCGGAAGATAGACGCTCCCGCCCTGAATGTCGTAGGCAAGGTAGAAGTCCTTGTCTTCCGTGAACGGAGCATACAGGTTCAGTCGCCCGGCACCTTTCTTCACAAGCGATGCGTTGGTGCTTTTCCCGTCAACCCTGCCGGCAACCGGTCTGCGGATTGTGACCTCCACTCCGGCGGCAAGATTGAACTCTATCGTGCCGCCGGATTCGAGGCGCACCGCATCCGCAGTGTTCAACTCATTCGTACGCGCCGCGAAATCGGCGGAGGAGGAATCGACAAGATACGTTTCCCCGGATGATATCAGGATGTCGCCGGCCGCCGCGGCGCAGGCCACGGCCGCCAGTCCAAACGCCAGCGTTATTTTCATGGTCGCTCCTTTTTTCGTTTCGCTTGCGCGGCAATGGCGGCGCACTCTACGACAATGTGATCTCCAGCCCGTCGTATGCGGCGACAAGCGGATCGGAAAGCGTCGCGTCAAGCTCCTTCTGCGACTTGTGCGAATTGCGCGACAGATGGGTGAGATACACCTTCTGCCCCTTTGGCGGCTTATAGAATTCGCGATACAGCACGGCGCTGATGAAATACTGCACCATGTCCACCGACGAATGTCCCGTTATGCGCGTATCCTTCCTGAACATTGTCGCTTCGTGGATAATGGCCGTGAACGGCGGCTGCTTCATCACATAGAAGACCCACGCCTTGTCGTTGAAGTAGGCGGTATCGGTGGCATACAGCAGATGCGTCCCGCCCTTCTTCACCGTCCACACGCCAGGATCCCACTCCGGTCTGTCACAGCTGTGGTTGGCGGGGAGATGTGTGAACTCGTAGCCGTCGAAAACAACTGGCTTGAAGAACTCCACCGGAACGACTTCGACCTGCGGACGTCCCTGCTTTGCGGCCTCGGCGGCGAACTGCTTTTTGGCGAAGTCCGCCCACGAGACGTGCATATAGGCCTTCTTCACCCCGATTCTGGTGGCGGCCGCCGCGTCATAGTGGTCGTTGTGGGAGTGCGTGTAGAAGATCACCTCCGGCTTCGCGTCGCCGAGCATATCCATGCTTGACGAAGTGAAGTCGATCAGGATGCGTCCGTCAAGCAGTGCGCTTGCGCGGCGACGCAGTTCGCCATCGGGCTTCGGATTCGGTTTGCGATGCCAGTCCGCCGCACCCGTTCCGAGAAATTTGATGCGGATGCCGTCTGCGCATTTCGCAGACGCATCGCCGACCGCCGTCCCCGCCGCAAGCGCAGCCGCGCCTGCAATGAACTCCCTCCTTGTCGCATCCATGATGTCGCATCTCCTTTGCTTTTGTTCTGCCGTTGCCGGTTTGCCGTCGCCGGAACACGAAACGCATCCACATTTCCTCCCGAACGAACAGCAAGTAGTATAGCATATGCCGGATTTTTTTTTTCTACTGCGGATTTTGCAGAATTTTGTCGCTCGTTAAAGTTAATGCGACCACCATGGACGCATCTACTTGCTCCGAAGGCGGCAGATGTGACCAGTGGCATTTGCTTGGACAAGTGACCTTTGCAGAATCTTGCGCGAAGGCTCAGAGACACAGAATGTGCTTCCGGTTGGATTTCCTACTGTACCAGAGGCTTCTGGAAGATGCGTCCCGTAGCGAGTTCAAGGTAGTCAGTGTTGTTTCTCGAAGTGTCAGAGTTCTCGGCGACGAGGACACGCGCATCTTTCGAGACGACGATGTGATGCCTCGGTCAGATTGTGCCGCTCCAGTTAGACGATGTTCTGCGGATCGAAGTGCGGCGCGTAGTTGAGCGACGCTATCGTCCACTTGGCGGTGTTCACGAGCCTGCGATACCCTTGCCCGTCATGTTCAAGAATGTCGATTCCGTTCATTGTCATCTATCCTCTCCCTCTTGATTGGCACACATAAAAACCATGTGCGCATTATAGCAGAATCACCGAACCGCCCATCAAATCCTCGTCTCTGATTTCAGTCCTCTTAATCGTTGGTGTAAGCGCTGCGAGTGCAACCCGGCCGTCCATGACAGGATTTCTTTGGGAAAGAATGTTTTATGTCACGCAGAGGCGCGAAGCCGCAAAAACTCCGCGCCTCTGCGTGAGGAACAGAGACAGTCCGAAAAACGCTTGCTAATAACTGTTCTTTTAATAGAAAAATAATGTTTTTTTTTTGCCTTATGTGACCGTGTTTTTGGTATAATGCCGCGCAAGGAGAAAGAAGATGAAAACTATGAAATTCGGCTTCGCCTTTGTCTTTTCAACGCTGTGCTTCATTTCGGCATCAGCCACCATGGCAACATGGACAAACACAACCACCAACACACCCGATACACCGTACCTTTGGAGCGATGCCTCCAACTGGCAGGATTCGCACATCTGCGGAACGGGTGATGACGCAACCATCAACGGCGCCGGCGCACCGATTTTCATAAAGGTCGATGCGCAGACAACCCCGCACAGGCTGTACGGCAACACCGATGTCTACCTGCTTGGCGACATCTCTCTCAAGAGCGTCATCGATGCGTCTGATGATAACAAACGCGCATACTATCAGACGGCAAACCACCTGTACGGAGACCTCGTGCTGACCGCCGACAACATTTCCGGCATCTTACCGTACATCGGACCGGACGTCAACCTTTGCGGACGCATAAGGCACTCGGCCGGCCATGCCGGTCGTCTGCTCGTCTCCTACGGGACGTTCCGCTTCCTGTTCAACAGATATGCACGGTCAAGCAATCCGCACCGCACTGACGACTTCTCGGAACTCGGACACTTCGGCGCAGGAAACGGCGACATCTTCTTCTGTGCGCCAGGCAGCGCAGAGGCCGTCAGCGGCACATGGCAGCTGACGAAAGGTTCGCCGTTCGCATACCGCATCCAAAAGGATGCACACGACCTCGCAGTCGGGACGATCGTCTCCGCAGACAATGCGCAGCTGCCCGCAAACACCTTCCTGAAGCACGTATTCAACGACGCAACCATAGAATTGAGCGCACCGGCAACTGCGTCCGGAGACGCCACACTTTCATTTGCGGAATTCACTCCGGACTTCACGGCCACGCTCGAAAACAACTTCCAGCTTAACGGAGACCGCATCGCTCTCATCGCACCCAAAAGGCGCACGACAGATTCTGTGCGCATTTCGTTCAGCGATATATACTGGAGTTGGTCAAGAGCGAATCTCTCCCTCGGCTCTTCCTCTTCCAACGACATCTCTGGTACGCTCGTCATAAAGAAAATCAGCGGCAACGGATCGAATGGACAGCTCACATTCCGCAACGCAGACATTGAATTCCCGGATTCAATGGACATCAATGTACCATGTTCGTCGCCGAACGAGGTCACAACAAGCATTTCAATTCCTGACGGAACGTCCATCGGCATCACCTCGCTCACCAACTTCAACGGCACTATCGTGAAGAACGGAGAGGGATCGCTCTCCATCGGATTGGGCGATGCAATCAATCCGGGAGCAATCAAGGTCGCCGGCGGAACGCTGACGATCGTGAAAAATGAATCTGCCGGCGCCGGCATCATCTCCATCGCGAAACTGACGCTCGAAGACGGCGCAACGCTCGTCGTCCCTGCGGACGGTCTGCGCGTCGATGCGCTTGAGAAGTCCGCAACCGCAACCATAACGGGCGGCATCCTGTATCGCACACTGAACGGCAAGCCGGAAGAGGGTGCGTTGATGGATGCGCTTCCGGAGAACGCGGAGGTCGCAGGGCATCCGGCGTTCTGGGTTGACGCATCAAGGCCAGAAACGATGACAATCTCCGTGGAAAACGGCACGAACTTCGTCGCGCGCTGGAATGACTGCCGCGAGGGCGAGCCGATGTTCTGCACCAACATCACGCTGCGGCCGACGCTTCACACAGGCGATTCCATGAAGGAAAAATACGTCCGCATCGGGAGACACGACGTCTCCGACTATCTACACACCGAAATACTCGTGTGGAGCAAACCGATCACGAACATACGCGCAATTTTCCTCGTACAGGATCCCACCGAGGGCGGCGGAGAAATTCTCGGACGATGCTCGTGGCGGCTTGACGATTCCTACTACAACGGTTCTTGGGGCGGTCCGTTCTACCGTGAAAGCGTGCTGAGACTGAGCTCACCGCTTGTGGTGGATTCGGATTACACTGTGCCGGCGACGAGATACGGTCGCTTCTACCTGAACGGAGTCGCCATAGACGGGAAGACCACCGGATATCTCGGCGCGTTCATGCAGGTTGTGGAGCACCACCCAGACTACAGATACCCATCATACAGAGCCGGCGTTGCCTGCGACGCATTTGGAGGAGGATACCACAACAACACCGATGGAGTGCGCTACAGTAACGGCGGAATGAGGATTGCCGAATACATAATCTACACAAATGAGCTGACCCACGCGGAACGCACAGGCGTGGCACAGTACCTTTCGCGGAAATGGCTTGGAGCCGACATACGCCACTACACCGTCGATGCGTCAAACACCTCTGACATCTCCGGGCTTTCATCCGACGGCATCGGCGTGATTGTGCCTGACGGCATGACCTCCGCCGCGAAGCAGGTGACCGGCGGCACTGTCGTGAAGTCCGGCGCCGGGACGCTTTACATGGAAGGCCTGGATGGCGCCGCGCTTGAAGTGAGGCAGGGTGACGTTGTGCTTCAGGCGACACGCCTGAGGCGATACGTCCCGAACGACAGCTGGGTGCATGTAGACGCCGACAATACGGAATCGATCGTTGCAGACAGCAACGGAAACCTTTCCATCTGGAACGACATCGGCACAACCGGAGCATCGTACCGAAACTGTCGAGAGCCGCTTGCAAAGGTCGTTCAGAACGCAATCGGAGGCCGCCCGGCAATCGATCTCGGCCCAGTTAATTCAGCGCAGGAAAGCGCAGGACTACTTCTCCACAACGCAGACGGGAATCCGTCACCGAACTACTCCACGCTTCCCGATTCCATGGAAGCGCATCCCATGAAGACCTTCTTCGCGGTATACAACTCCGCAAACGGCGGCGGAACGCTGTTCGGCGGAACCGGGAACGGCTATCCCAGCAAGGGGCTTCCGCACAAGCACAGCAACGGCGATTCTTCACCCATCATCGATGAGCCGGAATATGCACACACCCATGGCCTTCCAGACATGAAAAATGCAATCGCCAACGGGGCGGCAATCTTCCGCCGCAACGGAAATGCTGTCGATCCGTTCACCGAGCCGTTCCTGAAAGCCGATGAGCGCGTCACTTTCGTATATCCTACGGGACGCAGGACGACCCACCTTGGCGTCTACGGGCAGAACGGGGGATATCACGGCGGACTCAAGTACGGTGAAGTCATACTGTTTGAGAGAATTCTTTCAGACTCCGAAATCGCCGCAACCGAAGCGTATCTCGCAAAGAAATGGTTCGGGATAGACACACCCGGATATGGATCGGCGGCAGATGCCGTATCGGTGTCAGCCGGCGCAACGCTCACAATCCTCGGAACGGACTTCTCGGTGACATCACTCGGCGGATGCGGAACAGTCAGCGGCGACGTCACGATCGCCGCCAACGGCGGGATAGTGGCCGTCGTCAACACGGACGGCTCGGTAAGCGGCCCGACCGTCACGGGCAACGTCACGCTGAACGACGGCACCGTGACGATTGCCGGCGATGCGGAAAGCATTGCGCCAGGGAACTACACCATACTGAATGCGGCATCGATAAGCGGCAGCGCAAACAGCTGGACGGTAGCCGCGCCGAAAAGAAAGCGCTCCTACGGCTATGCGATTACGCTGACGGACACAGCAATGGTTCTGCACGTCTACAAATTCGGGCTTCGCGCAATCATCAGATAAGCCGACGGAAGCTATCTATCTGACAATCCCTCGATTGGCCGATTGGCGGGAGACCGTTTTTGGCGCAGAGTTGCAAAGGACGCGAAATTTCCAGCACACTCAACCCTAAACCACACAGCACCTATGAAACATTCACTGACCATAATCGGCTCCGCCCTTCTGCTTTTCGCCGGATGCGACGAGTTTCACGGAATGGAGGCGACATTCTACGTATCGCCGAACGGCAGCGACGCCGCAGACGGGCAGTCGCCGAGACGGCCTTTCCGTTCAATCGAACGAGCCAGGGATGCCGCCCGCGGACGCAGCGATGCCGCCACAATCGCCTTGGCAGACGGCGAGTATGAACTCTCCAAGCCGCTTGCGTTCTCCGCCGAAGACAGCAACCTCGTGTTTGCCGCCGCACCTAAGTCTCGTCCTACGATAAGCGCAGGGCGTCGCATCCCGGCCGACGCATGGGAGGTCGACGCAGATGGACGCTGGCGCACAAGGGTGCAGCCGGGCGAAAGGTTCTCGCAATTCTACGTGAACGGACAGCGCCGGTTGCGCCCGTTCCTGCCGCGCAGCGGCTACTACTACGTGGAGAAGAACGCAGGGGCGGATCCGGCGACCGGCGAAGCGCGTTTTGTCGCAGGGGCTGGACACTTCCCCGCCGGCGACAACCCCGACCTCGAAGTGTGTCTCTTCCACACATGGACAATGTCACGCTCCCTTGTCAGGTCGTTCACGCCGTCAAATCGTGTAGTGCATCTCGGAATCCCCGACTTCAAGCCGGGGTGGTCCGTGATAAATCCCGAAAGGTGGTACCGGTACGACAACGTGAAATCCGCATTCGGCGAACCTGGTGACTGGTATCTTGACGTCAAGAGCGGCGAACTGTCGTACGTTCCGATGCCGGGCGAAACTCCGCAAAAGTGCGAGACGATCTGTTCACGTCTGCAGCACAACGCGATCTTCACCGACACGACGAACATAACGTGGAGGGGAATCACCTTTGCGTATGCCGACTACGGCGTAAAGACAAACGGCAACTATGTGGCTCAGGCGGCAAGCGGACAGCCCGGAGCGCTGCAGGCCATCCGCTCCAAGGGAATTCGCTTCGAGAACTGCGCCATCATACACACCGGAGCATACGGAGCAAACTTCTTTTGGGGAAGCGACGGCTGCGCACTTGTCGGGTGCGAACTGCGCGACCTCGGCGCCGGTGGCGTGGAGATAGGCGACGGATGGCTCCACGGCAGAAAGTACGAGATATCGCGCAACTGCGAAGTGAGCGACTGCCTGATATCAGAGGGAGGGCGTGTAGATCCCGCCGGCGTAGGCGTGTGGATCGGACATGGAGCCGGAAACAAGGTATCTCACAACACGATCCACGACCTCTACTATTCCGGCATCTCCGCAGGATGGAATTGGAGCTTCCACGAAACCGCAAGGGACAACATCCTTGAGTGGAACCACATCTACGACATCGGACAGCACGTCCTGTCCGACATGGGCGGAATATACCTGCTCGGAAGACAGCCCGGAACGGTGGAGCGGTACAACCACATCCACCACGTCACGCGGGCAAGAAACTGCGCGTTTGGCGTTTACTTCGATTCCGGCACGTCGTGCGTGACGGTGACGAACAACGTCGTACACGACTGCGAAGACACCAACTTCTTCCTCGCCGCCATATCTGCATCAAACGTCGTGGAGAACAACATCTTCGTCTGCGGAACACTGAATCAGATTCGAGTTGCCGGCCGCAATCCGGAATCAAGCCCGACGCGCTATGCAAGAAACCTCATAGCGTTCGACGGCGAGGAGAGCAATCTCGCAACGAGCCTGCCGACAGACGCCATTTCGCTCTCCGGCAACCTCTATTGGTGTCCAGACCATCTGCGGCCGAAGAAAGAACTTGAAGGATGCACGTTCGCCCCCCTGAAGTTCGCCGACCTTGACGGACGCGATCTGCGCATCGCGGACACGAACACGGCGACCACCGCAGGATTCATCCCGTTCTCGATCGAAGGATGCGGGAAGAAGTCGCCCGTGACACTGACGGAGAACATGGCAAAAGTGCCTGCCGTCTTCTTTCCGGCGCCTGAACCGCCAGTCATGAATGTCGATGAAGATTTCGAGTCCGTCCCGGTGGGCGGGGAATTTCCCGGCTGGAACGTCCTTGAGCCGGATAGCACCAACACAGTCCGCGTGACGGACAGGTTCGCCGCAGGAGGAAGGAAGTCGCTCGAAATCATAGACAACAAGAAGGACTGGCGTCCGCACATCTACAGATCCATATCACGCGCACGCGGGCTCTGCCGGATATCGTTCTCTCTCCGCATCGAGAAAGGCGCAATGCCGAGGATGTCGATCATGGGCAGAACGCAGGGCCCAGTCGTCAGCGTCGCCCGCGACGGCACTCTCATGGCATCAGACAAACCGCTGACAAAGCTGGCGTTCGGCAAATGGCATCGAATTGAGATTGCGATGCAGCTCGGCAAGGGCGTCACCGGAAAAGAATATTCCGTCACACTTACGCCCGACGGCGGCAATGGCGAGAAGTGGGACGGCATTCCGCTAAGCGGCATATTCAAATCGTTCTCGTGGATCGGAATCCACAGCTGCGGTTCAAGCGGACGCTACTACATCGACGACTTCAGAGTATCGGAGTAGTGACGCTTCGCCTCAATCGAAATCGCGAAGTGCGGAAAGAATCGACTCAGACGTGATTGGCTTGCCCTTCACCCTGAGAACGATCAGCCGGCTGATGAGTGCGCTCTCGAAATCGGAGAGCTTCACGCCGTCCTTGCGGTCGTCGAGTATGCGCATGAGATCGGCGGAGGTCAACTTCTCCTTCACCTCATTCTGCGGAACAAACAGATCCGTGAAGGCGATTCCGATCCTCGTAAGCGGACTCAGCACAAAGTCCATGACGCGATAGACAGGAGCAAGAAACAGAATTCGCCGAAGTGGGCGGGCGGCGCACAGAAGCTTTGGCATGAACTCCGAAGTGTACAGCACCACAAACGCCGCGACGAAACTGCCGAGCGAACGCGCAAGCGATCCGTCGCAGAGTTCAATCACGAGTGCCGCCGATGCGGACGAATACGTCACGTTCGAGAGGTTGTTTCCGATGAGCAGCGTCGTGGTGGTACGCGACATGTCGGAGATTGCCTTCTGGACAATCTGCGCCTTTCTGCCGCCCTCACGCGCCAGATGCAGGATGCGTCCCCGGCTCACGGAGAGGAAACCCGTCTCGGCGCCGGAGCAGAACGCCGACGACGAAAGCGACACCAGAATCACCAACACGAGAAACGCTATGATCATGCGTCATCCTCCTCCGTCCGCTCAACCGCCTCGTCCGTCTCGTGGATTATCGCCTCGTCGGAGGCGTTGGCCTCGTCACGCCTGAGCACTTCGAGCCGTACGAGCGTCACGCGCCGGTGGCGGCGCTTAAGCACGGTTGCACGGCATCCATCCGCAACTATCTCCTGCCCGATGTGCGGAATGCGCTCGGCGTGGAACTGAACCCAGCCCGAAAGCCTGTCGGCATCCTCCGCCTCAAGTTCGACGTTGAGTTCGCGGTTTATCTCGTCAAGGCTTGCCCGCGCATCGATATCCCAAACGTTGTCGCGACCATCGACCGGACTGATGGACGGTTCCTCTCCCGGTCTTCCGAACACGTCAGGGCCGACAATCAACTCAAGCACGTCATTCTGGGAGATGATTCCGGCCGTTCCGCCATACTCGTCAAGCACAACGGCAAGCGGCTTTCTGCTCTTTGCGAACGTGAGCAGAAGATCGTCCAGCGTGACTGTCTCCGGAACGAACAGCGCATCCTCTATCTTTCCGCTTTCCGCATCGATGATCCCCTCTATCGCGTCCGGCGTCCTGCAATACACCGGAAGCCACCGGTGCTTAGCGTTTCTGAGGGTGTTCCTGCGGAACTCCTCATCACGGTCGGTATCATACCCTTCGATGTCAACGCGCGGCGTCATCTCGTCGTTCGCGCTCAGCTCCGAAAGCCGCAGCACGCCCTCGACCATTTCGGCGTCCTTCTGGGAGACGTCGCCGCGCTCGGCGGCGGACTCAAGCACCGAAACGAACTCCGCATCGGAGAGCGCACGGCGTTCGCGTTCAAGGGCGGGGGCAAACGCACGGGAGGTGAAGCGAAGCACGTGGTTGAACGGAGAAAGCACACTGCGCCAGAAAAGAAGAAGCGGTGCGCAGATTGGCGCTATCTGCTCGGCGTACCGCAACGCCATGCGCTTCGGCGTGATTTCGCCGAACACGAGCAGAAGCACCGTCATCACCGGCACGGCAAGGCAAGCGCCGCAAGGTATGTAGGCGCTGAACAGCCTGTAGCCTATCGTCGAAATCGCAAAGTTCACAAACGTGTTTCCGACGAGAAGCGTCGAGAACAGCATCGCCTTGTCGTCAAGACACTGCCCTATCCGCGCATCGGCGCGTGCGCTCCTCGAACGTATTCTCGCCCGTTGGGCGCCGGTCAGCGAGAACAGAACCGTCTCCGAACCGGAGAAGAACGCCGAGAGGAAAAACAGCACCGGAAGTGCAAGTATCTCTATCATGAAATGTATGGCTTCACCTTATGGGCTTGGCGACGACATGACGCGCCAGACGACGCTACCTCTCCTTGATGTCCACAATCTTGGCGCCGGGCAGCGTCTTCAATATGCTGTTGAGCTTGGGATCGTCAAGGATCGCCTGACGGGTGGAAGGCGAGACGGGCTTGCCGGCGGCCGCCGGTGCCGCTGCGCCGCGCTGAACGGATGGCTGCGGGTTCATTGACTCCGTCCTGCCTTGCGCGGCGGCATTGTCTGTGCGTCTCACGGGCGCAACGCCAGTGTGGACAGCGCCATTTGAATCTGCAGACGCTCGCGATGTGCCGCCCTGTGGCGCAGACGGCGCATCGACAGTGGCAGCCGCTCCTCCAGCCTTGAGCGTACGCACGGCTTTCATCAGTTCCTCGATGCTCGCCACGGATGCAATGCGTCCTGCGCGAAGCAGCGTCATCTCAATGAGAGTACGTACGCTCAGCACATAACGAAGCTTATCCTCCATCTCGGCAAGCCTGTCGGCGATCCGGAATATCCGCGACGAGTCGCACAGCGCGGCCTGCGCCTCAAGCGTCTTGCGCTGATCGGATGTTATTTCAAGCGTATCGCCGGCTTTCGCCCCGAGCGCCTGCCACACCACAAGATTGCGGAAATGAAGCATGAGTTCACCGGCGAGGCGCCGCATGTTCTTGCCCGCCGAATCGAACGTCGCGACCGCTTTCAGTATGGCTGCGGAGTCGCCCTTCAGTATCGCCCCCGCAAGACCCTCAAGCTCAGAGCGCGAGACAAGTCCGAACACCGACAGCGCGTCCTCCTCCGTTATCTCCCCGCCCTTGAACGCAATCAGCTGGTCAAGGGACGAAAGGGCATCGCGCATTCCGCCCTCCGCACCGCGGGCGATTGCGAGAAGTGCGTCCTCTGCGGCGGTTATCCCTTCCTTGCCGCAGATGTATTTCAGACGATCGACAATCTGGTTCGTCTGAATGCGGCGGAGGTCAAAACGCTGGCATCGGGACACTATCGTGGCGAGCACCTTGTCGCCCTCGGTCGTCGCGAAGATGAACTTCACGTACGGCGGCGGCTCCTCAAGCGTCTTCAGGAGCGCATTCCACGCCGCCGTAGTCAGCATATGGCATTCGTCAATGATGAATATCTTGTACTTTGCCGCCGCGGGCTTGAACTGAACCGCCTCGATGATCGGGCGCACGTGCTCGACCTTGTTGTGCGATGCGCCGTCAAGCTCCATGACGTCAAGGGAGCGTCCCTCGGCGATCTGAACGCAGTTCTCGCATTTTCCGCATGGCTCTGCTCCATGCGGGTCGGTGCAGTTCAGCGCCTTGGCGAATATGCGGCTCGTTGTAGTCTTGCCGATGCCTCGCGGCCCGACAAAAAGGTATGCATTCGCGACACGCCCGGATTCTATGGCGTGGCGCAGCGTCCGCACAACATGCTCCTGCCCGACGACGTCGTCAAACGTCATGGGCCGGTATTTCAGCGGCAACGCCACATGGTGGCTGACTTCGCCGGACTGTTCAGTTTTACTCATCGCCGCAAATTATAGCACATCAACGCACACCTCTGCGCAGCACATCCGCTTGACGACCCGCTCATTTTGCCTCGACAGATGTGCGCAGCAGCACCGGCCCGATGAGACCGGACGGCAGCAGCTCGTCGTCCTTCGTCCAGTGCTTCCATGTCGTGAACGTATGGCGGCCCGTCGGGCTCTTCCTCCCGGCCTTCACCCAGTCCGGAATCTTTACGATTGCCTGACCGGAATCCGCTGGCTCCCATTCACAGTCTTCGGCAAGATAATCGTCACCGATCAGACGGTTCGGCCAGCGGTTCGTAACCTTGACCTCAAGTTTCGCCGTGGGTGCGCCCGGAACGAGCGCATCCGTGATGTCCACACGGAACGGCGGTTTCCAGAGTGTCGGGAACGTCTTGCCGTTGACGGAGACATCGGCAAAGTCGTTGACGTTGCCGAGATCGAGAATCAAGCGCCGGCCGGCAGTGGCGCCGACAGCGAAACCGACATCCATATCCTTGGAGTACGTGGCCGTCCCCGAGAAGAACTTGACTCCGGGATCGGAATGGTCAGGCCACGAGATCAGCTTCGGCAGTTCGATTTCAGCCGGTGCGCCGCGCCCCGGTTGAAACGCAAGAGACCACGGCCCCTTCACAGGCACAGCGGGCGGGACATCCGCCTTGAGCGTCACGGCGGCGCCGGAGGCATTTCTGACGGTGGCGGTCAGCGGCTTCAACGCCATCAGACGAAGCGAACCGTCGGATCGCGTGTCGAGCAAGGCATCAGGCAACGGATCTGCCGCCATCGCCGCCACGGACGGCAGAGACAGCTGTGCGCCTTCACGGCATTTCACCGTACGCTCACGACCGTCAAGGCGGTAGGTGATCAACGCCTCCTTGACGACGCCGGAAGCTGGATCGCGTCCGGCAAGGCCGTTGCCTATGCGAACGGATATCTGTCCATTCCTGACAAGCGCATTCAGCCTGTCCGTGATGTCGACGACAGCAGGTTTCTGCGGAGTGTAGACCTCTCCTATCTCGCCGTACCACGCATACTCCACCGCAGCCCCTTCCGGGATGAGGCAGGTTTCGTGTTCGCGGAGATGGACCTTCTCCGCCTTGCCGTTCAAGCGGTATGCGACAAGCAGATGCTTGCGGAGCTGGCTTGCCGGATCATGTCCGAACGCCTTGTTGCCGACCCGAAAACTCTTTCCGAGATTCCTCACGACAAACGGTTTGGCGTCGAGGCACAAGTCCGGGACGTCCCTCGGAAACACGCCGTACTCCGCCTTCACGAACGTAAGTTCATGGGCGATTTCATCGACCTTCGGATCGTCAACCTGCTTCGCCACGATGTCCACAGCCACGGCGTGGTTGCCGACAGCCGGTCTGCGAAACATCACGAACACCGAACCTGACGGGCGGAAATCAAGCCGCACGCAGGTACGACCGTTCTCGATGCGCCATACGGGTGCGGGACGGATCGTGCCGTCCTCGGCGTCCCACAGCTCCGGTTGGCGTCCAATCGTCCGGAAGGAGCACTCGATGGATGTGGACGTCTCGTTGGGCATGGCCACGAAGTAGCCTTCGCAATCTGCGCCATAGGTGCGATGGATGTACGCCACGGAATTGCGGTTCAGGTCGCGGCTTTTCTGCCGGTCGCACATGAAGTCCGGCTCAACGCCGATCCGCTTCAGAGCCTCATCGGCAGAACACGTCAGAACGCCCTTTGCCCAGATTGCATCGGCAAGTCTCCTGACCTCTCCGTCTGCCGCCGGATAGCCGACAAGCCCCGGCGCCTTGACCGGCTTGACTGCGCCGACCACCTTTGCACCCGCGTCCACAAGCTCTCCGACCTTCTTCAGTATCGGCAAACTCATCGTGTCTGTCCCGTGCAGCACTACCATGCGGTACGGAACTCCGCTCGGCGCGACAACATTCCCGTCAACAACCTTCAGTTTCATGAAAGCCTCACGGGCGCAAATGTCCCAGTTGTAGCCGTATGGCAGCGATGCGGGACGCCCTGTCGCTCCATCAGTGTTGCCTCCGTCGTTCGGCGCATCCTCGCCGCAGAAGAAAAGTCCGTCTGAGACAATCTGCCCTTCCTGCAGAAGATACTGGCAACGCGTCTGGTATGTTATCCAGTCCTTGCCCTGCTTCCACCAGGTCTGCGTCCGGTCAAGGTGCATTCCCCACTTGCCCATGGTCATGCCGGGCAGATACTTGTCGCCTACCCATGGCTGGTGGGTGAACCGGTGGTAGATGATGCGGTTGACGCCGCTTGCGTAGACGCGGTCGCCCTGCGCCTTCAAGCCGAACGGCGTCTTCTGCCAACGTCCGGAACCGCCGCGCGGATGCGCTGTGAACGACTCTGTCGCGACATACTTCCGTCCCCACACGTGTGCCAGATAAGCCGGAAGTCGTGAGTTGCCTATACCGTTCATGCCCGTTCCTGCGGCGCTCCAGAATTCACCCATCGGCACATCGACATCCTGTCCATACTGAAGGTTGTCGGAGGGGCAGCTGCCGTACGGCTCGATTGAACACATCAGACCGTATTCATGGCATCTTTTCGTCAATTGACCTGCATAGTTCTCCGCAAAGAGATCCGCCACGACGCGGCGGAAGTCCCAGAGGAACCGTTCGCTCTCGTCAATGCTCCCCACCACGTGTCCAGCAAGGACAGGCAGCCATGGCGTGATGTCGTATCCGCGCCGGGCCTTGAACTCCTTCTCAAAGCCCTGCGTCCAGTTCTGGGAACCGACTTCATAGCTGTCCACGAGAATGTTGTTCAGGCCTGACGCAACATTGCCGGCAAGAGGGCCGAGGTGCTTGCACAGCTTGGCGACGTAGGAATCGAAATGGAAATCCATCGCTGACTTGGAGAGCTTATCCACCTCAAGTCCGACGCCCTTGTAGGATGCGGGATGGTTGCGGCGGCCATTTGCCGCATACCCAAGTCGCATGATTGTCCACTTTCCAGGAGGAACGTCCCATTCAAGCGAACCGTCCTTCGCCATCTTCGGCGTAAGGTCTACAATGCTGTTTCCGGCAATCACCTGATCTGCGGATGTCTCCACACATTCCGCCTTGACGGGAGTGCGCACACGGAACGACTTTGCCGACAGGTCGCTTATCGTCATGCGGCTTTCCAGCGATACGTCCACTACGCGCACCTTGTGCATTGCGGGAGTGTCGAACGTAATCCGAAACGCACGTGCGGTGAGAGGCCTGTCAAACGGAAAGAATCTGATGCCGAAATCCCCAATGCCGGACGCGGCGAGCTGTATTGCGCGTCCTGCTGCCTGCTTGAATGTCTTGCCGTCGTCTGAAGTCTCTATCTTGACGTTCCCGGAGGAGCTCCATACGCTTCTGAACACGAACCTGCACGAGAATCCGCTTGCCGTGTAATGCGACGGGAAAGTGAACGTCGCCGTGTTTCCGGACTGCACCATCTTTCCGCCGGCATCTCTCACCGACTGCCCTTCCGCCGCAGGCACCGGCATCGCCAGAACGGCTATGTCCTCGTAGAATCCATGTGGATTCTGCGGCTGTTTGAGAATGCCCTTGAACCTTGCGGGGCCGGACACTTCCATCTCCGTCCAGTCGAGAAGCTTCATGCCGTTTTCAGGCGTATTCCACGGGCCGCCTGAACTTGACCAGCCGCTGCAGTTCGGCAGGCAGAGTTCAATGCCAAGCCGCCGCGCCTCGGATGCGGCGTGCTTGATCGTGTCGAACCATTCCGGCGTGTTGTACGCAAGCGGCCCTGCGGGTATGTTGCAGCCGGCATCGAATATCTGGGCACCGCCAAGACCAATCTCCGCCATTGCTTCGAGGTCGGCCGTAATGCCCTCCTTTGTGACGTTGCCGTTCATCCAGTGCCACCATGTGTGCGGCTTTGCGCTCGGCGGCGGATTTCGGAATCCGTCCTCAAGCGGTGTCGCGAACGATGCTGCGCCTACCATCGCCAGCGTGATGCACAACAACAATCCATCCTTTTTCATTCTCTCTCTCCGTTTGCAATTTGGCTCATGTCCATGAACACAGTCAAGCCATTCTCAAAATGTCGCAATTATACCATCTTCATGTCACCCTATTTTGCATCGCAGACATCCTGCCGGGAGAAAGGTCACTTGTCAAAGTAGATGCGACTTGTGAACTGGCGCATGGTTGCGCTGATAGGAGGGTGAAAACTGGTCACTTAATGCGACCGCCTTAGTCGCATCCATTTGTTCCAAAGGCGGCAGATGCGACTGGTGGCATTTACATGTTCCGAAGGGATGGTATGATTCCGTGCGGAATTGACGTTGCCCGACAGTCCATCACTTTCCACCATGAGGGTGGATGCGGCGGCGGAACGGAAAAGCCCACGGCATCTGCCCGCAGGCGATCTCTTCAAGGGTGTGCGGTCGATGCGCGCCGCGTTCCCGCAGCCAAATTTTCACTTGGCGCAACGTGAAAACCGCGACGTCGCCCTTTGTTTACATGGGT
Source organism: uncultured Lentisphaeraceae bacterium (assembly GCA_964440985.1). Lineage (GTDB taxonomy): Bacteria > Verrucomicrobiota > Kiritimatiellia > RFP12 > UBA1067 > UBA1731. The sequence continues at coordinate 478 of CAYTWE010000027.1, read as the reverse complement.
TCAGTGATTTTCTTGCCCGAAAAACCGGGGAATCGCCAATGTATCATGAGGTCGACAAAACAGACACGCACACGAAAGTTCGATGCCACGGGCATGACACTGGCATCTGAAAGGAACAGACTTCAACAGCCTCACAAGACGGCAGATACGGGACCTGGAAGACACCATCAACTCAATCCGCAGGGAATCACTCAACGGAGAGACTGCGTATGCTTGCGATTCATGTCTATCCAAAGCGGCTTACGGAGTTCTTGCTCCCCCTTACAAATCATCCGCACGCATATACCACTAAGCCACAATTCAAACCCAAAAAGACCTTCTGCTTGCAAAATCAGCGGCAAAATCGCGATCAAAGCCCTCCTGTGGCTGAATCGACTCCCAGTCCGTTACTGACCTTGCCATTTCAGCAAGCGTTCGTTGATGAACATGGACATCGGCATAATATCTGGAATTCCCTTTGCCCATCAGATAATATATG
>CAYTWE010000026.1:0-31829 GCA_964440985.1 uncultured Lentisphaeraceae bacterium | reverse complement strand
TCGTCGCTGAGGCGCTGGAACACGGCAAGTGCGTCATCACAACCGACGGCGCCCCGGCGTGGGGCGACGGAAACGACTACGGCGGACGCCTTGTCTACCTGAAGGGCTATCGCGACGGCACAGATGCCGTGCGCGTCCATCTTCTGAGGGATGCACTTGCGGACAGGATTCGTTCCATCGGGTGGATGATTGACGGTGGCGGAGAATGAGCGTGTGGCGGCAAGCAAAGGGTAGAATATGGGCATCAGGAAGTCGCCCGAAGTCTTTCCTTTCGCGTCATTCGGGATTGTCCCAATTGGTTGTACGACTTCCCGCAACTGGGGTGCAACGAGATATTTCTGCATCGGTCATGCAGCGATACATACGACCTGCCGCAGATTCCGCGACTGCGAACACTGCGTACCCACTTGAAAAAAAAAACCATTTTGGTATATTGTTCCGCGTTGTCGGCCATTATAGGGCGTTGAGTGGCGTCACGGCGGTTCGGCAACGTAAACAATTGCCTGAAGGGGGCTCAAGATGTTTTCACGTTCGCTGAAACGTATCAAGGTTGCGTTTGCGGTTCAGATCATCGCCTTGCCGGCGTTGACATATTCCGGAACGCCGATTGACATCTATGAGACGTTCAAGGACAGGCGTTTCGATGGCGAGGCCGTTGTCCTGAGTCAGGATGGCGAATATTCGCTTTCGCATGACTATCGCTTCCAGAAGGAGGACGGCAGCCCGGTCGGTCTACGCATGGAGAGAGGCAACTCGTTCGACTTTTCAGACGGGAACCATACGCTCTCTGCCGCCGGAACACGAGTTGCGGGAGATGGTGCGTCATCTTCGATTTCCGTCAAGGGCGGCGTGTGGGACATGTGCAAAGTCGGAAGCTTCTGTTTCGGCGGTTGGGCCGTGTACGACTACACCGGCTGGACATGGTCTGTTGAGGATGCGGTGATCACGAACAACCAGGATAACTTTACCATGATGATGGGGCATGGTACGGATCGGAAAGTCCAGTTCAAGCGATCGACGCTCCATTGCGGGGCGAACTACAGCGATCTGACGCCGATCGAAGCAGGCAAGGATTACAATTACGGTGCGCTCATTGAGTTTGCGGATGGCGCCAGAATGCTGTCAGACGGACTTGTCTACGACAACCGCAACACCGAGAGCGCAAGTCCGATGAACCTTGTCCTGCGCTTCACAGGCACAGGCAGCGGCTACGCGCCGATACACGCCGGGACGCGGAACAATTTCGTGTTGGGGCACAAGTCTCCGAAGGCGCGGGTCGAAATTGCGGACGGAGCGACATTTGTCGCGAATGCGTTGACTGTCGGCAATCACCAGAATGGTGATTCGAATGACGTCTGCATCGTTGACGGTGTCGCAACCATTGCGCAGGACGTGACGATTGGCGCGGTGGCGGGTTCGGACGGCAACAGCGTAAGCGTGTCAGGCAAGGACGCAGGTTTTACATGTTCAAGTTCCATGTTTGTGGGCAAGGCCGGTTCGCGCAACAGATTAGATGTCTCCAGCTCGGCTGCCGCATCGGCCGTAAGGCTTTACATCGGCAAAGAGGCAGGGGCTGGCGGTAATGCCGTCACGGTCGAGGACGGAGCGACATTGAACGTCACTGCAGGCGACGTCAGCATCGGCAATGAGACGAACTGCGTCGGAAACGGACTTTACGTTCTCGGAGGACATCTTGTCCTGTCGGATTCGTCGTCCGTGTTCGTCGGCGGCTCGAAAGCGTCGGCAAGCGAGATGGTCGTCTCCAACGGAAGCGTCACCGCGAAGTCGATCATTGTCGGAAGGAACGGCGGCGTCGGCAATTCCCTGCGTGTGCAGGGCGAGGACGCGTCGCTTTCGTTCACGGGCGCCGACGTGGACTGGACGGTGAGCGGGGCGGGGGGCGGCAATCGCGTCGAACTGTGCGATGGAGTGCAGATTGCGTTGCGCCGTCTGCAGTTTGGCGATTTCGCGACCAACGGCATCCTTCGCATCACACGCAATGCGCAGATCGATGTTGCGAATTACTGCTGGCTATCGTCAAACGGCGATTCTCCGACGGCAAAAGACTGCACCATCGAGGTTTCAAAGGGTGCAGTCCTTACCACGGGAGAGATCCGCGTCAATGGCGACGGCAACACGCTGCTGATCGATGACGGAACGGTAAGGTGCAGAAGCGACTTCGCAACGTTCTTCAACCGGGACGAGAAGATTCGTCTGCGCGGCGTCGCGCCGTTGCTGACTACGTACGAAAACGACAACGGGCATCTTGAGTTCCGCAATAAATCAGAGGTGATTTTCGAACTGCCGATAGACGGCACGGTCTATGCGCAGGCGCCGCTGCAGGCGACAAATTACGTCAATTTCAACGCGACCGCGACGCTGCGCTTCGAGAATCTTGACGAGTTCCGCAAAAGCCTGAAGAACCATGCGCACGTGCCGCTTGTCGTTCAGGGGACGAGCAACGGCATACCAAAGAGCGTCATTGACGATGCGAACGCCAATCTTGCGGCGCTGGGCATGGACTACGCCCGCGTGATCAGCTCTGCCGACGGCAAGTTGCTGACGCTGCGCGTCCGCGCTGATCTGGGCATGGTCGTGACCATCCGTTAAGAGGTTTAACAGGAACATGAAACAGAAGGGACAGAGAACATGAATCTGCTTTTGGCAGCGGCGCTTGTGGCCGGATTGAGCGAAGCCTCGTACATCAGGATGGGGCAGATGGACATCGAGCCGGAGATTGACGGAAAGATATCCACGGTTGAAGCGGGGGCCGCATCGACGCATTACGGTGCGATTTCGCAGACTGACGGCTACATGGCGATGCGATATGCCGTCTTCCACATCGGGTATACGGAGAAGGGAGTGTATTTTGCGGCGCGGACAAGCGTGCCGAAGCTGCCGCAGACGCTTACGGATGACGACACGGTTGCCCTTGCGCTTTTGCCGCCGGGAGCCGAGAGACCGTTTCTGTTCACGGTTCGCACGAAGGACGGACGCGGAGACCTGCCGGATGGCGTGGTGTCGGCGGCACATCGGCTCAAGGGCGTGCGGGACTACGGCGAACTCTGCGCGGAGACCGAGCTTTTCGTGCCGTTTTCCGTCCTTGGCGGCGCGAAGGCCGTCGACGGCGCCAAATGGGGGCTTCAGATGTCCGTCAGCTTCAGTTCGGAGCGCGAGACCGCGACATGGCACTATGCCAGCGGAAGGCCTGACGAACTCGGTACGCTTGAAATGGACTTCGGCGCACCGGTCATCTCGCTCGTCAACTACTACACGCTTGAGCAGTGGCGGCAAAGCGGAAACTACAGGTTCCTGTTCCGCTACGTAAACAACGCGAAGAAGGCCGTCAAGATCGGAGCGAAGACCGTCTTCTACCGGGGCGTCCATGCCGCGAAGCTCGATTCCGGGTCTGAGAAGGACGTCGCCACGAAAGTGACCCGTTTCGCCGACACGGGCGGATTCACGCTTCAGCCCGGCGAGCGGAAGGAGGTCATCCACATTGAATGGGTCATATGGCCCGGCAAGCCTAACACGCTCAACTTGGATCTTGAGGCGGACGGCAGAACGGCCTATCGTCGACAGGTCTCGTGGGACGGCACGTACCACAGACGCTGGAAGGACGAAAAGGGGCTTCCGAACCTGAAGACCGCATTCTTCCCGTCCTCCAACAACCGGCTTCGCATGAGGTATCACAAGGGGCGCATTGGCGATCTTGTGGGAGGCTCGATCGATGTGCGTGGCGTGAAGTCCGGCAAGAGCTTCTGGCGGACGGAACTCAAGCCGTCGAGCGGACAGCGGCATCTCAACGGTGAGACGTTCGACATCAATCTGCCTGGGCTTCCGGAGGACGATTACAGGATCTCGTTTTTCGCAACCGATTCAAAGGGCGAGAAGTATTCCCATGTCCGCACGTTCCAGGTGAGGAGCTTTCCCTGGCAGACGGCTGAGATCGGGATGGAGCGCATCATTGTGCCGCCCTACGTGCCGATCAGCGTCGACGACGCCCGCGGGACGCTCTCCTGCCTGTGGAACGGATACGGCTGGGGGCGAAACGTGCTGTGGGATTCTCTTGTCGGAAACAAGGAGGAGCTGCTTGCCGCCCCCATGCGGCTTGAACTGAACGGACGCGAGTTTACCGTGACCGGGGCGCGTTTCGTCGAACGCGCGCAGGATCGCATCATCCGCGAAGTCACTGCGGAGCTTGACGGCATAGGGCTTGTCGTGACGCAGAACTACGACTATGACGGGTTCTGCTGGATCACACTTGCGTTCGACGCGAAGCATCCGGTTGAGGTCAAGTCGCTGAGGATATCTGCGCCGCTGAAGAACGCCTTTGCCAAATACTTCGAGGTGCAGCGACGCAAAGACAGTCGGTCGGGCCCTGCGCCGGACTGCACGCTCGCCGAGGGAGAGGGCGAGGTCTGGAACTCCTGCATGAACACCGGCAACGCCAAGTGGTGGGACGATCATTTTCCGGCGTCCATCCAGCCGTATTTCTGGTTCGGCGGGGCGTTCAAGGGGCTTGCGTGGATAATGGACGGCGTACGCGACCTTTCGCTCGAGAAGTCCGTCGCGCCCCAGCGGGTCGTCAGGAAGGGGCTGTCATCCACGTACGAACTCGATCTCGTCAACAAGCCCGTCGTGTGGCAGGGAAAGAAGACGTACGAGATGGGATGGCAGCCGACTCCGACGCGGCCGAAGGATCCTGCGCACGGCGAATTCGCGTCGCTCACGTACAACTACGCCTGCCCGTCGAATGCGCTGCGCTACGAGCTTGAGTACAGCCTCGCCCTCGATCCGATACATTCGCCGGACAATGTCTATCCCGGCAACGACCGCAGCTTCTACGACTGGGTGTACTCGCAGAAGACGCGCATCAACAAGCCGTACGGCAAATGGGACTGCTCGGAGTATCGCCGCCGCCTCAAGGAATACATCGCCCGCCACAAGGCGTGGTTCGAGGCGGAGAAGTCCACGTCCGGAACAGACTACTGGTTCGGCAAGTACAACTGCGCCCGCGGCATGGGTGTAGACCTTAGGCTTCGCTATCTCGATCCGATGCTCATCACGAGCTTCTGGCCGGAGTGGGAGATGTACAAGGCCGAATGGTATCCGGAGGAGTGGTCGCACGACGACTACTTCAACGAATACATGGCACAGCTGTGCAAGACGCGCATCGACAAGCTCATGTGGGACGGCAGGAATGCGCTCTTGAACGGGGCTGGCGGCCTCTACTACGACTGCTACCGGATTGCGGCATCGTGGAATCTCGGAAACGAAAACGTGTACGTCAAGCCGGACGGAACCATACAGATGCAGATGGGGAACATCCTCCAGTGGCGCAACATCATGAAGCGTTCGGCGGTGCTGTGCTGCAAGATGGGCAGAATGTACAACGGGCGGCCAATTGTGGAAGACCACGACACAAATGGCCATATCGTTCCGACGATGAGCTGGACAATGCTTGGGCTTTCGACCGAGCGCAGCTCGCAGGGCGGCGATTTCCAGGATCGCTTCCCGGAGAGCTACACGCTTACGGAGATCACCGGCGGGCAGACCGGCAAGGGTACGCGGTTCATCGTGTCGACCAACGTCGGCGATGACGCACGCAAAAACCGTGAACTCGTTTCGCTCATGTCGTTCATGTGCGCATACGGACTCTTTGCGCTCAACGACCAGGGCATTGTCGGCGGCAACGAGCGTTTCGAGCGGGCGTGGAACCGCGTGTTCGATTTCGGTTGGGGCAAGCCGTACGTGGAGCAGTTCCAGTATTGGAACGAATACAAGGTGCAGCCGGTCACGCACACCGGACGGAACATCAGGTTGACGGTGGCGAAGAAGGATGGGGCGGCGTTGCTCCTTTTCGGCAATCTGGGCGATGCGGAGACGTTCACGTTCGACGTGAAGGGGCTTGGATTCGGCACGGTTTCGCTTGCAGATGCCGAAACGGGCGAGACGCTCACCTCCAGCGAAATTTCCGTGGGACGCCACGACTTCCGTCAGGTGCTTGTCACGGAGACAGCAAAGCCGACATCCGGCAAACCTGACGTGCTGTGCATCTACTACCCGGAATGGCACACGTATCCGGAGGGCGACAGGATATTCGGCAAAGGCCGCACGGAGTGGGACTTCGTCAACACGGCCAAGCCGATGTTCGACGGACACGAGCAGCCGGTCGAGCTGATCGACGGGAATCCAGACGACGCAAACCCGAAGGACGTGGCAAAGGAGATCGACTATGCCGCCGCTGCGGGAATCGACGCATTCGTGTATGACTGGTACTGGGCGGACGGGAAGCCGATCCAGCATGAGGCATTAGAGCGCGGATACCTGAAGGCGGCAAACCGCAGCAAGGTCAAGTTTGCGATCATGTGGGCGAACCACAACCGTTCGGACGTCTTTCGCGCACCGCCCGGACGCAGCGGGGACAGGTTCTTCTGGCGGCTCAAGTACACACGCGAGGAGTTCCTTGAGGCTATCGGCTACTGCATAAGGCAGTACTTCTGCAAGCCGGAATACTACCGCAAGGATGGAGAGCTGTTCTTCTCGATCTACAGCGTAAAGCCGCTGATGGAGGGCGTGGGCGGATCTGCGGCGCTGAAGGCGGTCTTTGCCGAGGCTCAGGCCATGGCGCGTCGGGCGGGTCTGCCGCCGATCCATTTCTCGGCAATGGTTCATCACAGGAACGACATCCCCGGCGTGACGGCGGCCGGATTCAAGTCCGCCTCTGCGTACAACGTGACGCCGTACGATTTCGACGATACGGACGTGACCGCGACGAACGGCGAAACGCGCCAGGTGTTCACGCACGAGCAATACGCAAAGGCGCACATACCGTTCAATGCGCAGTTCGCCGCCGACCGCGACTTCGTTCCGTATATTCCGGTTGTCTGCCGCGGGTGGGACTGCACTCCGCGCTGCCGCCAGGATGAGCCGTTCCCGTTCAAGACGCTTTCGTACCCGTATCTCGGCGTCGTGAGCGGCATGAAGCCAAGCGTATTCGGCGGGATGGTCAAGGCGGCAATCGATCAGGTGATGCGGGATCCGAAACGCCCCGGCGCGATACTCATCAATGCGTGGAACGAATACACGGAGGGCAGCTACCTAATGCCCGACCGCCGCCATGGAGACGGATTCCTCAAGGCTCTGTCGTCCGCAGTCGAATAGACCGGCCTGCCGTGTCCTGTGCAGGACGCGAACTTGAATCGGGCGGCGCAGTCTGCTATAATTAACGCAAAATTTTACGAGCCTTGCGCTTTCAGGTGCAGGGCGGAAGATAAACCAAGGAACAAAGAAAAATGAGCTACACAGTCGTCCTCATCCGTCACGGCGAGTCCGAATGGAATCTTAAGAATCTCTTCACGGGCTGGAGCGATCCTGATCTTTCTGAGACCGGACACAAGGAAGCGATCGCCGGCGGACAGCTCCTCAAGAAGGAGGGGTTTGCGTTTGACGTTGCCTATACATCCTACCTCAAGCGCGCCATCCATACGCTCAACCATGTGCTTCAGGAAATGGATCTCGAGTGGATTCCCGTCGTCAAGAACTGGCGTCTGAACGAGCGCCACTACGGTGCGCTTCAGGGGCTGAACAAGTCCGAGACGGCGGCGAAGTACGGCGAGGATCAGGTCAAGGTGTGGCGTCGTTCGTTCGACGTTCCGCCGCCGGCGCTCACCGAGGACGACGAGCGCAACCCGCGCAAGGAAGTCCGCTACGCCAGCGAAAAGGCGGAGGACATTCCGCTCACCGAATCGCTCAAGATCACGATTGACCGCGTTGTCCCGTATTGGGAGAACGTGATCAAGAAGGATGTCGCAGCCGGCAAGAAGGTGGTCATCGCCGCCCACGGCAACTCGCTTCGCGCCCTCGTGAAGTATCTGGACAACATCTCCGACGCGGACATCGTTGGCCTCAACATTCCGACGGGCGTTCCGCTCGTGTACACGCTTGACGAGAACTTCAAGCCGATCGAGCACCACTACCTTGGCGATCAGGAAGCGATCGCCGCGAAGATCAACGCGGTCAAGAACCAGGGCGCCAAGAAGTAGTCAGGTTGCCTTGCCCTGCATCAAACAGATGAAAGTTGCCTCTGTCCTTTGTAGGGCAGGGGCAATTTCTGCTTTTGAGGAGAGTTGAGATGAGAGGAATGCCGTTGGGTTTGCCGTTCGTGGCCGTTGCCTTTGCGGTGGTCTGCGGACTCCGTGCGGATACGGTCTGGCTTGATGAGCCTGGCGTATGGGATCGCATGAGCGGCGGGCACGGCTACAGTTGGGTGTGCACGGCGGGAAAGGACACGATGCTGAAGGGGTCGTTCCGCCGTGGCGTTGGCACGTGTGCCCCGTCCGCGCTTTACCTTGCCGTGAACGGCAATGCGCTTTCGTTCGAGGCGACTGTCGGGCAGTTGGGCGGTCCGAACAAATCGAAGCTCACATTCCGCGTCTATCGCGAGAGGGAGCTGGCGTTCGAGACGCCGGTGCTGGACAAGGATTCAGGGCCGCACAAGATCAAGGTTGACCTCTCCGGTGCGCGGTGGATCAAGCTGGAGGCATACGGCATTGAATCGCCGTACAGCGGCTCCTCGATATGGGCGGACGCGAGGTTTGAGATGAAGCCCGGTACGCGTCCGTGCGATATCGCCACGCTTTCGCGTCAGCTCGGCATCTTGACGCCGCCTGTCGCGAAGACGCCGCGCATCAACGGGCCGTCGCTCTTTGGCGTGCGCCCCGGCAATCCCCTTGTGTACCGTGTGCCGGTGACGGGGGAGAAACCGCTTGCCGTCTCGGTCGATGGGCTGAACGCGCCGGAACTCTCCGAGGTGAGGTTTGATGCAGCGTCGCAGATGCTTGTCGGCCGCGTGGCGAAGCCAGGCACGTATCCGCTCGTGTTCAGGGCGACGAACGCGCAGGGTGCGGCGAAAAAGGCGTTTCGTCTCGTCGTGGGGGAGAAGATCGCCCTCACCCCGCCGCTCGGCTGGAACAGCTGGAATGCGTTTGCGGACACCGTGACGGCGCAGATCGTCAAGGAGACGGCGGATGAGATGGTTCGTCTTCGTCTTGGGGATCATGGCTGGACGTATCTCACGATTGATGATGGCTGGCAGATCTCCATGAAGAGCAGCGGCCCGCGGCGAGACGAGCAGGGACGACAGCTTTCCAACGAACTTTTCCCTGACATGAAGGGGCTGGCGGACTACGTCCATTCGCGTGGATTCAAGATTGGGCTTTACTCCAGCCCTGGTCCATCGACCTGCGCGAACTACGAGGGCAGCTGGATGCATGAGTTTCAGGACGCCAAGACGTATGCCGACTGGGGGTACGACTACCTGAAGCACGACTGGTGCAGCTACGGCGACGTGGCTTTCGGTTCGGGCGTGGAACGCTGGATGTATCCGTATCTCATCATGGGACGGGCGTTGCGGGAGAGCGGACGCGACATCGTCCATTCCATCTGCCAGTACGGCATCGCCAATGTCGCATCGTGGGGCGCGGCGGCCATGGGGCAGTGCTGGCGCACGACCGGCGACAAGTTCGATTTCTGGGAGGATGTAGTCACTGACATGAAGACGCACGAGGATCTGTGGCGGTACGCCGGGCCTGGCGCCTGGAACGATGCGGACATGATGCTTATAGGCTCAACGCACTGGAGCGACCACAAAGGGACGCGCCTCACGCCTAACGAGCAGTATACGCACGTATCCATGTGGGCGATGTGGGCGGCGCCGATGATGATTGGATGCGATCTGCGCGGAATGGATCCGTTCACTCTTTCACTCATCACGAACGATGAGGTGATCGACCTGAACCAGGACGAGCTGGGAGCGGCGGCGGCGAAGATTCAGGGCGGCGACGACTGGGCGTGCTGGGCGCGTCCGCTGTCCGACGGTTCGATTGCGGCGGCGCTCGTGAACCTCTCGCCGTATGAGCAGTCCGTGCTGTTCTGTCTGAAGAAGGCGGGCATGAACGGAACATGGCGTGTGCGCGACCTGTGGCGGCAGGTTGACGCCGGCAACGCCACCGGAGGCTATCGTGTTTCCGTTCCTGGCCACGCAACCCATCTTGTGCGGTTCTTCCCAGGCACAGACGCACGGCTGCGTGATGGCATGGCGGATGTGCGCGAAAACGACTGGTTCCGCAGGATCGAGGCCTTCCGCGCATTGCGCGAGGAGTCCTGCGGCGGCTGTCAGAAGTAGGCCGGTCACTTTTCCGGAATCCCAATGAACGGTGCGCACTTTGCCATGATGTCAGACCTGTCTGTTTGATGTTGAACGCTGAAAGGATCAATCGATGAAATACCCTGTTTTTGGTGTGGTTGCCATGTTCGCCATCAGTGCATCTGCCGTCGATGTCGTCCACGACAAGACGTCTCTTACGGTGAGGGACGGCAGGTTCTCCCGCACATTCGTCGCAACGAAAGACGGCTTGAAGACGGCTTCGATGAAACTTGGCGACAAAGAGTACGTCGATGTTGCCCGCGCTGCGAAAGCAGACGCCAGCCTTGCCGTAGAGGTGTCGAAAGCAAGGTGGAGCGTCACGGGCGAGACCGGTACCAAGGTAGTGGCGACCACGCCTGCCGGCGTCGAGACGCTCTGGCTGTTCGACGGAGTCCCGGGCGTTCTGCGCGAAAGCGGCAAGATTGATGCCGGAAAGCCGCCTGAGCTTCGCAAGGATCGTGTCTACAACTGGCCGCTCGCAGCGCACTTCATGAAGGGCGCGGATTCGCTTCCTCTATCGGGACACCATTACAACATAACGGCGTACGAGATTCTTGACAGGACAGACCTGCGCAGCGAACAGGTGTCGGAACGCAATGTGCTTCTTATGGGGCGCGAGCTGCCGCTCATAATGTTCAATCAGGTTGTCGCTGTTCAGGATGTATTCGATGACTCCGGAATTGCGGCGTTGCGCATTGCGCCGGTTCCGGCGGACCGTCCGGAGGTCGTGCCTGATTTCGTGTGCCGGTCATCGCCCGGCGGCTACGCCAAGTTCAACGCCCTTGAGGTTGTGTTCGCGAGTGTGCGCAACGGCTATCCGGTTGCGGAACTCGTCTATGACGGTGGCGAAATCGGACGGCAGAAGGCCCTGCGTGACATACAGCGCGCACTGCGCCGCTATGTTCCGGGACGTGACGGCATATTCCTCACCAACACGTGGGGCGACGGCAACCGCGATGCGCGGATATGCGACAGCTTTGTGCGGGCGGAAATCGCAGCCGGCGCGGAGCTTGGTGTCGACGTCATACAGATAGACGATGGCTGGCAGCTCGGAAAAAGCGCCAACAGCGCCATGATCACGAATCGCGGCGATGGCGCCTGGGGTGATTTCCTCGCAAAGAACGGCGATTTCTGGAAGCCTGACCCTACCCGCTTCCCGGTGGGGTTGAAGCCGCTTGTGGATCTTGCGGAGGCGAAGGGCATGAGGTTCGGTCTCTGGTACGGGCCGAGCAGCTCCGACGACTGCGCTGCATGGCAGACCGATGCCGCAAACATCTTCGGCTTCTACAACGACTACGGCATAGAGTACTTCAAGATCGACGGGCTGAACCTTTCCTCCGCGCTTGCGATTTCACGGCAGCGCGAACTTTTCGATACGCTTTTGCGCAAATCCGGCGGACGCATGGTCTTTGATTTCGACGTCACCGGCGACGAGCCGAGGCTCGGCTACTTCGGAACGATTGCCCTTGGCCCGATATTCCTTGAGAACCGTTCGTTCAAGACGGGCTTCTATCCGTATCAGACACTGCGCAGCGCATGGTCGCTTTCGAAGGTCATAGACCCTGTGCGTCTGCGGGTGGAGTTCATAAATCCGGAACACGCACGTGGGTACTATCCGGAGACGCCGCTTTCTCCGGAGCACTATCGCGCTGATGCGCTGTTTGCCGCCGTCATGATGTGTTCACCGCTTGGATGGTTCGAGATATCGGAACTGTCGCCGAAGAGCGTCGCCGAACTGAAGCCGATTGTCGCAAGGTGGAAATCCGAGCGCGAAAACATGCATGGCGGTTTCACAATGCCGGTCGGGAATCGTCCGGATGGCGTCGTCTGGACGGGCTTTGCGAATCGCGGCGCCGATGGCGTATCGGACTATGCGCTGCTGTTCAGGGAGATGAATCCATCCAAGACGTATTCGCTTGACCTGAAGCGGTATGGCCTTGCGGACGGCTCAGCAGAGGTGATAGGCGGACGCGGCGCAGCCGAAATCTCGCCGGATGGCGCTTTGCGCGTCACGGTTCCGGAGGTGCGCGACTTCGTGTGGGTGCGTCTTGCGAAACGTACGCAGCGCAGGTGATGCGAAACATCTTTAAAACAAACATAGTGGAGGGCTAATACAATGTCTGAAAGCGCTCTGTTCCAGGATCTTGCTGTATTGATGGCGGCGGCGGGGCTTGTCGCCGTGGTCTTCCAGAAGTTCAAGCTGCCGAAGGTGATCGGCTATCTGTTCGCCGGCATATTGATGAGCAGCCACACTTGGGGCGGAAGCTTCCTCTCCGAGGGGAGCTCCATCCCGACAATAGGGCAGCTGGGCATCGTGTTCCTGATGCTTACGCTCGGTCTTGAGTTTTCAGCAACGGCGATGAAGAAGGTTCGCGCCGTATCCGGTCCGATGGCGATTGTCGATGCCGTGGTGATGATATGGATCGGATACACGGTCGGCACCCGCATCCTCGGCTGGGGTTCTGTCCAGTCGCTCTTCCTCGGTGCGGCGATCTGCGACTCCGCCACGACGCTGCTCGCCAAGACAATTGACGAGATGAAGTGGACGAAGCGTCCATTCGTGAAGTACGTGATCTCGACGTCACTTCTTGAGGACATTCTCTGCGTCGGCGTGATTGCGCTCATAACTGGCGTTGCGAACGGAAAGGGGCTGTCCATCGGCGCAGTTGGCATATCGCTTGGATCGCTCACCGTGTTCTTCGTGTGTACGGTCGTCCTTGGCATGGTTCTTGTGCCGCGTCTCCTGAATGCCGTCGCCAAGGAACGCGATGACGAAACGCTCCTTCTGACTCTGCTGGGATGCTGCTTCTTCGTATCGTGGGCTGCATACATACTTAACTTCTCGTTCGCGCTCGGCGCGTTCCTGATGGGCGTAATCGGTTCGTCGTCCGTTGCCCGCGAGAGGCTTCTTGAGCTTGCCGCCCCGTTGCGCGGAATGTTCGCCGCAGTGTTTTTCGTGTCGATCGGCTGTCTCGTGAATCCCGGAGTGTGCTGGGACAACATAGGCGTGATAATACTGCTCTCCCTTATCGTCGTGTGCGGAAAGGCAATCAACTGCTTTACGATGTCGATACTAACCGGGCAGACGGTGAAGATGGCCGTGCAGACGGCGTTCAGCCTCGCGCAGATCGGCGAGTTCGCATTTATGGTCGCGCTGCTCTACATGACGGTTACTGGCGACACCACGAGTGCGATGTATCAGATTGTGATCGGTGTGTCGCTGATAACGACCTGCCTCAACCCAGTGATGATTCGCATCTCCGACCCGGTGGGCGACTGGGCGGAGCGTCGCGTCCCAGAACGCATCAAGGGATGGCTCCGGCAGTACAATGTGTGGCTCGACCGGTTGCGCAATGCATCTGCGCCTGACGGCGTAGCCTCTCGCATACGCAAGAGCCTCGTGCTTCTTGCGGTCTACTGGGTGATGATGTTTGCGTTCTCGATCATGGCGGGAATGCTCGACAGCCATGACTGGTCGCGCTTCTCCGTGTTCTTCGATCAGCACAAGCGGGCGTTCTTCAGCCTTGCGGCGAATGTGATGTTCCTTGCGCTGCTCAAGCCGATATGGACGGCCGGGAGGCACCTCGGCGACGATGTGGGGACTCGGCTTCTCTCCGCCCCACGCATTTCCGGCGGCGAAGCGTGGCTTTCGGCGATACGCCACACTGCGCGAAGCTTCACGCTTCTCGCAGTGTCGGTCGTCACGATCGGCGAGATATTCATGCTGAACGTCAACCTTCTGCCGGAGGAGACGTCGGTGCGCATCGGCATCGCGGTCGTGCTTGCGATAGCGGTTCCGTTGGCCGTGCGCTACCTGTGGCCTGCCATGAACGCCGCCGGTGTGCAGTTCAATGCAGCCATAGAGGCGGAGGCGCGCATGGCGGAGATGCCGAAGCCGCTCGTAATATCGCTGCCGGGCGAACGGTACCTCAAGGTCGTGATGCCGGAGACATCCCCTGCGATCGGGCTTACCATCAAGGCTCTCGACATCCGCGCCAAGACCGGGGCGGTCATAATGGCCATCACACGCGGCGGCGACCGTACAGAGAACCCAAACTCTGACTGGTGCTTTGCCGCCGGTGATGTCGTCGAGGCAGTCGGAGAACCGAAGCAGCTTGCGTCGTTCAAGGATCTCGTCGGTGTCATCTCCGGTGTCTGATAGATAGAAATAGCGCGATTGCGGGGAGGGCGGTTTGGTACGGGCCGATCCGATTGTGTACGTTGAGGGCAGGGAACGCCGTGCCCTTGATCTGCGTCCCGATGGCGTGGACTGCATTCCGCTGCTCGGCCTCAGCAACTTCCAGTCTGTCAGGGCCGGCACGGAGTACCATGTCCATCCTGGATGCGTGGAGATATCGCTCTGCCGCCGCGGAAACCTGATGTTTGAATCGCGTGGAGAGCAGTATCCGTTTTTTCCCGGAACAGTCTTCGTTTCCCAGCCGTCCGAAGTACACAGGATGCGGAACAACCCGAAGGGGCTTGCCCTGTTCAACGTCCTTTTTAGGATACCGGAGGACGGATCGCCGATCCTTGGGCTTCCGTCTGACGAAAGCCGCTGGCTTTTGAACCGCCTGACGCATTTTCCTGTGCGGCTCTTTCCGGCGACGGATCGCGTCAAATTCGCCTTTGAGAGGATCTTCGAGGTGTACGACACTGTCTGTCGCAGATCCGTACAGAGGCGGCTGAAGATGAAGGCCGCCGCGCTTGAACTGCTGCTTTCGATTGTTGATGCGCCACTTGCACCCGCTTCGCCGAAGGGCAGGCGAAGCCACAGGATAGATCCGATCGTCCGCCGGATGTGCGCGAATCCTCAGGCCGACTACCCCATCGAGGCGCTTGCGCGTGAGGTGGCACTTTCCACTGTGGCGTTCAATGACATGTTTAAACGGGTGACGGGGCTTCCGCCTCATGCGTTCCTGCTTGACGTCCGCATAAAGTCCGCTGTCCGCGACCTTGAGGATCGCTCCCTGTCGGTGGCGGATATAGCGAGGCGATACGGGTTTTCATCGCCGCAGCATTTCGCCACCACGTTCAGGCGCATAATGGGCGTTCCGCCGCGTCGCCGCTGAACGTTCACGATTTTAATATTTATTTTCATGTACGTTTATACGGATGCCGTTCGTGTATAATGGGCGGCATGAAAAGACGTACGTTCGCATTGTCGCTTCTTGCCGCCGCAGCGTTTGCCCCGGCCACCGCGCTCTTCGCGCTGGAATGGAATGTCGGTGCCTATGGCGAGTGCAGCCGCATTGTCCCGGACAGGTCGGATCTCCGCTTCCCCGGCGGATTCAAGGCCACGGTGCGTTTTTCGTGCGACCTTGACAAGGTTGACGTTCGCAGCGGACACGCAAACCTTTTCTGCAAGGGAAACGATTTCAACGCCGGATACTGCGTGATGGTCAGGAAGGACGGTTCTCTGCTCGTGGACATTAAGGGTATATCGCCCGAATACCATGTGTGCAGGGGCGTGAAGATTGAATCAAACCGCAGCCATCTGCTTGAGGTTTACGTGACGCCATCGTCCGTCCGCATCTTTCTCGACGGCACGGAGGGCGGTAGCTATTCGTTTTCCGGCAGTTTGGGGTATGCGGACGTGTCCCATCCGCTCCGCCTCGGATCGATGGGTGGATACAGGTTCTTCGGCAGTATGCCGCTGTTTCGCATCGAGCCTCTTTCGGATGTCGCCGTTCCGCCGGGCGGACCCAAGCCGATGCTGCGCGAGGCGCCAAAGCGCCAGAACCGTGCGGAGATACTGTGGACTCGGACAATTTGCCGAGAGGACGGCCGCTACATCGGATGGCCGACCGTGCACAGACTCCAGAACGGAGATGTGCTTGCGGTCTTTTCCGGAGACCGCGATGCTCACATCTGTCCGTTCGGCAAGGTGCAGCTCGTTCGTTCGTCCGATTCAGGTGAGACGTGGAGCGCACCGGAGACGATCGCAAACGGGCCGATAGATGATCGCGATGCGGGAATTGTGCAGATGCCTGATGGTACGGTCGTAGTCACGTACTTCACATCGGTGGCCTACCGCGATTCTCTGCGAGGGAAGAAGTTCAAGGAGACAGATCCGCGCTATTGGTGGAGTCGCCATGACGGGAAGATTTCGCCGGATGTGCGCAGGGCGGCGCTTGGCTATTACCGCATGGAATCCCGCGACAACGGAAAGACGTGGACGAAGCCCGAAAAAATGGCGGATGTCAGCCATGCTCCGCATGGCCCGTCGGTCATGAACGACGGTTCGCTGCTTCAGCTCGGAAGAACCTTCACGGATTCTGCACTTGGCGCGGGCGAAGGAGGCAGGACGGTGATCAGTGCCTGGCGTTCCACCGACTGCGGCAGGACGTGGATCTGTCTGTCGCCGTCAGTGCCAGACATGAACGGAGAGAATATGCGTCCTCACATGTTCCATGAACCGAACGCCATATCGCTTCCGGACGGTACGATAGTCGGAATGGTGCGTTTCCACGGTGATGACGGATGCCTGAGACAGACCATATCGAATGACGGGGGAAGAACATGGTCGCCGATGTCCAAGACGCCGATGATAGGTCTCCCGCCGCATCTGATCAGTCTTGCCGACGGGAAGCTTGTGTGCGTATACGGAAGGAGATTCTCCGAACCGGTTTCCTTTGGCGAGTACGCATGCATATCGGACGACGGCGGAAAGACGTGGGACGTGGAGAACGAAATCACCCTGGCGACGTGCCACAGTGATGATCTGGGATATCCGTCATCGTGCGCCTTTCCGGACGGAACGATATTGACCGTGTACTACCAGCCGCCGACAATCGGCGACAAGCCAGCGCTGATGGCGACAAAATGGAGGATCACAAAATGACGGCATTCATGGCGTTGATGGCGGCCTTTCTCTGCTTTGCCGCATTTGCGGATTGTCCATCCCCCGTCGTGGAGTGGCGTCTTGACTCCCTGAACGCCGAGGGATATGTGCCGGACGCCACTGGCGGCGGCAACCATCTCAGGTTCGGAAGCGGATGTTCGCTCACAAATGATCAGACATTTGGCACCGTAATGGCGTTCAGCGGAGACATGGACACTTGGGGGTCGTCGCTAAACGCCATCTCGTTCAGCGGATCACGCTCAGTTTCGCTGTGGGTGAAGCGCGAACGCGATGATGGGCCTTTGGATCCGAGCGTAAACAAGATACCGTACGTCATTGCCGGAATGTCAGGCACAGCCGTAAACTATCAGAACGGCAGCGCGATGTATTCGCTGTGTCCGAAGGCTGGCGTCTCGTCGTACCAGACAGTGGTCGCTCCACGCCTTGAATGGCATCATCTTGTCTTCGTGCTTGAGAAGTCCGATAATCAGGGCAATTACAAGGTGTGCGCATACCGCGACGGCGTAAAGACGTTCGACGAAATCGTAGCTGCGGATGTCGCTACGTTCGCCGAATGTGTGTATCTCGGCAACAACGACATTGAAGGTGCCGGTTCACGGGCGTTTTTCGGGAGAATGTCGCAGGTGATGCTCTTTGATGCCGCATTGCAGACTCAATCAGTCAAGGAGCTGTATTCAGGGCAGATGCGTGAAGTGTCTGCGACAATGCTTGGCTGTTGGCCAATGGATGCAATCGATGAAAGTTCAACTGAAAGGATTGTTCGCCCGTCGGGGGAGACCGTGGCAAGCCTTTTTGCCGAAGCAGGCGTACGTTTGACCGCAGATGGTGTGGGTGGTTCCGCTGTGGACATTCCGAACACGTCAGATTCGAGCCTATGGCTGAGATTCCCCCATGAGATGACTGGATTTACCTTTGGAATATGGTGCAACTTCAGCCCTGACCTTGCAACCTATCCTGCGGAGAACGACAACCGCTTTCCGCATGTGTATTCGCTTGGTACGTACGGCAGAATGTGCATGAACGGGCATATGCTGAATTTCAAAAGCAATATTGGGCATGTCTATGATGTTGCAACGTTTGTCGATGGTGGCGATTGGGGTTTTGAGTGTCCCGTAACGTGCCAGAAGGGCAAGTGGAGCCATCTTGGCGTTTCCTGCGAGATGGTCATGGACGAAGATTCCGGATTGTATGGAGTGCGGCAGAGGATATATGTCGATGGTGAACTTGTGTCCACAGGAAGGTGGCAGACGGTCTCCGCGCTTTCCGGCGTATATCCCAAGAATACGCAGCTTGTGTTCGGGAACATCGGCATAGGCGTAAATCGCGCCTTTGGTGGAATGATGGATGAGATATGCTTTTTTCAAGGTGTGCTAAACGACGGACAGATGAGGGAACTGGCGGCGGGGCTGCCGACAGTATGGGCAGGAGATGACTTCTCAGTTGCGTCCGAGAGGGCCTGTCTTTCGGGGCGAATTGGGGATGTGGGCGCGTTCGGAAACCGCAAGTCCGCCGCCGTGACATCCGAATGGAGCGTGATCTCCACTCCGGATGGCGGTGAGGATGCGTCTTTCGATCAGCCTGCCAACGTATGTGCAAACGTTTTCCTTCCGGCCATAGGCAGATATGTGCTTCGTCTTTCAGTGAGGGATTCGCTTGGAAGGGTTGCGGCAGATGACATTGAGGTGGAGCGTTTGGCGGAGACGGGCGAAAGTTTGCCTCAGACCGTTCGCATATCCGGCGCAGCATCGGCATCTGCATATGTGCCTGTCGCGCTTTCCGCCGTGGCTTCGGATGATGAATACTGTGACATGGAGAACTTGCGCATTTCATGGAAAGTCGTTTCCGGACCATGCGCAGTTCGCTTTGACCCGGCTCACGGGAAAGATGTGACGGCGACATTCTGCGGAGCGGGCGAATACGGCATTGCCGCTGTTGTCACGGATGGGACATCCGAAACAGTTTCAGATCCGTTTGATGTTGTCGTGTCGCCTGCCGATGAGATAGACCTTCAAAGAGGGCTTATAGGATATTGGCCATTTGAGATGGGACAGACGAATTTCGTAACGGGGAAAGAATACGCGATAGACCGTTCAGGCGTGACATGGGAGATGGGAGTTTGCAGCTACGCAATTCGCGTCAACGGGGCGCATTATCCGTATTTCAACGCGAACTCGACGCTGCTTGAGGAGGAGGATCCGGTTCTTGAGACCACACCGATCGAGAGGTATCGCGCCTTCAGCTGCTGGATATACCATGATTCATCGGATACGAACAACTCAAGCCATGCGATGATTATCGGCGTTCCGTACACTTTGGGGCTGTGGTACAACTGCGAAGGAGGAACCAACGGCTTCTCCATGTATCAGCAGACTCTGAAGACATGGAACGGCGGCAACGGCAATGTTGATGTATACGCTCGGCCCGCAGTCGATCCCGCAGACCGCTGGACGCATGTCTATGCGCTGTTCGACAGGCGCACGAACTATCTGAACGGTACGTCCGAACTTTGGATAGACGGAGTGAAGCAGACGAATCTGCTGAATCGCGGCATGGGTGGCGGACGTGTGAGATCGGGCAACGAAGGGCTTTTGCAGATTGGCGGACACTCCAACACAGGTGCAACGGGCAACAACGGTCACTGGATAGATGTCCAAGGCAACAGTCTTTCACGTACGTTCCCAGGAATCATAGATGAGGTGCGGATGTACAACAGAGCGTTGACAGAGCCTGAGATCAGGTATCTGGCCGACAATCCTGTGGTCGGTGCGGCGCTTACGCCTGTGGTCAGCGGTGAGCCGGATGGTCTGCGCTCCACGTCGCGAAAGGCGCTGACGGTTGACGTCAAGGTTTGCGCACCTCCGATGCTCGCTGGAGAGGAACTGTCGTATGAATGGCGTGTCCTTTCCGGAGACCCGTCAAAGGTGTCCTTCACCGATTCGATGTCTCGCTCGACTGACGTGAAGATAAAGTCGGCGGGAATGTACATGCTGCAGTTGGCGGTCAGCTGCGGCGGAAGAACCGCATATTCCGAACCGATTGCGATTCAGGTGCAATCGCCTGGATTGGTTGTGCACGTGAAGTGAGTTCAAGTACATGTTGACTTAAACGGAGGAATGGTGCAATGTACGGTCAGGCGCTTCATCCTGTGAACATAGTCGTGTTCTTTGCATATCTGGCGGGAATGGTGGCGATGGGGGTGTTCTTTTTGCGGCGCAACAGGTCGACGGACGATTATTTCCGAGGTGGCGGAAAATTGCCGTGGTGGGCGGTGTCGCTCTCAATCTACGCCACGATGTTCTCGTCCATAACCTTCCTGAGCGTTCCGGCGATGGTCTACCATTCCGATATGCGGTATCTGCCGCTGACGTTCGGGATTCTGCTCATGGCGCCGATAGTCGTAAGGTGGTATCTTCCGTTTTTCCGCAGGTTGAACCTTACGAGCGCATACGAATATCTTGAGGTTAGGTTCAATCTCGCGTGCCGTCTTTTCGCATCAGCCGCATTCATCCTGTTCATGGTTGCACGTTCCGCCATCGTAACCTATCTGCCGGCGGTTGCTCTTTCTGCGGTTGTCGGCGTGGACGTAAACTGGGCGATTATGCTGGTGACTGCCATCACCGTGTTCTACTGCACCATTGGCGGCGTAGAGGCTGTTGTGTGGAGCGACTTCGTGCAATCACTCATCCTGATATCCGGAACAGTGATCATGTTTGCATTCATGCTGTTCGGTACGGATGGCGGCATATCTGGATTTATCTCAAAGGGGCTTGAATCGGGGAAGTTCAAGACGTTTGATTTTGCATTTGACTGGACACAGCCGTGCTTCTGGGTGGTGCTGGTGGGCGGCATCGTCGCAAATCTCGCCAGCTACACATCCGATCAGTGCGTGGTGCAGCGATATATGACGACGAAGGACGAGGTTGGGGCTGCGAAGTCGATCATGTTCAATGGTGTGCTGTCGTTTCTCAACAGTTTCGTGTTCTTTCTGCTCGGGGTCGCCCTGTACACATTTGTTTCCTCCCATCCTGGTTTTCTGCCGGAAACAGTCAAAGGGGATGCGGTGTTTCCGTACTTCATCGGTTTTGGCCTGCCGCCCGGAGTGTCTGGTCTGCTGCTCGCCGCTGTCGCCGCAGCGACGATGAGTACGCTTTCATCGAACCTGAACGCCGCCGCAAGCGCATTCACCACTGACTTCTACCTCAGATTTGTTCCCGAAGCCTCTGATGCGGCGCTTCTGCGGTGCGGCAAGGTGTGCACCATCGCTGTCGGATTGCTTGGCGGTGCGTTTGCGCTTGTCCTTGCGAACATGGACATACAGTCTATCTACGACCAGTTTCAGAGGTTCCTTGGAGTGTTGACCGGCGGTTTGGGATGTCTGTTCTTCATGGGCATTTTCATGAAGCGCGTCAACGCGACTGGGGCGACAGTTGGCCTGATCGTGAACTATGCCGTGTGCTTCGGCCTTGATCAGGCAAGGTTCACGGGCAAGCCGCACCTTCTTCTGTATGGTGCGCTTGGCATGGTTGCGTGTCTTGTTGTCGCGCCGATTGTCAGTGCGCTGACGGCGAGGGATTCGTCAGGCAAAAAGTAGGCCGCCGGTTGTGCGATGACGACAAGGTGGTTGTTTTGAATGGAGCATTCAGGTATGGGAATTGATTTCGCAGATTGTGAACTGAAGGGCATGGCCGGTGCGTATGCCGCCATGATTACGCCGTACGATGTGGACGGACGAATCAACGAAGAGGCAATCGACGCCATTGTCGAGCATGGACTGAAAGGCGGGTTGAGAGGCTTCTACCTCACCGGATCGAGCGGCGAGGGGATGCTGCTCACGAATGAAGAGCGCAAGCTCGTCTATCGGAGGGCGGTGGCGGCGGCGAAAGGTCGATGCAAACTGATTGCGCAGGTTGGATGCATCCGCACCGATGATTCGGTGGAGTTGGCGAAGGCAGCGGCGGATGCCGGTGTTGACTGGATATCTTCTGTCGCACCGATATATTTTGGGCAGAATTTCCCTTCGACGATTCGTCACTACAAGGCCATCAGCGAGGCCACCGATTTGCCGTTTCTTGTCTACGCCTTCAACTCTGCGCTTGTCCCAGAGCGTGACGTGCGTCTCTTCGACCTGAAGAACGTAAAGGGCATCAAGTATACCGGACGGGACTTCTATGCGTGTCAACGCATACGCCGTATGCTGGACAAGGAGACAATATGGTTTTCTGGATGCGATGAGATGCTTGTATGCGCACTTGCGCTCGGCGACACCTTCTCCGGCGGCATAGGGCTTAACTACAACATCATTCCACATCATTTTGCAAGGATATGCGAACTTTGCGAAGGCAACGACTTCCGTGCGGCGGCGCATCTTCAGGCGGAGGCCAACAGGCTTGTGGATCTCGTCGTGGATTCGTTCTCCGACAACTGGAGTGCGTTCAAGGTGCTGATGAAGCGAGTAGGCATAGATTGCGGCAGTTGCCGGGCGCCATACGCCCCGCTCACGAAGACGCAGGAGCGGCAGTGTCTCGCTCGCTTTGATGCGCTCGGCATCATCTGAGACGGTGGCAGATAGGGGTTGGCGGCCTCATGCCTGTCGGTGTTTTATGGTATAATTGCCGCTAATGAAAACGGAAATTTTGCCTTCGCTTCTCGCGGCGGATTTCGGATGCCTTGCCGATGAGATCCGCAGGGCTGAGTTGTCCGGCGCGGATGCGCTGCACCTTGACATAATGGATGCGCATTTCGTGCCGAACCTTTCGTTCGGGCCGGATGTGGTTGCGCTGTCCGCAAGGACGTCTCCGGGATTCTACCGCAACGTGCATCTCATGATGACGCGCCCCGATCTCTATCTCGGACATTTCGCCAAGGCCGGAGCCCAGACCATACAGATACACGTGGAGGCTGATTGCGACATCCATGTGCAGCTCAGGCGAATCAGGGAGATGGGGTTGAGAAACGCCGTTGCGCTCAATCCCGAAACGCCCATTGAAAAGCTTTTCCCGTATCTTGACGAGATTGATGAAGCTCTCGTAATGACGGTGCATCCGGGCTATGGCGGACAGAAGTTCATTGAAAGCTGCCTGCCCAAGGTCGCCGAACTGCGCCGCCGCTGTCCTGCACTTGACATAATGGTCGATGGCGGCGTAAATGCGGAGACGGCGGTTCTTGCGGCGCGTGCCGGCGCAAACCAGTTTGTGGCCGGCTCGTACCTGTTTAGGCAGCAGAACATGAAGGCGGCGGTGGATTCAATGCGGGTGGAGGTCTCAAGGTGAAGAAGGCAGGCGTGAAAAGTTCCGGTGCAAGGCGGTCGGAAAAGGTCAAGCCATTTGAGCCTGACATGAAGCGTATCGCTTCGCTCGTCAGGTCGCTGTTGACGGAACTTGGTGAAGACCCAGAACGTGAAGGGCTGAAAAAGACGCCTGAGCGCGTGGCGAAGTCGCTTGCCTATCTCACACGAGGCTATCGCCAGAACGTGAAGTCGGTCGTCAACGGTGCGTATTTCACGAGCGGCACGAACCACATGGTCATATTGAAGGGCATCGAGCTTTACTCCATGTGCGAGCACCATATGCTGCCGTTCTACGGCTCGTGTGCGATAGGCTACATCTCGAAGGGGAAGGTTCTCGGCGTCTCCAAACTGGCGCGGATAGTCGACATGTACGCCCGGCGTCTCCAGATACAGGAACGGCTTACGGAGCAGATCGCCGATGCGATCATGAAAGAGGCGAACGCCGAGGGCGTAGGCGTGGTGATCAAGGCAAAGCACCTGTGCATGATGATGCGCGGCGTGGAGAAGCAGAACTCCGAGATGGTGACGTCCGCCGTGCTGGGTTCTTTCCGGTCCGACGAGCGTGTGAGGGGCGAGTTCCTGTCGCTTGTGAACGGATAGCCTGCGGAATCGGATTATGTCCGGTTTGCAGGAATGAAACTTTAGAAGGCAGAAGAGGAAAACTTCGGAAGGCAGAAATGGAAAACAAGATCAAACCGCTTTTCATCGTGTTGAGTGCGCCGTCCGGGTGCGGCAAGTCCACGCTCATAGACATGCTTTTGCAGGAATATCCGGATCTGCAGTATTCGATATCATGCACCACACGCGCCCCGCGCGGCGAGGAGGAGGACGGCATAGACTACCACTTCATGACGGTGGAGCGTTTCCGCGAACTGCTTGCGGAGAATGCGTTTCTCGAATATGCGGAAGTGCACGGAAACTACTACGGCACGTTGAGAGGCCCGATAGAGGAGGTGCTGGCGGAGGGCAACTCGATGATACTTGACATCGATGTGGCCGGCGCCGCGAAGGTGCGCAGCCATGTGAAGGGACTTTCGCCGGACGATCCGCTTCGTGCCGGATACATGGATGTATTCATCAATCCGCCTGACATCCATGCGTTGAGGGAACGCCTTGAGGGGCGCGGCACCGATTCGCAAGAGGTGATTGAAAAGAGGCTCGTGAACGCCGTAGGAGAGATGGAGCGTGCGCATGAGTACATGTTCCAGGTGACCAACGACGATCTCGGCATGGCGTACAGGAAGCTCTGCGACCTGATAGACGTCAGGTCTGGGCGGATGTGACCGCAGGAAGGTGTCGCCATGGATGTCGTGCTTGGGGTGAGCGGTTCGATTGCGGCCTACAAGGCCTGCGAACTCGTCAGGTTGTTCGTGAAGGGCGGGTGCGGTGTGCGCGTCGTGATGACGTCCGCAGCGACAAGGTTCGTAACGCCGCTTACGTTCCAGACGCTTTCGCGCAATCCCGTTGGCGTGGATCAGTTTGCCGAGCCTGAACGCTGGCGGCCGGAGCACATATCGCTTGCGCAGGCCGATGTCGTGGTCGTGGCGCCCGCCACGGCGAACGTGATCGCGAAGCTGGCGCATGGGATTGCGGACGATCTTCTCACGGCTACGCTTCTCGCCACGCGGGCGCGGATTGTGGTCGCCCCTGCGATGAACGACGGAATGTGGGAGAATGCGGCAACGCAGGAGAATCTTGCGACATTGAAAAGACGCGGCGTGACTGTTGTTGAGCCAGCGGATGGAGATCTTGCCTGCGGCACGTCGGGTCGTGGACGGATGGCGGACGCAGCCGACATCTTTGCGGCGGTCGCAGAGCGGGGATGAGTGGGCGGAATTAATCCAAGGTTTTGGTTTTTGCCGCCATGGCTGCGTCACATATGGTATAATGTCACGGCAAAGGCGGTCAATCCGCTAAACAACGCACACATGGAGAGCAGATGAACAAGGCAGAGAAAGAGCGCCTTGCCAAGGTCGGCAAGACACTGAACGTAAAGTCGTACATCAAGAAGGAGATTGAGGCGATACGCGAACAGGTGGGTGACAGGAAAGTCCTGCTTGCCATGTCCGGCGGAGTTGATTCGTCTGTGTGTGCGGTTCTCCTGCACAAGGCGATAGGCAGCAACCTCACTTGCGTGTTTGTCGATCATGGGTGTATGCGCAAGAACGAGGCCAAGGAAGTCAAGAAGGTTTTCAAGGGTCAGTTCGGAATCAACCTGATCCAGATTGACGCCGAGGCGCGGTTCCTTGAGAAGGCCAAGGGCATCACCGATCCGGAACTCAAGCGCAAATGCATCGGCGCGGAGTTCATTCGCGTATTTGAGGAGGAGGCAAAGAAGCTCGGCAGGATAGAGTTCCTTGGACAGGGCACGATCTATCCGGATCTTCTCGAATCCGGCGTAGGCGGCAACAAGGCAGTCAAGGCACACCACAATGTGGGCGGTCTGCCGAAGGATATCGGGTTTGAAGGGCTGGTCGAGCCGGTGCGGTATCTCTACAAGGACGAGGTGCGCAAGGTCGGAAGGGCGCTTGGCATTCCGGACTTCATGGTCGACCGTCAGCCGTTCCCCGGTCCCGGGCTTGCCGTGCGCTGTCTCGGTGAACTCACGAAGGAGAAGCTGGACATCCTTCGCGAGGCGGACTTCATATTCCGCGACGAGATGGCGAAGGCGAAGCTCGACAGGAAGGCGCAGCAGTTCTTTGCGGTGATGACGAACGTCAAGAGCGTCGGCGTGAAGAACGGAGCGCGTACGTTCGGATATGTGATCGCCATTCGTGCGGTTGCCACCTCGCAGTTTGTGAAGGCGGGTGTGGTCGAGCTTCCGTTCAAGTTTGTGATGGCTGTCGCCGAGAAGATTGCGACCAAGGTCAAGGGCGTCAACCGCGTTGTGTGGGACATTACTCCGAAGCCGCCGGCGACAATCGAATGGGAGTGACGCGCACTTTTTTGGCGAACGTCAACTTTTGCTGAAAGGAGATGCAATGAAGCAGGCAGACATCGGCCTTATCGGTCTCGCGGTGATGGGCGAGAACCTCATAATGAACATGGAGTCCAAGGGATTCACCGTGGCGGTGTTTAACCGCACGGTGGAGAAGGTGGACGCATTTGTGAACGGCAGGGCGAAGGGACGGAACATCATCGGGGCGCATTCCATGCAGGAGTTCGTCGCGTCGCTGGCGAAGCCGCGCAAGGTGTTCATGATGGTCAAGGCCGGTGCGGCGGTTGACGCGATGATCGACCAGCTGATACCGCTTCTTGAGCCTGGCGACATCATCATAGACGGCGGCAACTCCCATTTCCCTGACACCATTCGCCGCACGAAGTATGTTGAGGAGAAGGGGCTGCTTTACGTAGGCACCGGAGTCTCCGGCGGCGAAGAGGGTGCTTTGAAGGGGCCGAGCCTGATGCCGGGCGGCTCACCGGCGGCGTGGCCGTTCGTCAAGCCGATATTCCAGGCCATCTGCGCCAAGGTCGAAGACGGTGCGCCGTGCTGCGACTGGGTCGGTGAGAACGGCGCCGGGCACTTTGTCAAGATGGTTCACAACGGCATTGAGTACGGCGATATGCAGCTCATCTGCGAATCCTACCAGCTCATGCGCGACCTGCTTGGCATGAATGACGACGAAATGCACGAAGTGTTCAAGGCGTGGAACACTACGGAGCTGGATTCGTATCTCATAGAGATCACCCGTGACATTCTCGCATACAAGGATGTGGACGGTTCTGCGCTCGTCGAGAACATCCTCGATACTGCCGGACAGAAGGGCACCGGCAAGTGGACTGGCATCGCCGCATTGGACGAAGGCGTTCCGCTTACGCTCATCGGTGAAGCGGTGTTCGCCCGCTGCCTTTCGGCGATGAAGCCGGATCGCGTGGAGGCCGCCAAGGCGTATGGCCGCAAAATCCCCGCATTCACGGGCGACAAGGCGAAGTTCGTCGAAGCGATTCGGCAGGCGCTCTATGCGTCGAAGATCGTATCCTATGCGCAGGGCTACACGCTCATGCGCACTGCGGCCAAGACCTACGGATGGAATCTCAACTACGGCGGCATTGCGCTCATGTGGCGCGGCGGTTGCATCATACGCAGCGTATTCCTCGGAAAGATAAAGGAGGCGTACGACAGGAATCCGGAACTGTCGAACCTGCTTCTCGATCCGTACTTCAAGGAAACGATCGAAAAGCTTGTTCCGGCATGGCGTGAAGTCGCCGCCGCCGCGCTTTCATACGGCATACCGGCTCCGACGATGACGTCCGCGCTTTCGTATTTTGACGGCTACACGACTGAACGTCTGCCTGCCAATCTCCTTCAGGCGCAGCGCGATTATTTTGGGGCGCACACCTACGAGAGGTTGGACGCACCTCGCGGAAAGTTCTTCCACACGAACTGGACGGGACACGGCGGCAACACGTCTGCCGCGACGTACAACGCCTGACGTACTGTTGTCGGGCGGCTCTGCGCTTGAACGACAATGTGTGTTTTGGTAAAATACGCAGGTTTTTGATTTGAAGGATTGCATTGAACATGGCTGAAGAAAACAAGTCGAGTCTCGAACCGCTGGCGGCGCTTTGCAAGCGCCGCGGCTTCATATACCATTCATCTGAGATATATGGGGGTATGCCAGGTTTTTGGGATTACGGCCCGCTCGGCTGTGAACTGAAGCAGAACGTCAAGCAGGCGTGGTGGCAGTTCACCGTTCGCGGAAGGAGCGATGTCGCCGGCCTTGACGCCACGATCATCATGCATCCGAAGATCTGGAAGGCTTCCGGGCATCTGGACACCTTTGCTGATCCGATGACGATGTGCAAGGAGTGCAAGAAGCTCATGCGCGCCGACCAGATCGGCGACATTCTCGCGGAGCAGAAGAAAAAGCCCGTCCCGCATAACCCTGAAGGGACGCTCAGCTGTCCGTACTGCGGCGGCGAGATGACGGAGCCAAAGCCTTTCAACCTGATGTTCAAGACAGTTGTCGGGCCGATCGACGATCCGTCCAACGTTGCGTATCTCCGCCCTGAGACGGCGCAGGCGATTTTCGCGCAGTTCCAGAACGTGCTTGCGACGTCGCGTCAGCAGGTCCCGTTTGGAATAGCTCAGATGGGCAAGAGTTTCCGCAATGAAGTCACACCGCGCAACTACACGTTCAGGAGCCGCGAGTTCGAGCAGATGGAACTTGAGTTCTTCATCCGTCCGGACGAGGCCGTGGAGATACTTCACGGCAAGGTGAAGACGCTTGCGGACAATCCTGATCTTGACGGTCCGGTGCAGGATGACTGGGGCTGGGAGGTTTGGCACAAGTACTGGGTTGAGCAGCGCAAGAAGTTCCTCACCGCCATGGGCTTGCCGCCGGAGCGCTTTGTCGAGTACTGGCAGAAGCCGGACGAGTTGGCCCATTACGCCCGCGCCTGCGTTGACATTGAATACGATTTCCCGTTTGGACGGCAGGAGCTTGAGGGGATTGCGGCGCGAAGCGACTTCGACCTCACTCAGCATCAGAAGCATTCTGGTGAAAGCCAGATGGTCTTCGACGATCCGCTCAAGCAGGCTGCCAAGAAGATGGACGAAGCGGCACGTGCGGCGTTCATCGACAAGGTGCAGAAGAGTTGGATTGACCGCAAGCAGCAGGCGTTGTCCGCCAAGGCCGGTAAGGAGGTCGTCCTCTCGGAAGACGAGGCCGCTGCCGTAGCCGCACAGGCGAAATCGTTCTGCGAGAATCTCTTCGACGGCAAGTACGTGCCGCATGTGATTGAGCCGTCCGCCGGCGTTGACCGTCTCATGCTGGCTCTTCTCTGCGAAGCGTACGAGGAGGAGAAGCTTGTGGACGAGAAGGGCAAGGAGGATGTGCGCACCGTGCTTCACTTCTCCCCCAAGGCCGCACCGATAAAAGTCGCCATATTTCCGCTCATCAAAAAGGATCCCGAACAGGATCGCATTGCGCAGGAGATTTTCGGCAAGTTGCGCAAGAAGGTGAACGTGATGTGGGATGTTTCCGGTGCAATCGGTCGCCGCTACCGCCGTCAGGACGAGGCCGGTACGCCGTGGTGCATCACGGTCGATGCGCAGACAGTGCAGGACGGCACGTTTACGGTGCGTGAACGCGATTCGATGAAGCAGACGCGCATGGATTACGCCGGATTTATTTCCATGATGAACGAGGCTCTTGAATTCTGACGGCATGGAACGGATTGCAGTCTATCCAGGTACGTTCGACCCGATGACGCTTGGTCACTTCGACCTCGTCAAGCGGGCGGCCGCCCTGTATGACCGCCTTGTCGTCGCGGTGGCTGCGACCAGCGCGAAGCAGGGTGCGATGTTCGACTGCGATACACGCATGGCGATGATCCGTGAAGATGTCGAAAGGGCTGGTCTTGAAGGTGTCACCGTTGAATGTCTCGATTCTCTGCTTGTTGATTTCTGCCGGCAGCGTGGCGTAAACACCGTAATTCGCGGCGTGCGCGTCTATTCCGATTTCGAGTACGAGTTCCAGATGGCTCTGACAAACCGCAAGATGGCGCCAGAAATCGAGACGCTCTTCATGATGCCGAGCGAAAACCTCGCTTATGTCACCGCTTCGACAGTGCGCGAGATTCTGCGCTACGGTGGCGATGTGTCATCGATGGTGACGCCTGCGGTGATGGCAAGGCTGAAGGGAATGCGCCAGCCATGAATGAGAGGCTGACAGTGTATCTGGCGAGTGTCGGACGCGACGGTGAGGAACTGTCCGGAACGATTGACGATTCCGTCTACGGTCTTGACGATGAATACCTCAAGCCTTTTGGCGGACTGCGCTACGAGCTTGGTGTGCAGCTTTTCGGTTCGGAGCTTCTTGTGAGAGGCCGAATAGAGCAGGATTTCGAGGCTGCGTGTTCGCGTTGCGGGAACGATTTTGATTTTACGGTAAAAATCCCTGATTTTACCGCAAGTTTTGAAGTTGATGCAAAGTCTGAGTCCGTCGATTTGACGGAAGAGCTCAGAGAGAGTATACTACTCAACTTATCGGCTTATCCGGTCTGTCGCGAAGACTGTCCGGGAATAGAGAAAACGGAGAAAAGGACGCCCGATTCGCGTTGGGATGTTCTTGACAACTTAACGAAAGGGTAAAGTAAAATGGCATCACCCAAGCATAAAAAGTCCAAGATGCGCAAGCGTCAGCGTGTTGCGCAGAACGAGAAGGCGATTCTTGCCTCTGTTCAGGCCTGCCCGGTTTGCGGCGGCATGAAGCAGGCTCACCATGTCTGCCCGCAGTGCGGCACGTACAACGGCCGCAAGGTTCTCAGCGTGACTGCCAAGTAACCTTTCGAGGGTTGATTCCATGACGCGGATTGCACTTGATGCAATGGGAGGTGACAAGGCTCCTGGCGAAATCGTCAAGGGGGGTGTTGTTGCAGCCACCGACATGAAGGACGTGAAAGTCTTTCTTGTCGGCCGCAAGGATCTTCTTGAGGCGGAGTTCGGCAAGTTCGATTCGTCGATGCGGTCAAAGCTCAATGAGGCCGTTGCCGATGGACGCCTTGAGGTGGTTCATGCTCCGGACATAGCGGAGATGGATGAAGCGCCGGTCGATGCAGTTCGGCACAAGAAGGATTGCTCGATTAATGTGGCCATGCGCCTTGTGAAGGAAGGAAAGGCGGACTGCTTTGTGTCTGCCGGGAATTCCGGTGCGGTTGCCACGAGTGCAATCCTCACGCTGGGTCGCATACGCGGCGTATCACGTCCGGCGATTGCGACTGTCCTGCCGACGCGGCTGCCGAGGCGTCCGCTTCTGCTGCTTGATGCTGGTGCGAACATGGACTGCCATCCTGAATGGCTTGTGCAGTTCGCCATAATGGGGAGTGCCTATTCACACGCGGTCTTGAACAGGACGACGCCGCTTGTGGGGCTTCTTTCCATCGGCACTGAAGATTGCAAGGGCAATGAACTCACGAAAGAGGCCTTTGGTCTGCTGAAGAAGGTTGATTCCATCGAGTTTCGTGGAAACGTAGAGGGACATGATCTCTTTCAGGGACGCACAGATGTCGTGGTGTGCGATGGCTTTGTCGGCAATGTCGTGCTGAAGACGACCGAATCGGTTGCACACGCGATGAGCTATTGGATGAAGCGTGAGTTCAGGGGCAATTTTGTCAGAATGCTCGGATCGATTCTGCTGTTGGGGGCGTTCAAGTCGCTCAAGAGCCAGATGGATCCTGAGATATATGGCGGTGCGCCGTTGCTTGGTGTACCGGGATCCGTGATAATAACGCATGGGTCATCGTCGCACAAGGCAATATACCACGCAATTCGCGTTGGTGTTCTTGCGACGAAGAACGATATGACTGGCGAGATCTCGCGCCGGATTGCCGAATACGAGATGCACAGGAAGGTTGAGGGCGGTTCCTGCCGTACTCAGTCTTGATCCTTTACGGGGCGTAGCGCAGTCTGGTAGCGCACCTGCCTTGGGCGCAGGTTGTCGTGGGTTCAAATCCCGCCGCCCCGACCA
>CAYTWE010000025.1:0-32204 GCA_964440985.1 uncultured Lentisphaeraceae bacterium | reverse complement strand
CGACGGGCGACTGGACGCGATAGACGACATCCGTACCACGCGGCGCAATGAGCGCCGTCACTAGATTCGTCCCCGTACGAGTAAACGTCCATGTTGGAATGCGGTTTGTCGAATCGCACGTTCCGTCGCCGTCGAAATCCCACGCCACAGCGTAGTCCGTACCGAACAGCGTTTCGTCATCGAGCGTGAACGCCGTGGACAGAGGCGACGGCCCCATCGGAAGGATGGCTGAAAAGACGTCGCCGTCGAGCGTTTCTGTTTTCACCGAACCGCTGCCCGTGTCCGATCGGCCATCCTCGCCCGTCTTCGTCGTCGTACGCTCTTTGTCCCCGCCGGCGTTCGGTTGCGGCGTTTCGGTTTCCGAACCTTTGTCCGACGTCTCGATGCGCAACGGGATGTCCTCGCCCGGTAGGGAAATGCGCACGATGAAGAA
The DNA here is from genome assembly GCA_964440985.1 of uncultured Lentisphaeraceae bacterium. Classification (GTDB taxonomy): domain Bacteria; phylum Verrucomicrobiota; class Kiritimatiellia; order RFP12; family UBA1067; genus UBA1731. Next base: position 31,771 of record CAYTWE010000025.1, on the reverse strand, counting down.
ATGGTGTGTGGCGTTCGTCGGCGTAATCCAGGCGGCATCGTCCAACCGCGCCTTGCCGTAGACCGTGTATCGCCGTGCGGTCTTGAGGTCGGGCGTCCATGAAAGACGGTACCCGTCGGATGCCGCGTGGATGTAGGTTCGGAATACGTCGTCCGCCCGCGCAGGGTCAGTCCCGGCCACGTACTCGTCATGCACCGTCATGAAACCGCCACCTTTCGTCTTGCGTCGGTCGGACACCTGACGGTCGAAGCGATCACGTTCCGTCTGACGCGCATACTCGCGTGTGATGTATCCATGCCGTCTCAGCCAACGATCGTAGTCGGTGACATCGAAACGAGTGTCGTGGAGAACTGGTTGCGTTGTCACGTCTGACAAGCCGTCCGCATTTGTCGCACGAATCCGCACATAGACCGCCGCCTCGCGCGGAAAGCCCGTCACGGTCACCGCATGGTCGACGTTCGTGGTCGCGAGAACGGCGGGCGCGACGTCTCCCACGCCGACGATTTCACTGAACGCGGCGTCGTGCGCGAACTCCGCCGTCAGCCGTACGGACGCATTCGTCCGACTGTCCGTACCACGCGCCGTTGCGGCACTCGAACACCACATCGTCACAATCCAGCGCCAGATTCAAGTCCTTCGGATTCGTCCGATAGGCGGACGTCGCCGACGTACGTCCTTTATTCTCCGATGCCGTCCACGGGGCACTCCAGAACGTCATCACTTTCCCGTTCGGAGAGAAGTGGGACAGGTTGATCCGCGCCGCCGAGCCGTCGGCCCATCGGGCGCAGGGAATCGAGGTCGGACAGAAGACGCCGCCGTACGTCACGGCTGGGTTGTCAGCCTTCCAGGCGTCACCCGCGTCGCCGTTGCTGTCCGTCTGTTCAAGCGTGTAGAGTCCATCAGCCTGTTCGAGCGCGACTTCGTAGCTCAAACGGTTCGTTGCCGCGCCATAGGCGGCGAACTTCTCCCGGACGTCCGCAGACAGCGCCGCCGGGTACATGTTGTCGCCATCCTCGTTGCAACGAAAAATCGCGATGCCCGAGGCGCGGATTTCCTGGTCATAGCCACGCGCCTGCCGGTTCTCGATCAGGTAGTACTCGGCGGCGTTGTCGGGATTCGCGTAGATGTAGACGTCGTCGAGCCGGTTCGACACCGTGACCCACACGCCGTCGCGAGGAAGCGGACGCGGCGTCACCCATCCCATCGCCGTGCGCAGATAGGCGCACAGGTATTGGGGATGCGTATCGTAGACGCCTGTACGGCCGCACATGAGATCCCACAATCCCACGCCGCCACCGGGAACGTCGTTGTAGTGGTAGAGGTCGGGAAAGTCGCACACCATGTGTCCGTTCTCGTGACAGAATGTGTGGATGGTGGGGGAAGACGTCACTGGCGCAATCTGGTAGTTGTAGAAATGGCAGTCGTGTCCGTCGATGTCCACGATGAGTTTCTTGTACTGCGCAGAGGCGAGAACATACGAATGCGCCCAAAGGCCATGCCCCCATGTCGTCGCCTGTTCGCCCGCGAACAGCACGTTCAAGGCGCGAATCTGAAAGTCGTCCCGTAGCCGTCCGGAATTGTCCAGATAGCTCGCCCGTCGCAATGCGGGCAGAATCTCCTGCGCGTAGTCGTCACGTGCCGCCAGAACATCGAACGCATCGCCGATCAGGTTGCGTCCGCAAACGCCGTTGTCCGCCGTCGCATCGTCATAGTGCGTACGGGGATGCGGCATCAGGATCCAGCCGATTACGACGTTCGTGTACGAGAACGCGCCGCCGGACACAGCCGCGTAGTAGGCCCGGCACGAAGAGGCGTTTCCGTACTTGGTGAAGTTCGTGCCGTTGACCAGCTCGCGCAAATCGCCCGCCGTCACGTTCGGATGGGCTGTCGCCGCAAGCGTGTTCGTTACGTTGCCGTCGGCATCGAGCAACGGAAAATCGATAAGCAGCGTGACGCCGACCATCTCGTCCGGCGTCTTCACGGGCGCGGCGGCGTTGCGCGGGGCCGAACCAGCGTTCGACCGGGCAGATGCAGATACCGACTGACGGCGGGCCGCCGCGCGTGCTTTCATCTGTTTCCAGCGTTCGGCCCGTCCCGTGTCGTGCGCCTTCTCGGCGATTCGTGCGGCGATTTTCGACTTCAAGCTTTCGGAGGTGTCGCGCAGATGCTTGCTAATCGATGCAAGACGAGACCGGCCATCGCGTTCACGTCCCAGCGCGATGCCGGACGACACGAGCGCACCGTCCGCACCGGCTTCTGCGTATTCGTAATTTCCGATGTCGGGATTGTAGACGAGCGCATGGCCGTCCGCACTCTCGAAGATGGCGTGGTACTCGTCGCCCGCACCCCAGATGCGAACCGTACGGCCATCGGCCAAGCGGTGGCCGAACCACTGCGCGAACGGCGCACCACTGACTGCCAAATGAAGCAGCGTCGCGCCCGCAAACATCCACCCGCGCAAAACATTCTTCAGGTTGTGCATGGCAAATCACTCCTTCCTAATGTGGCCCGCAGAACCTACTCGACCGCCACCACTCGTCTTTTCTGACGTGTTTACGCCGTTCACGTAAATCTCCGCCCCCACGTTCATTGAACAGAATGCGGCGCCAATGGCCGCCATTCCCGCTAACAACACCTTCATTACTTTTGCCTTTCGTTCTATCTTCCAACACGCAGACATATTAAGCCTACGAAATGTTAGTGTAGTATAACACCAAGGCCCAGCAACATCAATAGATTTGTTAGTCTTTTCTTATTTTATTTTCTCTTTCGCACTCCTTGCGTTTAAACCGCAAAATTATTGCGCATATGCACCGTAAACATCGCTTTGGACGGCGTCCATCCTTTTGCAAATGAATCGGCCATTGCAATCCACTCACGGATTCGATTTTCCGGTTCAACCAATCTGCCCCAATACTCCTTGAACGACGCCCCTTCCAACTCGTTTGCCGCTTTCTGCATATCTGCTTCAAGCGATCGTGCAAATCGTTCGCCATGCGGCGCGTCACTTCTCTGGGGCGATGCGGTTGCCTGGCAGAAAACGCACAAGTCTTTTGAGCCGCAGGGACATGGTCGCCTGCCCGATTGCCGAAACCGGCAATTTTGTGACAAACGCAAGACGATCCAGAGTGATGCCGGTCGATGGGATTGCCCTGAGAGCCACCGCCTCCTCTATCGTCAACGACGGTTGACGTTCAGACTTTTCCTTCAATCCGGTCTCGCATTCGGCGGAAGCGCCGTCGTTTCTGATGGTGCTGCGTTTCAACGACGGCTTGATTGTCTTTGTCTCTGTCTGCCGCACTGCCTCAGTCGACGTCACATCTGCAACCTTCACAGCCTCTACGACCTCTTCGGGAGAGGTGACCATTACGGCTCCTTCCCGAATGAGCTTCCAGCATCCAGCGGAATTCTTCGAATCGATATTTGCCGGAATCGCCATCACCTTTCGTCCAAGCGTCTTGGCAAACCCGCAGGTTATGAGAGTGCCGCTCTGCAGCGGGGCCTCAACGGCGAGCACACCCATGGAAAGGGCCGCAACGATGCGGTTGCGCTGCGGAAACGTGCGCCGCCCCGGCGGAAAGCCAAACGGATATTCGCAGACCACCGCTCCACCAGAAGCGGCAATCCGTCGACCGAGTTCGCGGTTGTCCTCCGGAAAGAAGCGGTCAAGAGCCCCACCAAGCACTCCAACCGTAACTCCTCCCGCCGACAGTGCACCATTGTGCGCCGCCGCATCAATTCCCGTCGCAAGGCCGGAAATGACGCTAAATCCGCTGTTTGCGATGCCGATGGAGAACCTCTCTGCCATGTCAGTTCCGTAAAGCGTAGGAAGGCGCGTCCCTACAACGGCGACACCCGGCTTTGAGAGTGCATCAGGATCTCCGACCACGTACAGCGCGAGCGGTTTAGACGGAAGCGCGTCAAGCGCCTTCGGATAGCGCGAATCGTCACACGTAATTATGGTAACGTGCATCTTTCTGGCCCTGGCAAGTTCACCTTTCCAGTCTACGGCATCGCCCTTCCAGTCCGTCTTGTCTTCAAAGGCCTCCCAAGCCGCCGCGACATCGCCATGCCTCTCGATAAGGGCCGCCACCTTTACGGAACCGATGTCCGGCACCATGTTGAATGCGACATATGCCTCATGATCGTTCATTTCAATCCAGCAATTGCAGCGGCAAGAACCGACACTCCGTATATCGCCGCAGTCTCGGCCCTGAGTATTGTCGATCCGAAGCTTGCCGGACGCGCAACTCGAAGCAGAGCATCAAGCTCCTGAGGAGTGAAATCCCCTTCAGGTCCGACGAACAGTCCGAACGATATCCTGTCCGTATTTTCCGCCATGCATTCCCGCACCGCAGCAAGAAGCGGCGGAGACGGAGGCTTGGTCAAGGCACCGGCGAAGCATCTGCAGTCGCCGACAGCGACAAGTGCCTCACTGAAATCCATCGCCTCACAAATCTCCGGAAGCCATTTGGCGTCAGACTGGCGAGCGGCATCTTCGGCGATGCGCTGCCAACGTTCGCGCTTTGCCGCCCGCTCGCGTCTGTCAATGCGGACGATGCAGCGATCGGAAATCACGGGGACGATGCGCGTAACTCCAAGCTCCGTGGACTTCTCTATCGTCCAGTCCCAGCGCGATCCTTTCGTTATGCAGGCGAACAGAATCAACTGATGCGGAGGCCGTTTGTAGCTTTGAAGTTCACCCGCCGCCTCAAGCGGCGCGTATGCTGTCGCTCCACACCTGTACAGCCGGGCATGGCCGACACCATCGAAAAGTTCAACGGCCTCAGACGGTCTGGGACGCACAACCTTCAGATGGCGGGAAGCTTCCGGAGGAAGCGTAGGCCTATCCGATTCCAAAACATCATATGACACAAGAAGTCTATGCATCGCAAAACACCCAACTGCTGCTTGATGTCCGCATTGTACCAAAAGCCACACTGCGCTTCAATCGCCTGTATGCGAATATAATGCGGCGACGAAAAGCAGAAGGCGCGGATCTGCATCCGCGCCTTCCATTGCGTTCCTGAGAACTGCAACTCCCGAACCGGGAATCACTTGGCCTCGACCGGAACGATGGTGACGTACTTGCCGTCCTTGATGAACTTCACCTTACCGTCCTTGAGGGCGAAAAGCGTGAAGTCGCGTCCACATCCGACGTTTGCGCCGGGATGGATCTTGGTGCCGCGCTGACGCACGATGATTGAGCCGGTCTTGAGGAACTGGCCATCATACGCCTTAACGCCAAGATACTTCGGGTTTGAATCGCGTCCGTTGCGGGCTGATGCTGAAGAAGCCATTTTTCCTTACCTCCCCTTATGCAATCGCTTCAACGGTTGCTACCGTGTACTGCTGACGATGACCAATCGTGCGGCGCGAACCTTTGCGGCGCTTCGCCTTGAAATTGATCGTCTTCACGCCGCGCTTGACGCCAACGACCGAAAGGGTCACTTTTGCGCCTTCAACATAGGGCGTTCCAATCTTGAGCGTCGTGCCGTCGGAGACGGCGCAAACGGTATCGAGGACAACTTCCTTGCCCTCCTCGGCCTCGATCTTTTCAATCTCGACCGTATCGCCGGCCTTGACAAGCAACTGCTTGCCGCCGGTTTCCAGCACTGCGTAGGCTTCCATTGTTTATTCCTTGGTTTTTCTGCCTCTTTCCGTGAGGAAAACTGTTTTCCTCGAAAAGAAGGGCGCATATTGTACCAAAAACGGCCCTGCCACGCAAGAGCCGCAAATTTTTTGCACCGCTGAAACGCCGAAAGCCGGAACGCCGCCGAAGGCATCCCAATGCACCGCCCATGTCGTCGTTACGCACGAGTGGTCGAAGCTGCGGGACGGCGCAACGGTCGGTCAGACGGACAGATCCAGAAAACCGTTCGCACCCGGCAGTACGTCCGGATCGTGACAGAGGCGGACGATGTAGTTCGGCGCGGCGTAGGTATCGACGAACGCCTGGCTTTCCGCGAGGTTGCCCGTCGTGCCCGTCGGTCGCCGTTGGGTCAGGCAGGCGCCGAGATAGCAGGCGTCGCCAGCGATGACGACCGTTTTGGAACCACGCGGGATGAGGACGAGGCTTGAGCCGGGCGTATGGCCGCCAACGCGCCGCATGGACAGGCGGCCGTCGAAGAGCGAGATCGTCTCGTCGAAACGTACGATTTCGCCGCGATGGTTTTTGAGGTAGCCCGCGCCGAACCGTTCTTCAGCGCGATGGAGGACGATACGCGCATCGGGAAAGGATGTGATGCCCTCCATGTGGTCTGAATGATGGTGCGAGATGAGGATGTCCGTGACATCCTCCGGGCGGATGCCGCGACGGCGGAGCAGGTCGGCGGGCTTGACGAACTTCGTGGCGGCGCGGCCGAAGATGCTGAACGAATCGCAGCCGGCGTCCGCCAGAATGATGCGGCCCGGCAGGCGAATCAAGTGGAACAGGAGGGAGATGGGGACGAGTTTGTTCTTGTCTCCGCCGTGGAAGACCATGCTCTCCGTGATGATTGCTTCGCCGTATTTGCAGACCGTGAGCGCAAAACCGTCCTGTACCGGTGGCGGTTGTGCGACACATCGGGTGGCGCAGAACGCCGCCGTTGCACCCATGAACGCCCGTCTTGAAACTGCCATGGAAACTCCTTCCTTTTCAAGTAAAATAAGACATCAGGATTATACCGCAAATGGCAATATCTAACGAATCAGCAAAAAAGAAAGGAATGGCAGGGGAGTTGCAATATCTCGTGGCGCAGTTTCAGACAAGGGGAAACATTGCCGATCTACGAAGAAGAAGAGGTCTGCGCAAGGGCAAGAAGCTCCCGTGCATGGCGAACGACAACCGATGTCGCGCTTTCGCCTCCGAGCATCCTCGCAATCTCGCGCACCCTTACGTCATCAGACACCTCCTTTATTGCGCTGCGGGTGCGTCCACCGGAAACTGACTTCGCCACCACAAGATGACGCGCACCGTAGACTGCGGATTGAGGAAGGTGCGTAATCGCCACCACCTGATGATGCTTCGCGACAGACCTGAGCTTTTCACCAACGGCACGACCCGTTTCGCCGCCGATGTTGGAATCTATCTCATCGAAGACAAGCGTCGGTATCGCGTCATGCTCCGCAATCACCGCCTTGACCGCAAGCATCACGCGGGCGATTTCGCCGGTTGAAGCTATCTGCGCAAGCGGGCGCGACGATTCTCCGGGGTTCGGCTCGAACCTGTACACTACGCAATCGCATCCTGTCGCATCCGGCTCTCTCGGCTCAAGCGACACCGAAAAACCGGCCTGAAGGAATCCAAGCCCGCGAAGCTCCTTCGTCACCGCCGCGGCGAGTTTCGCCCCCGCCTTGCGGCGAGCCGCCGAAAGAGACGCCCCCGCCTTGATCACGGCCTTCTCGGCGGCGGCGATCTGAATGTCCAGCTCTCGCATCTTCTCGTCGCGGTCTTCAAGGTCTGAAAGTTTCTGCACGCGGCGTTCCTTCAACGCCAGCAGCTCGCCGACCGTCGCGCAGGCGTATTTCCGCTTCAGACGGCGCACAAGCGAAATCCGGTCGTCGAGTGCCTGCAGCACCTCCGGGTCGGCATCAATGCGGCTTACGGAATCCGCGACCGCCCTGGAAAGCTCCTGCACAGCCGTGACAATCCGCTCAAGTTCGTCCACCCATTCGTTCGCTGCGGCATGAAACCTTGCCATCTCACGGAAACGCCCCTCCGCCGCTATCAGGAGATCTGAGGCGGATGCATCGCCGCCATCTCCGCCGTACGACATTCCGCCGCCATCTCCCGTAAGAGCGGACGATGCCGCGTTTGCCGCTTCGACTATCTCCGAAGCGTGTGCGGCGGCCTCATGGCGGGCGGTCAGGGACTCTTCATCGTCCTCAGTGAGCGAAGCGGCCTCCAGCTCCTCGATGGAGCTGCGGAGACGCTCAATCTCGTCCGGAACATCGACCGCCCCGGCTAACTCCGACCGGCGCGACTTCAGTTCAGAAAGACCCTTCCACTCCGAGACGTATCCTCGCATATCTACGCTTCCGTAGCGGTCGAGCGTATCACGCTGAAAATCCTCGTCGACAAGCGAACGCCTGTCGTTCGGGCCGTGAATGTCCACAAGCAGGTCGCCAAGCGCCCTGAGGGTCTGCACCGACGTCGCCGAATCGTTTATCCATACGCGGCTTCCGCCTGATGCTGATATCGTGCGACGGACGAGAAGGACGCCGCCGTCGCACGGCGGCAGCCCCTGCCTCTCAAGAAACCCATCCGCCCTCTCTGAATCGAATTCGGCCTCGATACGTGCCTCACGGCATCCGTCCCTAACCGCTCCGGCATCGGCTCTCGCCCCCAAGGCAAGCGTAAGCGCCCCCATGAACACGCTCTTTCCGGCACCGGTCTCACCGGTTATCACAGTCAGTCCATCGCCGAACTCCGCCTCTGCGTGTTCGACGATCGCAAGGTTGTCCACTTTCAGACGCTTCAGCATACCGGCCTCCACAGGAACGCAGCTACCAGCTCATGCGAACCGGCACGGACGCTGCGGCCATCGTCTCCTTGATCTGGGCGATCGTATAGTCACCCGTATGTATCATGCCGGCCACAATCGCCGCATCGGCCTTGGCCTCGGTGAAGACCGTGACCAGATGCTCCGGCTTCCCCGCACCGCCGGACGCAACCACAGGCACTCCGACCGCCTCCGCGATCCGGCGGGTTATGTTCAGCTCGAAACCGGCCCGCGTCCCGTCGGCATCCACGGAATTCACCACGATTTCACCCGCACCGAGATCCACGGCGCGTTTCGCCCATTCCACTGCATCCATTCCGGTGAACTCCCGGAATCCGCGGGTGGTGATCTCGTAGCCAGACGGACATTTCGGGTTGTCGCTCCTGACGGGATCCATTCCCAGCACTATGCACTGCCGCCCGAACGCCCTTGCGCCGTCGGATATGATGGACGGCGTACGCACGGCAAGGGAATTGACCGAGACCTTTTCGGCGCCGGCAAGTATCACGCGCTCCATGTCAGGAAGCGACGATACGCCGCCGCCTACGGCAAACGGTATGCGAACCGCCCGCGCAACCGCCTCCACCATGCCGATGTCAATCGGGCGTCTCTCGGCAGATGCGGTGATGTCGTAGAACACAAGCTCGTCCGCCCCGCCGTCAGAATACCCTACGGCCATCTCGACCGGATCGCCGAGGTCTATGTTGTTCTTGAACTTTACGCCCTTTGTGACACGGCCGTTGCGCACATCAAGGCACGGGATTACTCTCTTGGCTAACATCTTTCGTTTCCGGTTGAAGCGTTGTACTTGTATCGGGGTCCGCCGCAGGGTTCACAAATTCGTCATTTCGCATCGAGGAACGACTTGAGGAGCGCAAGACCGACCCTGCCGGACTTCTCCGGATGGAACTGCGTCGCAAATATGCTCCCTTTGCGCACAGCGGCGGTAAACGTCACACCCGCGTAGGAAGTCCGGCCCACGGTGTACGGGTTCAGCTCCGCATAGTACGAATGGACAAAATAGAATTCGTCGCCGGACTTGATGAAACGCTCGTTGCCGTCTGTCTGCACATCGTTCCAGCCGATCTCTGGCACCTTGAATCCAGGAACGTCGGGGAATCTGCGAACCCGCCCCGGAAGGATGCCGAGCATATCTACACCGCCATCCTCCTCTGAACGCTCGAAGAGTATCTGCATTCCGAGGCATATTCCGATGAACGGCTTGCCCGAGACGGCTGCGTCGCGCACGGCCTGTTCAAGTCCGAGCGAACGCAGGTTCGCCATCGCGCTTGCCGCCGCGCCAACGCCAGGGAAGACGACCCTGTCGGCGGACAGAATCGTCTTCGGGTCTGATGTGACGACAGACTCCGCGCCAAGCGCGTCGAATGCGAGCTTCACGCTCGTGAGGTTTCCGGCCCTGTAGTCAACTATGGCAATCATCTATGCTCCTTGTCATGAACGGAGAACTTGCTGCGGTCTGCTTCAAACCAGTGCCGCAACGCAACCGCCACGCAATGCGGCTACGCATTGACCAGCAAGTCGTTGCGGTAGAGATGCCGCACGGCATCGCAGTCCTGTGTGTGTCCGGCGCGATACGAAACCACCGTGCCCACAAAACGGTCTGCCCCCGTAAGGGAAAGCGCAGCGAGCAGATCCAGCGTAGCGCGATGCCACACCGGCTCAAGATACCGATCCGTCTCGCCAAGCCTGAAGCGCGGCTCTCCGTACCATCGTTTGCGTCCGTGGATGAGTATGTTGTTCTTGTCGTATCCAAGATGCCTCGTATCGGCGAAGAGCCAGCCGACGGTCTTCGCCAGCTGATACTGGCGATGCGTGGCGTTGGTCCGCGCAAACGCCCCGTACCTGAACGTCTCCGGCGTGACATCGAACACGATTCTCTGGTCGCCGATTATCGTGCGCCAGCTGATTGCGACGTCAAGGCGAAGGCGACGCGAACCGTCGTCCGGCAGGAACATCAGGAAATCGCCGCGTCCGCCGGCGAACGCAACAGGCTCCTTCACGGTGACATATGTCGCCGCCTCCTGCGTAGCCACAGGCTTTGCCCTGTCCACCGCCTCAACAAGCGGCAGCGAGGATTCATCGAAAAGCGGCGGATCGCCCGAATTCGTCTTTATCACCACATTGTCGAGGCCAAGGCCGGATTTCAGCGCGATTATATGCTCCACCATGCGGAGGTAGTTGTGCGGAGAGCCGCTGCGCAGGACGAGGTTGCGGGCGCTTGTCCAAAGGTTGGCGATGTGCACCGCAGTGTCGAGCTGCTCCGGCATATCCGTCCGCCGGATCCACCATCCGGGGCGTTCCGACGGCGCGAACGTTATCGTGCGCCGTTCGCTGCCGCGAAAGGTGCCGACTCCTGACACGCTCGTTTCGCATGAGAGCGTAGTCCGGTTGGCGTTCCATCCGGACGTCTCCGCAAGCCGTGCATCATCTACGGCGATGGTGTCGAAGCGCTTGCGCGCCGCCGCAAATGCGGCGGCGTCACCTGAAGCAAGCCTGCAGTCCGGATAGATGAACTTCCCGCTCATCAAGCTCATCTCCTCTTCTTGCTCTTCTTCTCGGCCGGGGGATTCTCGATGTACTTGCGCATCTCCTTCGACATCTCTATGTCGATGCCGTACGCCTGCGCGGCGGACTGGAGGTTCTGGATGTATGGCCCGTAGTATGTCGTCTCAGGCGTGACGTCAAACTTCGGGACATCCACGACCTTGATTATGGCGGAGGTGCACTCGTGGTTGACCATTCCGAAAAGCGGCAGACGGCGCACCATCACCACATCAGGCGGGGCAATCACGTTGAGAAGGGCCTGATCGTCTTCGGAAAGCTTGTCGTACAGCACCTTCGGAGTGCGGGCATCGGCCTCCTTCTCCTTCTTGCTCAGCTCAACACGCATCGTGTACACGAAGAAGCCTTTGGAGGCAAGCTCCTTGAAGTACTTGTTTGACAGCATCTTCTTCATGGCGGACTCCATCGGCGTCCCCTTCGCGACGGCAACCACGAAGATTGGAGCCTCGTACTTCGCCGCTTCCTTCTTTGCGGCGGCAAGCGACGTAAACGACTTCATCTGCGAAGGCAGCTTCTTCTTCGCCTTAGCCTCATCCTCACCTGCAATCAACGTTGTCACGGACAATACCGCAACGGTCAGCGCCATCAGCATTCTCTTCATCTTTCGTCTACTCCATTCCCGCAAGCTGCCGCGCCATGGACGAAAGTCCCGGATCGCGGGCGCCTGCAATTGCCATTGCGCCGAACGCCGACGCCTGCGCCTTCAGAAGCCGCAAGGCCTCTTCGGGGGTTTCAATGAAAACCGCACCCGGCACCATTGCCGCCAGCGCATCGGACTGGATGCTCCTGTCCGCCGTACCTCCGGCATCGTACACCGGAAGCAGGATCAGCCGATCTTGCGTACGCAGCTCTGAACGGAACATCCCGGCCAGCGCATCAGCCATCTTGCGCAAGGGGCCGTAGCCATGCGGACGCCACACAACGGCAACACCCTTCGGATACGCCTCCTGCAGGGTTGCAAGCATCGCATGAAGCTTCTCCGGATTGTGCGCATAGTCGTCATACACCGCAGCGCCGCAGCATCTGCCGACGAGCTGCATTCTACGCTCCACCCCCGGAAATCTCAAAAGGGATTCCCGCGCCTTCCCTTCGTCAGCCCCAAGAGCAAGCGCCATTGCAAGCGCTATGCCCGCATTCTGCCTGTTGTGCGCCCCCGGCATGGAGCATTCCGCCTCGTAGCGTTTTGCGCGTCCGTCGATGACAGGACCCGGCACATTCGCCGCAAATGCGTCGAACACCGCATCCATCTCATCCTTTGGATAGTGGTCGGCGCTCGAATTTGTGACAATGGCCGCATACGGGCTGAACGCGGAAAGCGATTTGTCGGACTCGTCGACCTCAGCAACCGCATACTCGCCGCGTCCCGCACGGACGGATCCGTTCCATCCCGCAACGGCGGCGCCGTTCACGCAGAAAGGATCGAAACCGCAATCCGCAAGGATGCATGAAAGCATGGCTGTCACGGTGGACTTTCCGCAAGTTCCCGCCACTGCGACAAGCTTGAATCCTGAGAGTGCCGACGCAAGCGCCGCCGCACGGTGCTCAACCGGAATTCCAAGCGCACCTGCGCGGACAAGACCTGGATTCTGCGGCTCTATCGCCGTCGAAACGATTACGCGCCCAACCGATCCGTCTACTCCGCTTCCGTCATCGGGATATATCCTCACGCCGGACGCCGCGAGCCTTTTGAGGCTCGGCGGCCACTTGCGGACGTCAGGTTCGGACGAAACAATCCGATCAGATCCGGAGACGGAACGACCAAGGGACACAAGCGCCTGCGCAAGCGCACTCATTCCCACGCCACCGATGCCGATCAGATGATCCATCTTGCGTCGCCTACTTCGAGAATCCCTTGAAGATTCCCTTCACTCCGTCGGTCACCTTCTTTGTCGTATCGCCGACTGCATTGACCGCCGCACTGGCGCCATCACCGATTGCCGCACCAGTGGTCTTCACCGCACCACCGACGGCAGAGCCAGTCGCCTTGGCGGCATCACCAATCGCTGAGCCCGTCGCCTTTGCCGCATCGCCGACAGCCGAACCGGAAGACTTTGCGCCGTCCGTCACTGTCGCAGCAGCGTCACCTGAAGCGCTCGCAGGAACCTTGACTGCATTGCCCACCGTGCGGAGCGCACCAGCGGACACCTTGGACAGCCCCTCGGTCACGGACGTTGCCGTGCCGCCAAGCACTGACGACACGTCCTTCACTCCGCCGCCTACAATGCCGCCGAGAGCGCCGACACCGTCTCCGACGGAGGACAATCCCTTGACAAACGCATCGGACAGCACCTGCCACACCTCTTCAGCCGTTGCACCGCCGCTCTCCTTGCCGATATCCCTAAGCTCTATTGTCGCAATCGGCAGAGCGGGGATGACGTCGCTCTTCATGAGCTTGACCTTTGTGCCGGAAATGCGAAGATGGTCAATCACGACCTTGATTTCGGATTTTGCATCCTCCTTGTCCTCAGCGGCGGAATCCTTCTCTTTCTCATCCTTTGGCCCAAGCTTCCGGTCGACGTTCGCGAGGATCAGATCGATGTTGTTCGTCCCGTTGCTGGAATAGTAGCTCGCAAACGCATCCTCTATCGAAAGATCAAGGATGTGCACCCGGCTCTCAAGAAGCTCCAGCAGCGACGCTTCAAGCGAAAACGCACCCAAGGAGAACGCCGCCGCGTCTCCGAAGCCGTCCGGATTCGAGAGCCGCACACCGCCAATGCGAACCGTGCCCGTCCAGGGGTTCACGGTGAAGCGCTCAATGCGGAAATCCGTGCCGGTGTACTTCGGCACAATGCTGCCCGCAATGCCGGTGGCGACCGGACTTATCCACAGCGGCAGGGCCGCAACCAGCAAAAGCACCACCACTGCGCACCACAGCGCACATTTGACTATTTTGCAGAGGCAGCCACATTTCTTTTTCTCGCTCATCTATCTCCTCACAATCGTATGCATTCCCAATGCGTGAATAATACCACATTTCAGGCCTGCACGGAAACGCAGGTCTGCCGTCATTTCGCGCCCTTCGCCTTGTAGCCATCCGCCTTCGCCGACCAGGCGAACAGGAACATCACCATTCCTATGAGGGCGAACCCTGAAATAGAGCAGAGCGTCACGCCCCACCCGAAATGCTCCTTGATGAAGGCTATGCCTATCCCGGAGACTATTGTGGACGCATAGCCCATGATGCCGGTGAAGCCGTTCGCCATGGCAGCAGCCTCCTTCGTAGCCTGATTCGCGGCCACGATGCCGATCAGAGCCTGCGGGCCGTAGATGAAGAAGCCCGCACCCATGAGAAGCAGCGTGGCCTGCCATATCGGGGCGTGTGCCGGAAGATACCAGAAGCCGAGAGAGAAAAGCGCGGCGAAAAGCATGCAGAACACGCACGTGCGCACACCGCGCCCTCCGAACAGCCGGTCTGTCACCCATCCTGCAAAGATCGTGCCGACCACCGCCGCCAGCTCAAACGCGATTATCATCAGCCCGCCCTTCGTCACGGGGATGTCCTTGTACTGCTTCAGGAACGTAGGCCCCCAGTCAAGGAAGCCGAACCTGACAATGTACACGAAGAAGTTCGCAATCGCCACAAGCCAGATCACGCGGTTGCCGAACACAAGGCGGCGGCGGTCTGCCGTGGAGACGTCGCCGGCCTCCTTCGCTACGCCCGTATCAAGATCCAGCGGCGGAAGCCCATCCTCCTGCGGCGAATCCTTCACGCAGAAGAGGGCGAACACCGCCACGCACCCGGCAAGCGCGGCCGGCACCCAGAAGCACCACCGCCATCCAAGCCCAATCGCAAACATGAACGAACACAGACCGAGAGCCATGACCGCCCCGAAACTGTGGCTGGTGTTCCAGATGGACATCTTCGTCGCCAGCTCCTTCGGATGTATCCAGTGCGTAAGCATCTTTGCGCACGGCGGAAAGCCCATGCCCTGCGTCCAGCCGTTCACAATCCAGAATATGCCGAACAGAATCGATATGGACGTGCATCCGAACAGGAAGTTCGTGAGGGCGGAGAGCGCAAGCCCGGCCGCCATGAACACCCTGCCGTTGAGGCGGTCTGCCCAGAAGCCGTTCACGAACCGGCTCACCCCGTACAGCACACCATGGATCGTCATGATCGTGCCAAGCGCATACGTGGATATCACGCCCTCCTCAAGCATGGCCGGCTGGGCCATGGAAAGGTTCTTGCGCGTCAGATAGAAGAACATGTACGCCGTGGCGCTGCATATGATGAACCTCCACTGACAAAACCGGAAACGACTGTTCTGCGACTGATCCATTGCTGCCTCTCCTTTTTCACCAGGTCTTTCGCTGCGATTTCATTGATGCCGTTGTCTTTTATGTCACATGTTGGCCGTTGCGACGACATCAATCCCCGTGTCGGCCACATCAGGAACGATTACGTCCCCTATCTTCACCGGAAGCTGAACGGTCGTCTGATGAAGGGCGAACAGCACATCGTCTATCCTGCCTTTCGGGATCGGGGACTTCGTCTTGACAGGAAGCGGCTTCCTCATTCCTGCTATGCGCACAAGCCCGGTCACCATGCGCGTCGGATTTACAAGCTCCGACCTTCCGTATTCCTCGCCGCGAGGGCAGGCGTTGCCGGTCACCGTCACACCGTTGCCGGAATCAACCACGTCAAGTTCGCAGCCGCGAGGACAGTTGATGCAGATCATCTTCATTTGCGCACCTCATTTGCATATGCAGCCGCGTACTTCCCGGCCGTCTCCGAATCGCGGGACACCCAATCTACAAGATCGTAGACGCGCACGACATTTCCGCCCGCAAAAATGCCCGGAACGTCCGTCATCATCCTGCCGTCCACCTTCGGCCCTCGCGTTGTGGCATCCATCGCTATCCCCGCCTTTCGCGTAAGTTCGTTTTCGGGGATCAGTCCGCATGAAAGGACGAGCGTATCGCAGTCGAAGTGCATCTCCGTGCCGGGAATCGGATTAAGGCCGTCGTCCACACGGGAAACCTTCACACCGGTAACGTGTTCACGGCCTTCAACCTCCGTCACGGTGTGCGACAGAAGCAGCGGAATGTCGTAGTCGTTCAGGCACTGCACCACGTTTCGCATAAGTCCGGAGCTTTTCTTCATGATCTCGATGCAGGCCAGGACTTTCGCACCGGAGAACGTAAGCCGTCGCGCCATGATAAGCCCGATATCGCCGGATCCAAGGATGACGACGCGCTTGCCGGGCATTATCCCGTCCATGTTGACGAGCCGCTGGACAGTGCCGGCGGTGTACACGCCTGCGGGACGTGTTCCGGGCGTCATGAGTGCGCCACGAGGCCTCTCGCGGCATCCCATCGCCAAAACCACGCTGTACGCCGAATACGTCTTCAACCCTCCGCGAGGGCTCATCGCCGTGACGTGATGCGGAACGCCCTTCTCAATGCCCAACACCATCGTGCCGCACTGGATGTTGACATTGAGGGCCGCCGCCCTGTCGACAAAACGCTGCGCGTACTCCGGACCCGTCAGCTCCTCCTTGAACCGATGAAGGCCAAATCCGTTGTGGATGCACTGCTGCAGTATTCCGCCGGGGGCATCATCCCGTTCGAGGACCATCACATTCTTCGCCCCGGCCTCCTTTGCCGCGCAGGCAGCGGCAAGTCCCGCGGGGCCAGCGCCGATCACGAGCACGTCAAGCGTCGCCCCTGCGGCAAGGTAGTCCGCCCCGTCATCGAACCTGCGAAGCTCCTTCGGTGCAGTCTTGCGTGAAAGCAGAAACGCCTCCGGCGGGACGCCAAGTTCCGAACCAAGGATCTCTATGAGCCTTGGTGTGCAGAAGCCACCCTGGCAGCGCCCCATGCCCGACCGTGTGCGACGCTTTATCCCGTCGAGCGTCCGCGCCCCTACGCGGGCGCGGATCGCGGCGCGGATTTCGCCCTCCGTTATGGATTCGCAACGGCAGATGACGCGTCCGAACGCGGGATCCTTCGCCACAAGCTCGGAAAGTTCGGACGGCGAAAGCTCACGCGTCTTCGGACACCACGAAACATCGTCCGAAATCAGCGCCGGATTCTTCCTGCTTGCGGAGAGCCTGCCTGCAACCTGTTCAGCCATCCAAACCCCTATCGCGGGGGCGGATGTCAGACCGGGCGATTCGATGCCGACGGCATTGAAGAAGAGAGGAGCATCCGGAGCCTCCCCCAAGATGAAGTCCCCGACCGTCGTCTCATGGGCGCGCATTCCGGAAAACTCGGTGATGACCTTGTTCAGCGGAAGGTTCGGATATGTGCGGTGAGCGCCTGCCTTGACCTTGTCAAGACCGGAATACGTAGTCGCCCTGTCGTCCTTGTCATCGACATCCTCCGCAGTCGGCCCGACGATCACGGTGCCGTCCACAGTCGGCGAGACGAGTATGCCCTTGCCCATGGCCGACGGAACCTGGAACATTGTCGCCGAGAACGCCCCGTCCTCATCCTTGTCGAGCATCAGGTACTCACCGCGCCGCGCCTTTATGCGGTATTTCGTTCCGGATACGAGATTGTTGAGCTCGTCGGACATGATGCCGGCACAGTTCACGACGGCGCGGGCGGAGAACTGGCGGCCGTCCTCAGACTTTACCGTCCAGCCGCCTTCCGCATTCCCGATGGCGCACACTTTCGTGTCGAACGTGAACGTGGCGCCGTTTGCCGCCGCGTTCTCAGCGTACCTGAACGTAAGTTCGTACGGACAGCATATTCCGCCGGTGGGCGCCCACAGCGCCGCCACTGCATCAGGCGACACGTTCGGCTCGCGGCGGCGAAGCTCCTCCTGTCCGATGATTTCAACCGGCACGCCGTTCGTCGCCGCCCTTGCGGCAAGTTCGTCAAGCGACCTGCAATCTTCATCGCTGAACGCAAGAACAAGCGACCCGTTCCTGCGGAACGGAGCCTTCAGTTCGCGGCACACATCCTCGAACATCCTGTTTCCGAGCACGTTGAACCTTGCCTTGTTCGTACCGGGCTTTGCGTCGAAACCGGCATGGACAATGGCGCTGTTCGCCTTCGATGCCCCTTCCGCAACGTCGCTTCCCGCCTCGATCACCGCAACATTCAGGTTGTATCTCGTAAGTTCACGTGCGACTGCGCATCCGACAATTCCGGCGCCAATCACAATCACGTCATTTTCCATCAACGACCTCTCCATGCCCGCCATTATACCATAGAAACAACGGCGCAACGAAACCAAGGTGAAATGCGTCCGGGCGGCAGATCAACCCCAAATGCGGCGCATGTAGGCAAGGGAGTTCTTCAGGTCTTCAGGCGACACCGGCTCATGCGGCTCAAACACCTTGAGGACATCACGCCTTGCAAGGAACGTCAGACGCGGAAAATCCACGTTTCCCCATCCCGGCTCCCGGTGGTCGTCATGAGGGCCTTTCACGTCGTTAATGTGCATTCCGCATATCCACGGCGCAAGTTCCGCCGCCACGTGGGAGCTTTCCTCCGACCAGCCACGCGTCTCGCGCACCATCGCGTGTCCCGTATCGAACCACAGCCGCAGCGGCGCGCCTTCAAGATCCACCATCAGCGACTTCGCCTCATGCAGATCCGGAAACCCCTCAAGCCGAGGCAGATTCTCAAGAGCGAGCACAAGCCCCTTGCGTTCAAGGCTCGGACGCAGCCTGTCGAACTCCCGCCTGAACACGTCAAGCAGTTTCTGTCCACGCCGCCTCCGCAATTTGCGGGCAGTAGTGAACAGCCCGCCGAAAAGCGTCGAAAGTCCGACATATCCCGCATGGAACACCACAACGGAGGCGCCAAGATCCGCCGCGCAGGCAAACGTCTTCTCAAGAAGCATCCTCGCAAGTGCGCGTTCGTTCTCGTCCTGCGAACACAACTGGTACAGTTCGGGATGTCCGCTCGGCGCACCGACAGGCACAGGGCAGTACGCATGGACGCTTGTGATCGGCATACTGTCCATGCGGCTCCTGAACCCGGGCAGCTGCTCCGGCTGGGTGCAGAACCCAAGTTCGAGGGAATCGAATCCAAGCTCCCCAGCCTCATCCGCAATCGCCGCGCCGTCATTCAGCCTGCGGTTGCTCCAGTTCGTCGAAAGCGCAAATTTCACGATGCCGCAACCCTCCCGCGAACGCCGCCGCCTCACTGCAGGCCTTCAAGCTCCGTGGCGGCCTCTTCCCAATCCGCCGTATACCTGTCAATCTCGAACTGAAGCGTACGCACCGTACGGTTCAGCTCCTCGAAATTTGTCGTCGGCTTGGGGTTGAACAGCTCCTCGGACGCAACGTCGAGGCTTTTCTGAAGTTCATCTATCTTGCTTTCGGCCAATGCCACGCGCTTTTTCAGCTCCTTCACACGCGGCGCGGACTTTGCACGCTCCGCCGCCCGCTGCTGACGCTGCTCCTTCTTCGACACGGCGGATGCACCGTCCGCTGCGGTCTGCCCATCGACGTTTGACGCCGACGTGCCGACCGCCTTGACCGCATCCTTCCGGCCGTATGCGCCGAGAGCCTCCTTCTTCTCGCAGTAGTAGTCGTACCCGCCAGGGAACGACCTTACGCCCTCGCGGGTTATCTCAAGCACGGATGTGGCCACGGCGCGGACGAAATCAATGTCGTGCGAAACAAGCAGTATCGTGCCGCTGTAGTCCCGAAGGGCATCTTGCAGAAGCCGTCGCCCGTCAAGATCAAGGTGCGTCGTCGGCTCGTCAAGCAGCAGGAAGTTCGGCGCCTGAAGGAAGAGCCGGAGGAACGCAAGACGTATCTTCTCACCGCCGGAAAGTACTCCAGCCGGCTTCTCTACATCGTTTTCGTCAAACCCGAACGCGCCAAGCTGGTTGCGGAACGTCTTCTCATTCATTCCCGGCGGAATCGCGTTCTTCGCGTTCCGGTACACGGTGAGATCCGGCGGTATCGTCTCCGCAAACTCCTGGGAAAGATATCCCGGCACGACATTGTGGCCGATTACCGCCTTGCCGCCGGTCGGCTTGCGCGTGCCGGCGACAAGACGCATGAGCGTGGTCTTGCCAAGTCCGTTGTAGCCGATGAGGGCGACCTTGTCCCCGCGTGTCACGCTGAACGAAACGTCATGCAGCACATCCTTTGCGCCATCGTACGAGAAGCACATGTTTTCGCAGCGGAACATCTCTATCCCGCTGGACGGCGGTTCGGCAAGCCGAAGCCGTCCGGACTGCGAATATCGCTTCGGAAGGACTATCCTCGCCTCGTCGATCTTGTCTATCAGCTTCTGGCGGCTCTGCGCCTGGGCGGCCTTTGTCGCCTGTGCCCGGAAGCGATCCACAAACCGCTGCAGCTGTTCGCGATGCCTGTCCTGATTCTCCTTCGCAGCCTTGAGATGCTGATACCTGACCTCGCGTTCGCGCAGATACCAGTCGAGGTCTCCCTCGTAGCGCGTGACGGTCTCGGCATCAACCTCTACGATGATGTTGGCAAGCGTCCGCAGCAGATATCTGTCGTGCGAGATCAGCATGAGGGTGCCCTGATACTGCTTCAGGTACTTCTGCAGCCAATCCACGGCAGGCAGATCAAGGTAGTTTGACGGCTCGTCAAGCAGGAGCAGATCCGGCGATGAGGCGAGAACACGCGACAGTTCCGCACGCATCCGCCAGCCGCCGGAAAACGACCTGAACGGCTTTTCGAACTCATCCACTGAGAATCCAAGCCCGCCAAGCGCAACCTTGACCCTCGTCTCGAGATCGTATCCGCCCATGTGCTCAAAGGCGGTCTGCACTTCGCCATATTCCTCGAAGACGTCCTCGCCGGCGTCCATTCGCCGTTCAAGATCCTTCATCTTCGCTTCAAGGTCGCAGAATCCAGGAACCCCTCGAACGGCGTACTGCAGAAGCGTCTCCTCCGGGAACTCCGGCTCAGGATGCTGGCGCGTAGATCCGATCGTGGGCGAACCCTCGACGATGAGCTCTCCGTGGTCGGTCGACAGCTCGCCAAGCACGATCTTGAACAGAGTGGACTTGCCGCTGCCGTTCGGACCGACCACGCCTATCCGTTCGCCGCTGTTCACGCGGAACGTAACGTCCGTCAGGACGTTCTGATGACCGTAGTGTACCGATATGTTCCGGAAATCAAGCATCTATGCGAAACGGAATCGACCGTCAGACGAGTTCCCAGCCCTTTGCGTATTCACGCGACCAGAGCGCCTGTGCGTTGCTGGAGAGGAGCTTTCCCGTCTTCGGATCGAGGTGCACCGTCTCTCCGAGATCAGTCGCGATGTTTGCGAGCAGCGGCATTATCGTGGACTTCACCGCCTCGTCGGCAGGGGCGTTCGTCTGCTGGCTCTTTGCGCGTATGCACTCCACGAACTTCGTCATGTGA
Source organism: uncultured Lentisphaeraceae bacterium (assembly GCA_964440985.1). Classification (GTDB taxonomy): domain Bacteria; phylum Verrucomicrobiota; class Kiritimatiellia; order RFP12; family UBA1067; genus UBA1731. Next base: position 10,398 of record CAYTWE010000025.1, on the reverse strand, counting down.
AGCAGGTCAAGCGATTCCGTGGGGTTCGTGAGCGACCCGGCCTGTGTGCTTCCGCCCGCAAGCCAGCTCTTCACTTCACGCCCCTTCTCGTCATAGAGTTTCGCCGTATCGTTCGGCCCGAGGTACAGTGCGCCCTTCGTGCCGTAGACCATCGCGCCTGTGCCGGCATCCATGTACGGCTTCTCGCGGCAATGGCTCGCAAGCTCAAATGTGATGAACTTTCCGCCGGGATACCTGAACGACGCATTGAAGGTGTCCGGCCAGCTGTAGTCGTCTCCCTTCGGGAAGAACTGCCCGCCGGAGCACTGCACCGTCTCAGGGAAGCCAACGCCGAGCGCCCACCGCGCCGCGTCCGCGAAATGAGGCGCATTGTTTCCCATCTCGGACGTACCCCAGTTGCGGAACCAGTGCCAGTTGTAGTGCACAACGTTCGAGAGCAGGTCACGGCGCGGCGCCGGGCCCTGCCACAGCTCCCAGTCGAGCCACTCCGGAACGGCAATCTTCCGCCCCTTGCCGATTGATGCGCGATCCGCCATGTACCAGCACTTGGCCCATTTCATCTCGCCGATGGCGTTCGTCTCGCGCAGGTAGTCGAACACCTCCCTGTACGTGAGCGAGGCGCGGCGCTGATTTCCCATCTGGAACACGGCTCCGGTCTTTCTCCACGTATCGACGATTATCTCGCCTTCGCGCGGACAGAATGCGCACGGCTTCTCAACGTAGACAGCTTTGCCCGCCCGCATTGCAAGGACGGCAGAATATGCGTGCCAGTGATCCGGCGTCTCCGATATTATCCCGTCAACACTCGCATCCTCAAGCACCTTGCGAAGATCCTTCTCCTTCTTCGGCTTAAATCCGCTCGTCTTCTCCACAACGTCCGCAGCGAAATCGCGAGCCCGCGAATCGACGTCGCATACGTATGCAATCTCAACGCCGGGGACTTTCATCGCTGCCCGCATGACAGTCTGTCCGCGTCCCCTCGCGTGGCATCCGACTATCGCAAGGCGTACGCGGTTCGACGGCGCCGCATCGCCCATCGCCCGCCCCGCAACTGCGGCAGCAAACGCACCTGTTCCGCTCTTTATGAAACTGCGTCTGTTCATGCTTCGCCTCCTTTGTTGTTTTGTGTGTTGATGTGACCAAAAAAAAACTGACGGCGCCGCAATCCGCAGCTCACGCAACGTCACCTATTTCGCAAGCTTCTCCTTGCGCTTGTAGAACAGCGCCGTCGCAGACGCAAGCCTCTGCGCCTCAGGGAAGTTCGTGGCGTCAAGCGACTTTGCAAGGTCATCCAGCATACCCCTCTGCTTCGCGGTGAGCCGCTGCGGAACCTCGAACACGATGCGCACCACGAGGTCCCCTCCGGCAAGCCCGCGAAGCGACGGCATACCCTTGCCGCGCATACGGAAAAGCTTTCCGTTCGGCGTGCCGGCGGGAATCTTCAGCGTGGCAACGCCATCCGGCGTGGGCACATCCACTGATCCGCCGACTGCGGCCGATATCGGCGACACCGGGACATCTATCGCGAGATCCAATCCGTCGCGAACGAAAATCTCCGAATCGCGGACTCGCACGACCACATAGAGATCGCCCGGCTCTCCGCCGCGCAGACCACCGCCACCCTTCCCGGTCAAACGAAGCCGGGAACCGGTATCGACGCCCTTGGGAATCCTGAGCGAAACCTTGCGCTTGGCGCGTGTCTGCCCGGAGCCTCCGCAGTCCGGGCACGGACGCTCTATTATTGAGCCTTCTCCGCCGCATTTCGGACACGTCTGGCGCACCTGGAAGAATCCGTTTCCGCGGATCACCGCTCCCCTGCCGCCGCAGGTCGGACACTTCACGCGCTTTGAGCCGCGCGCCGCACCCGTTCCACCGCACGAAGCGCACTGCTCCGGAAGCGTAAGCTCGATGGTGCGTTCGCTGCCGAAAAGCGCCTCCTCGAAATCAACCTCAAGCTCCATCGACATGTCGGAGCCGCGCTGCGGCGCATCCGGGTCGGCGCGACGCCTTCCGCCGCCGCCAAACATATTGCCGAAGTCAAATCCGCCGCCACCCATCGCACCGCCGAAGACGGAATTGAGAATATCCCCGAGATCGACATCCTGGAAATGCGAGAAGTCGCGTGAGAAGTCGAAGCCGCCCGGACCGAACTCAACGCCCTGATGCCCGAACTGGTCATAGCGCTGGCGCTTCTCCGCGTTCGACAGAACCTCGTACGCCTCAGAGGCCTCCTGAAACTTCGCCTTCGCGGATTCATCGCCCGGATTCCTGTCTGGGTGGTACTTCATCGCGAGCTTGCGGTACGCGGACTTTATCTCGTCCGCGCTCGCCGTCTTCGCGACGCCCAAAACCTCATAGTAGTCTCTCTTCGTCGCCATATGTTATATGTTCAGCGGCGGACTTGCGTCCGCCTCTCGGTTATTTTTCGGCCTTGCCCGACGACACCACCACCTGCGCGGCGCGCAGCAGGCGTCCGTTGAGCATCCAGCCCTTCTTTGCCTCCGCCGATATCCGGCCCTCTTCCACGGTGTCGGAAGGCAGCGTCGCAATCGCCTCGTGCCTGTTCGGATCAAGCGTTTCACCCAACGATTCGAAAGGCTCCGCCCCATGATCCTTGAGCGCCTTGAGGAATCCTTCATACGCAAGCCTCACGCCCTTGACGAACGGATCCTCCTTGTCCTTGGCCTGGTCGAGGGCGATCGACAGGTTGTCCGCCGTCGGCAGCATATCCTTGACCGCCTCCGATGTCGCGAACTTCACAAGCTCCTCACGGTCACGCGCAGTCCGTTTGCGGTAGTTGTCGAAGTCGGCAAGCGTACGGGCGTACATGTCCTTCCAGTCCGGCGCGGACGCATCCCCCTGTCCGTCCGGACCATCCTCGACCTTCGTCTCCTCCGCCGCTTCGGCGGTTGACGCCCCGTCGCAGGAATCCCCGCCGGCATCGGCACCGGCGGCGGATTCGCGATTCTCCTCGGCGGCCTCTTCGGTCGCCGTGTCGGTCTTTGTCTCTTCGCTGCTCATCAGTCAACCGGTAATCGTGTTCTTGGCTTCGTTCACGCGCATCTTGCGGCCCATGTACTCCTTCTCTGAGTATGCGGCTATTGCCTTCTCCGCCTCGGAACGGTTCGGCATCACTACGAACCCGAACCCCTTGGACCTGCCGTTGTACTTGTTGAGGACGATGCGGGCGGTCGAGACCTCGCCGTACTCCTCGAAAAGCTTCCTGAGCTCCTCTTCGGTGAAATCGTAGTTGAGGTTTCCGACATATATCTCCACGCTTCCCGCGGGAACAGGCTGATGCGTAGGCTCCTGGCGAGGCAGCGGCATTTTGCGAGACGACTGCCTGGTGCGCTTGTCGGCGCCGCTGCGGCCGCCGTTCCCTGCCTGCTTGGAGCCGCGCTTCGTGATGCGTCCGATGACGAACCCCGCCACAAGTGCCGCAGCCCCGGCGACATAGACGTAGGACATCGGGCACTGCGATGCGCAGGCGACCCCTGTTGACAGCATAAGTGTATTCATTCCGTTACTTTCCTCTCTTCATCTTTCGTTTGCATTGAACTACGCCCCGAGAAAACCATCCAGTTTCTTCATCCGGGACGGGTGACGCAGTTTCCGAAGCGCCTTCGCCTCAATCTGGCGTATGCGCTCTCGCGTCACGTTGAACTGTTTCCCCACCTCTTCGAGCGTACGCTGGAATCCGTCGGTCAACCCGAACCGGTAGTCAAGCACCTGCCGCTCACGTTCGTTCAGCCCCATGAGTATCTCATGAAGCCGCTCGCGAAGCATCGAGTTGGCCGCCTGCTCGGACGGGTTCTCCGCTGACTGGTCGGGAATGAAATCCCCGTACTTCGCGTCATCGGAATCTCCGACTTTCGACTGGAGCGAGATTGGCTGCTGCGCCATGCGGTAGACCTTGCGGACATCCTCCGGCGTCATATCCATCTCTACGGCAAGTTCCGCCTCCTGGGGTTCACGGCCGAGCTTCTGGATGAGGCGCTTCTGCACGCGCATCATCTTGTTTATGGTCTCGATCATGTGCACCGGGATTCGGATAGTGCGGGCCTGATCCGCAATTGCGCGTGTGGCGGCCTGCCGTATCCACCACGTCGCGTAAGTCGAAAATTTATAGCCGCGCTTGTACTCGAACTTCTCCACGGCCTTCATGAGACCGGTGTTCCCCTCCTGGATCAGATCCAGGAATGAGAGCCCGCGGTTCATGTACTTCTTGACGATGGAGATCACGAGCCTGAGGTTGGCCTCCACCATCTGCGTGCGCGCCTCAACGCCGCGCTTCAGCACAGTGCGGAGCTGCTTGAAGTCGGCGATGAATTCCTCAGGGAGCATTCCGAACGCCGCCTCGTAGCGGGCTATCTGCGTCTTCACCTCCTTGATGTCTGTCGCGCGCTTGTTCGTGCGCCGGCGATCCTTGTTCAGCTTGTCGAGCCTGTCACGCAACTTCACGTAGGGGAGGTAGAGCTTCTCATCCGCCTCGTTGCAGAGCTGCTCCAGCACCTTCTGCTTGAAGTTGAGCTTGTCGAACGTCCTGCGCAACGACTTGCGGACGGCATCCAGATCCTTCTTTGCCCCGATCATCTCGGCGGAATCCGGCGGCGTCTTCGCCCTGACGAGCGAAACGTACCGTTGATTCGCCGCAGCAAGCTGGGTGCTTATCTTGTCAAGCTGTCCGCGAAGCTTGGGAAGCAGCACCTTGATGTATGCGTCGCGGTTGTCGTCGAACTTGTCCGTCACCACACGGTCGAAACGCTCGTCCATGTGCTCAAGCTTGTCGAGAATCTTCCTGTACCACTTCGGAGCGAAGGTGAACCTGTTGAATATCTCCTTGGCCCAAACCTCCGCCTCTTCGATGCGGCTGCATATCACCTGCTCCTCCTCACGTGTGAGAAGCGGCACCTGCCCCATCTGGTGCAGATACATGCGGATGGGATCGTCAATCGTGTTCGTTCCGCCCTTTGCCGTCTTCTGCTCCTTGCGGGCACGGTAGGCCTCGACGGCATCCGCCTGGATCACGTCCACGTTCAGAGCCTGCAGAATCATCAGGTACTCATCGGCCGTGGCCTCATCCTGCACCGTCTGCGGAACAATGGTGTTCAGCTGCTCGTACGTGACGTATCCGCCGTTCTTCTCGGCGGCATGCTTGATCTCCTGGATGACGGCGTTGCGCTCCTCCTGCCCAAGGACGCTGCGGCCCTTGAAGTCGGCCATCACGTCCACGCTCTCAGGATCGTATTCATCTGAGTTGGACGTGGTCGGAGTTGCCGACGGAACCATGCCGGCCAGAGCCGCAAGCTGCTCGGCCGTAGGCACCTCGCCTTCGCCCTCGCCATCCGCCGACGGGCTGTTCTCCTGCCGGTCAGCCTGCTTGGCGACCTCCTCAAGGTCAAGACCGCTCGCCTCCCGCTCAACAGCGTCGGCATCTTCGTCATCGGAAAGCTCGGCCCCCTCCGGGGAAACCACCTCATCCTCCATGTCGTCAAGCCCAGTCTCGCCGTATTCGTCCAGCTCAATCTCCTCTTCCCTGACGGGCTTCTTTCTTGAGGACGATTTCGCGGACTTCTTCTGAGCCTTGCCAGACGATGCCGACCGCTTTGACGCAGCCTTTACGGACGCCTTTGCCACGGGCTTCTTGGACGAACTCTTGCTGTCGAGTTTTTTCGATGCCATTGCTTCTCCAGACTACAATCCTACCATACTCCAAAATGTCAAGTGGCAAAGTATACCACACACCTTCGCAAAAAGCAAGAGTTGCAAGAAATAAACTCAAAAAAGCAAAAGAAGCGCAAACCTCGCTGCGCTGGCTTGCGTCCGTCAATCCGAAATGCGGCGGGAGAAGAACCACTTCATCACGGCGTCGTCGGAGTATACCCGCCCCCAGATGCCGTGGCCGGAATCGGGATACTCCGTATACCTCACCGGCGCATCCCGTTCCCACAGGCGGCTCACCATTGCGCGATCGAACCTGTTCGGCACGTTTGCATCCCGCTCTCCATGGAATATCCACAACGGCGTCTTGGCCGCGCTGTCCGCCATCAGCGGATCGCCTGCGCCGCACACGGGGATTGCACCCGCAAAATATCCGGGATAGCGCAGAACCATGTCCCACGTTCCGTATCCGCCAAGCGATATTCCGGTGACGAGTATGCGTCTCGGATCCACCGGATATCTCTCGCAGATGTCGTCAAGCAGCCCTTTAAGCAGCGCTATCATCGGTGGCGCAGACGGCGGCATCTGCGCATCGCGCAGACGGAAGAAGACAGGGCTCCACGCAGTGAAGGGCGGAGCCTGCGGCGCAACGACTATCGCCGGTTCGCGGTTGCGGCTCCACCATACAAGTCCGCCGACGCCATGCGTGAGCTGCGACACGTTGTTCGTGCCGCATTCGCCGGATCCGTGCAGGAACAGGACGAGCGGAACTCCGTTTGTCGCCGTCTGCGGAATGTCCGGAACGAAAATCCTGTAGCGCAGTGACGTGCCGCGCTTAGGGCTGTATGCCGCCGGCAAGGTCAGGCTTGCGAGATCGTTCGTGCCGTACGGCCTGAACCCGTACGCAACCGGTGCCAGCGCAAGCACAAGGGATATGCACACAAGACGCATCATGACCGTCAATCAGAAGAACAGATCCCTCGAACCGGCGCAGGTGGCGTCATACTGCCTCTTCACCTGCGGATAGAACTTGGGAACCCACTCCTCTATTCCGCGAAGCTCCTTCTCTATCAGCGCATTGCCGATGCGCACAGTCTCCGGATCCTTTGCGAAGTCGTCAAGCCACTCGCGGAAGGTCAGAACCGCGTTGATCTTGCAGAACTTCCCTTCGCGTCCCGTCTTCAGCGCGTCCATTATGCAACCTCCCGTGCGGCCGCAGCGGTAGCCCGCCGTGCAGAAGCTTGTGATCACTCCGCGTTCGGCGAGATACCTCACCATCGTCTCGATCGAGCGGTTGTCTCCGAGCATGAACTGCTGCCTTGTCTTCTCCTGCCGCGCCTCGTCTTCAAAATCGCTGTAGCCCTTTATCGCTATGTTCGACGAGCAGTCAAGCTGAGTCATGCCGTGGTTCAGCACGCGGTTGCGCGATTCCGGACGCTCACGCGCCGTCACGATCATGCCGGTGTATGGCACCGACAGCCTCATTATCACCAGGATGCGCGCAAACGTATCGTCGTCTATGAGCCACGGCGACTCCTCCGGCACGCGGGTTCCGCTCGCCGGTTCAAGGCGAGGGAACGAAATCGTGTGCGGCCCGATGTTGAACCACCGCTCAAGGTCGCGGGCGTGAAGGATCGTGGCCAGCACCTCGAAACGCCAGTCGCACAGTCCGTACAGCACACCCAGCCCCACATCATCCACACCCGCCTCCATGCAGCGATGGAAGCAAGTCGTGCGCCAGTCGTAGTTGCCCTTGACGCTCCATGCCGGATGCATCGATTCGTAGAGCTTGCGGTTGTACGTCTCCTGAAACACCTGGAACGTACCGATCCCGACCTCGTGCAGAAGCCGCAGATCCTCGACCGGAAGAGGCGCGGCGTTCACGTTGACCCGGCGAATTCCGACGGGTGCGCCTGTCTTCGGCGCCTTCACCTGCCGCGCATAGCAGGTTCTGATCGTCTCGGCGATGTATTCTGTGGAGGTTGTCGGATGCTCGCCGTACACCGCTATCAGGCGCTTGTGTCCGATGCGCCCCGCAAGTACGTCCACTTCCTCCTTCAGTTCGTCCATCGTCAAGACCCGGCGCTTCTGCTGTTCGTTTCCGTTCCGGAATCCGCAGTAGCGGCAGCCGTTCACGCAAAGGTTCGACATGTACAGCGGGGCGAACATGACGATGCGGTTGTCGTAGACCTTGTGCTTGATGCGGTCGGCGGCGGCGCGCATCTCCTCGAAAAGATCCTTGTCCGTCACGCGCATGAGCGCCGCCGTCTCGGATATCTCAAGCGTCTCGCAAGTGGACTCCGCCTTCGCGATTATCTCGCGGATATGCGCGGGATCGACAGGTGCGGCATCAGCCGCCTCCAGAGTCCGGTTGATCAGGTCTTCATCGATGAAATGCCTGCCGCCCGGAAGATACCGGTCTATCTCCTCCTGAACGACAAAATTGCCCGTGTAGTCGGCGGCATCCCTGAAATGCCTGATGTTGAACGCCTTGCCCATCTCCGATTTCCCCTCCTCCTACGGATCCTTGATAAAGATACGGGCGGTCGCGTAGCCGCGTCCGCCCGGTGAAACCGTCGCCGTCAGGCGACCGTTCTGGCATGGCTTAGGCCTTTACGACCTTGCCGCTCTTGATGCACCTTGCACACAGGCACATGCGCTTCGTGTTGCCCTTCCCGTCGGACACCCGCACGTCGTGCAGGTTGGGAAGGAAGCGACGCTTAGAGATGCCCGTCGTGTGCAGACCGATGCCGCCTTTGTACTTGGGCGAACCCTTGCGTACGATCGACCGGCCCGCTGCGGGCTTCTTCCCGCACATTTCACATACTCTGGCCATTTTATTTCACTCCTTGGATAGATTGTTTCAGTTCGCTTCGCCAGGCTGCCATTCGACATTCTGGAACGCCTCGTCGAACGCCGCTCCGAGACCGCCGAACGACTCGCCGCCGTCGGCAACCGTCGCGGTGCCGTCCGTCGTCATGTCGGATTCGGCGGAAAGCGCCTTGACCTCGTCCTCGGTCATGTTGACCGCACGGATGGAAAGCCCGATGCGACGCTCGTTGCGGTCCACCTTGACCACACGAGCCTCGACATCCTGACCGACCTGGAGGATGTCCTTGACCTTCTCGACACGCTCGTCGGCGATCTGCGAGATGTGAACGAGACCGTCCACGCCGTCCTCGAGTTCGATGAACGCACCGAAGGACGCAATCTTGGAGACCTTGCCCTTGACGAGCTGCCCAACCTTGTACTTGGACGCAATCTCAGACCACGGATCCTGCGAAGCCTGCTTGAGACCGAGCGAAATGCGCTGTTCCTGCGGATTGACCTCGAGCACGATCGCCTCAACCTCCTTGCCCTTCTCAAGGCACTCGGAAGGATGGTTGATCTTGCGCGTCCAGCTCATGTCGCTCACATGGATCATGCCGTCGATGCCCTCTTCCAGCTCGACGAATGCGCCGTAGGTCGTGAAGTTGCGCACCTTGCCCTTGACGCGGGTGCCGACGGGGTAGCGCTCCTTGACAGTGTCCCACGGGTTCGCCATGCACTGCTTGAGGCCGAGGGAGATCTTCTGATCCTTCGAGTTGACGTCGAGAATCTCGACCTCCACCTCGTCGCCAACGTTGAGCATGTCGCTCGCGCGGGCGACGCGCTTCGTCCAGCTGAACTCGCTGATGTGGACGAGACCTTCGATGTTAGGCGCAATCTCGACGAACGCACCGTAGGCGGCGAGATTGACGACCTTGCCCTTGACGCGGGTGCCCTTCGGGAACTGCTCCGCAATCGTATCCCACGGATTCTCCGAAAGCTGCCTGAGACCGAGCGAAATGCGCTCGCGCTCCTGATCGACGTCAAGAACCATGACGTCAAGCTCCTGCCCGACCTTGAGAAGTTCGGACGGATGCTTGATGCGACCCCAGCTCATGTCGGTGATGTGGAGAAGTCCGTCGATGCCGTCGAGGTCGATGAACGCGCCGAAATCGGTGATGTTCTTGACGCGGCCCTTGCGCACCTCGCCCTTCGCGAGGGAGGAAAGAAGCTCGGCCTTCTTCTCGGCCATCGTCCCCTCGATGAGTTCGCGGCGGGAGATGATCACATTGCGGCGCTCCGCAGAAATCTTGATGACCTTGAAATCGTACGTCTGGCCGATGTACGGGGTGAGATCGCGAATCGGCATGATGTCGAGCTGCGAGCCGGGAAGGAATGCCTCGACTCCATCGACGTCCACGATGAGACCGCCGTTGACCTTGGAGCGGATTGTGCCCTTGACGACGCAACCCTCGACATAGCGCTCCTGCACCATCTTCCAACGAATCTGTGCATCTGCGCTGTGCTTGGAGAGCTTCAGGGCGCCGGTGCGGTCATCCTCAAGCGCAATGATCATCACGCTGAACTTGTGACCCGGAACCGCCTCTGCGGGATCGGAAAATTCGTCGAGCTTGACTTCACCCTCGGACTTGTAGCCGATGTCGGTGAACACTGTGTCGCCCTTGACTGCGGAAACGGTTCCCTCCACGATGGAACCAGCCTTGAACGTGGATCCCTTGCCGGCGCCGGCAAGAAGTTCCGCCATTGCGGCGGATTTGTCGCCCGCCTCAACGGGTTTGCGAATAGCCATTTTTGTAGTTTTCTTGTTTGTTTGCGTTCGCGGTTTTCTGCCGCGCCCTTCCCGTCTTTGGGCAAGAGGGCATATAAGATATCAAAAAACGCACTACCATGCAATAGCGATGGTGTGAT
>CAYTWE010000024.1:0-32548 GCA_964440985.1 uncultured Lentisphaeraceae bacterium | reverse complement strand
ACGATTCCCGAAATCAAACCGTGGAATGCGGGCTATCTTTCGTTCATGTGAGTTGCAAAAGAGCGGTGACAATGAGGTTGGGAAATAGGGCTATGCGCTCTTTTTGCGAGCAGGTCACTTGCAGGGGGGGGGTTGACCTCAGACCTTCGATATGGTTTAATACACCTTTCAAGTCTCATCGGGTGATGAAGTCGGTGGGGCTGTAGCAACGGACAAAACCCCGTTTCGGGGACAAAGCCACAAGACAAACAAGGAAACAAAACAATGCTGCAGAAATCAACTCGCGGCCAGAACCCCGGCGACAACCGGAAGTGGTATCTGGTTGACGCGAAGGATCAGGTGCTCGGCCGTCTCGCCGTCCTGATCGCCAACAAACTCCGCGCGAAGGATTCGCCGAATTTCGACCCGTCGGTCGACCAGGGTGCTTTCGTCGTCGTGACCAACGCCGCCAAGGTGAAGCTCACCGGCAAGAAGGAGGAGCAGAAGGACTATCAGCGCTACTCCGGATACCGGGATGGCCTCAAGCACTTCACGGCCGCAGAGATGCGCGCCTCCCATCCTGACCGCATGATCAAGGAAGCGGTCTGGGGGATGCTTCCCAAGAACAACATTGCGCGCAAGATGATGACGCGTGTCAAGGTCTTTGCAGGCCCTGAGCACACCCATGCCGCGCAGAAGCCCGAAACCATCACACTTTAAAGGGAGACTGACAAGCTATGGCTACCAAGAAGATCATCTCTGCCGGCACCGGCCGTCGCAAGACCGCCGTTGCGCGTGTCACTCTCGTTGAAGGCAAGGGCGAGTGGACCGTCAACCGCGAACCGCTTGAGGCGTACATCACGTCGGAGGCTCTCCGCGACTACCTCAAGCAGCCTATCGCCATCTCCGGCTACGACATCTCCACGACGGACGTTGTGGTGTTTGCGAAGGGCGGCGGTGTGTCCGGTCAGGCCGGTGCGATTCGCCACGGTCTTGCCCGTGCGTTGGTTGAGGCGGACGCCAATCTGCGCGCCGCGCTCAAGAAGGCTGGATGCATGACCCGCGACAGCCGCATGAAGGAGCGCAAGAAACCCGGTCAGCCGGGCGCCCGCAAGCGCTTCCAGTTCTCGAAGCGTTAATGCTTGGCATGGCGGTTGGCGGTATGCATGGGGCTTCCCCCGCTTAGAGGAAGTCCCGCATCCGTCGACCGTCAGCCATCTACATAAGATATGGCTTTTGGTTTCATCGGAAAACTGCTGTCGAAGATCGCAGGCAAGAAGGATTCCGCCAAGCCCCAGAAGAAGCAGACGGCGCAGGGCGGTAACGGTCGGGGCAGGCATGGCCGGCGTGGTCGGCATGCCAAGGGAGGTGCAGACAAGCCGAATGACGCCTCCAAGGGAACTCAGCAGCAGAATGCGCAGCGCAGGCAGCCGAAGGCCGGCGGTCAGAAGGAGCGTGTGCGCGACGGCGGACGCGAAGGCTTGAAGAGCCGCCGGGATGGATTTCGCACAGAGCGCCGCCGCGACCGCGGTGCGCGTACGGAGCGTCGTGCCGGTGGCGCACCCGTGAATACGGCGGCGAACGAGATGCGTCCCGGAGGGAGCGTATCGCCGGAGGAACGCGCAAAGCGTCAGGCGTCTCATGCCGCATGGTCGGTTGACCAGTTCGTCGTAGAGCCGATTGAAGGCAAGAAACGATTCCACGATTTCGATCTTCCGTCCGAGGTGATGCACGGCATTGCCGATCTTGGGTTCCAGTACTGCACCGAGATACAGGCGCTGTCGCTCCAGAACGCGCTTGACGGAAAGAACATCGCCGGGAAGGCGCAGACGGGATCAGGAAAGACGGCCGCGTTTCTCGTGGCGATACTTACGCGCTACCTGCGCACCCCGGATCAGCGGGCGCAGAAGTGCGGATGCCCGCGTGCGCTTGTGATTGCGCCCACGCGTGAACTCGTGATTCAGATCTGCAAGGATGCCGATGCCATTGGCAAGTACTGCGATCTCCGCTCGTTAGCCGTGTACGGCGGCATGGACTACGACAGGCAGAGGAGCGAGCTGCAGGAGTCCCCGGTGGATCTCCTCGTCGCAACGCCTGGGCGTCTGCTCGATTTCTGCAATCAGCATGTGATAGACCTGAACAAGGTCGATACGCTCGTCATCGACGAAGCGGACAGAATGCTTGACATGGGATTCATTCCCGACGTGCGCCGCATAATGGGACGACTGCCCACCAAGGACAAGCGCACGACAATGCTCTATTCCGCAACGCTCACCGACAGCGTCATGGAATTGGCGTCCCAGTGGATGGATGAACCTGTACGCGCCGAGGTCGGGAGCGACCACAACGCCACGGACACGGTGAGGCAGGTGGTGTATGTCGTTCGGGCCGAGGACAAGTTCAAGGTCCTCTTCAACCACATCGCGCTTCATCCCGAAGCGAGGGCGATAGTGTTCTGCAACCGCAAATCGACCACGGAGGACGTCTACGAGTCTCTGAAGCGTCGTGGGGTTTCCTGCGAGATGCTTTCCGGCGATGTCAACCAGAACCGCCGCCTGCGCACCCTTGAGGAGTTCCGCAACGGAAAGATCAAGATTGTCGTTGCGACGGATGTCGCCGGTCGCGGAATACATGTTGACGACATCGAATACGTGATCAATTTCGATTTCCCGTATGAGCCAGACGACTATGTGCATCGCATCGGCCGCACGGGGCGCGCAGGAAACACCGGGATTGCGATTTCTTTTGCGGACGAGGACGAATCCTTTGCCATTCCGGAGATTGAGGAATACATCAAGGAACCCTTGAAGTGCACTCTTCTTCAGGATGACGATCCGCTGCTCAAGCCGCTTGAGAGGCTGGCTCGTGGGCAGTGCGCCGAACTGAAGCCTGTAGATGAAGCGGCCAAGGCCGCTGTAGATGCGCGTGAGGCGGTCACGGAGGAGCAGAAGGAGGCTGCGGCCGCGCTTGTCGGACTTCGCGACGGAATGCTTGTGAAGAATGCCGCCGGCAAGGAGGGCGTGATTGCGATAAACGAGAACGACCCCCTCAAGCGCAAGCTGCCGACATTCGAAAAGGCTCTTGAGCCGAAAAAGATTGTGGACGAGACGGATGCATATTCAAAGCCCGTGGAGCAGAAAAGCCACTTCGAGGAGTGGTCTGTCTGACGGTGATTTGATATAATCGTCCATGTTTTGAACACACTTTTCGAGGCATTCAAGTCTAACCGGGACGCGCATCCCGACGCGACGGCGTTCATGATCGCCGTCGGCGACCGCTCCATTCCGATAAACTGGAGACAGTTTACCGATGACATATCGGCTGTTGCGTGGGTCATCCGCAAATATGCACCTGGAGCGACAATTGGCCTTCTCGGCGAGAACTCCTACGAATGGATAACAGGTCATGCAGCGTGTGTGTTCTCCGGCGCGACTGTTGTGCCTGTTGAGGTCACGCAGTCTGCGCAGGAGATAGCGGATCGTCTCCGCTTCACCGGTGCGATGGTGCTGATCCACTCCGCACTCTACACCGAGAAGGCAAAAGAGGTTGAAGCGCTGCTTCCGGGCATCGTGATGGGGCGGTTCGGCTCATTGCGCACGGACTTCTACATCGACAAGGGGCGGCGGGCGCTTGCCGCCGGCGAGACTGGCGTGTTCGACGGGCCTCCGCCGGACGAAGACCGCACGGCGATGATCGTGTTCACGAGCGGAACGACATCGCGTCCGCACGGCGCGGAACTCACACTTCGAGGCATGGCTACGTTCGCCTGGTATGCGCAGAGCCAACTTGGGATGAAGCCGGGCGACAAATCGCTCATGGTGCTTCCCCTTCATCACATATTCGGCGTGTGCACGACCTATCTCATGCTTGCACAGGGTGTTGCGTTGGGGGTATGTCCTGATTTCAGGCGCCTCTACGACACGGTGGAGCGCTTCAGGGTCAACTACATATTTCTCGTGCCTGCTCTCGCCGGCATACTTGCCGACAAGATTGCGCAGCGGGCGAAGTCGGCTGAGGAGGCATTCGGATCTCCGATAGACTGGATACTCGTCGGCGGCGCACCGCTGCCGCGCAGGGTCTATGAAAACCTCATGGCGCTTGGTGTGAAGACGCTTGGCGGATATGGCCTTACGGAGACAACCTCTCTGTATTCGATTGCGCCCATGGCCGCCGATCCTCATGCAGGCAGTGCGGGACGCGTCTGCGATGCATTCGGCGTGGAGACGAAGGTCTCGGATGACGGCATGCTGATGATTCGCGGCCCGAATGTGTTGAAGGGGTACTACCGTGAGCCTGAACATACGGCCAAGGTGCTCTCTTCTGACGGATGGTTCAACACCGGTGACGTGGGGCGAATCGACGAAGACGGATATGTGTGGATAGAAGGGCGGGCATCCCGCACCATCGTCCTTTCCTCCGGTAAGAAGGTTGCGCCCGAAGACCTGGAGGAACGCATCCATGCGCTTCCCGGCATCCGTGAAGTGGTCGTCTCCGGCGACGGGGAGAAGCGCGAGATAAAGGCAGAGGTGTACGCGGTTGTCAACGAGGCGGCCGTGAGGCGTGAGATTGCGGATCTGAACGGACGGCTCCCGGTCTACAAGCGGATAAAGAAGGTTGTCGTAAGGACAGAGCCGTTTCCGAGAACGGCATCCGGAAAGATACGTCTGCACGGCGAGAAACCACAACCGATGACACATCCCAAGCCCGAATCGCCGCAGAAGAAGGCGGCGGGAGCATCGCTTCGCGGACGCATTGCGAACGGAAGGCGGATGCGGCTTTCGTTCATGTTCGTTGCAGTGCTCGCATTGGCGGCAGTTGCCGTTGCGACGTTTGGCGTTGTGCCTCTGATCCTTGACCACTACGGTGTGCAGAGGCCGGCGGCTCTTGACACGCTCTTCCAGTACATCGATCTTGCCGGCGAGATCATGCTTGGGCTTTTCGCCCTGTTGCTTGTTTTTTGGTTCAGGGAGCGCGGCAAGTGAAGACGCTACAACTCGTTCCGGCGATGGAGCAGGGCGGCGTGGAGCGCGGTGTTGTGGAGGTGAACCGCGCACTCGCTGAAGCCGGATGGGAGAATGTGGTCGTGTCATCCGGCGGCAGATTGCTGGAGCAGATAGCGGCGGATGGCGGACGCTGCGTGGTGATGGACGTCAAGTCCAAGAATCCGCTTACGTTCCTGTCGCGCAGTGCGGCGTTGCGCAGGCTGCTTGAGCGGGAGCGTCCTGATGTCGTGTGTGCGCATTCTCGCGTACCGGCATGGCTGTTTCTTGCGGCAAACAGAAAGCTTGGCATCAAGTGGATCACGTTTGCGCATGGCGCAAATTCCGTTTCTGCGTATTCGAAGGTGATGACGTTCGGGGATTTGGTCGTGACGCCGTCCAACTTCATCGCCGATTATCTGAAAGCGAACTATGGCGTACCGGACGGAAAGATTCGCGTGATTCCCCGCGCCATTGATCGAGAGAGATTTGATGTTGACCGGCTTGACGCGCACTTTGTTGATGCGAAGCGCACCGAATGGGGGCTTGTCGGCAGATTCACCGTGATGGGTGTAGGCAGAATCACGCAGCTGAAGGGCTACGACACGCTGATAAGGGCGGTGAACGAGGCGAATGCCAGGGCGCATGGCGGACGACGGTTCAAGCTTGTGCTTGTCGGCGAAGCAGAGGAGCGGCGGAAGGATGTTGAGGCGTCTCTCCGCAGCCTTGTGAAGTCGCTCAACATGGAAGAGGACGTAGTCTTTGCCGGCAATCAGCAGAAGATTGCAGAATGCCTTTCGATAGCGGATGTCCTCGTGTCGTCCAACACCACGAAGCCGGAGGCGTTCGGCCGTTCGATGGCGGAGGCGCTTGCGATGGGGACGCCGGTCGTTGCAAAGGCTTTCGGCGGTGCAAGGGACATAGTGGAGGATGGCGTGAACGGTGCGCTCGTCCCTGCGGAAACGCCGCCCGGAAGCCGAGAAATCAAGGCTTTCGCAGATGCGATCGTCAAGGTGTCCGGCATGAAGTTCGGCGATTTGAGATCCGCTGCGCTCGAAAAGTTCTCGTTTGACCTGATGACAGAGCGCACGATGCGCGTCTACCGCGAACTGACCGCGCCGAACTTTCCGCGCACGTGAGACGTCAGTTCAACCGACGGCGGTTTGACGCCGTCAAGTGAATAGGGAATGCCGAGCTCCTTCCACTTGAACAGTCCAAGCGTGTGGTACGGCAGCACATCGATCCGCTTTACATTCTGGAGGCCGTGCAGGAAATCCACCGTTCTGTCAATGGTTTCGTCATCCGAGTTTATGCCCGGCACAAGCACGTAGCGAATCCACACCGGCTTGCCGATGTCGCTCAGGAATCTTGCGCAATCGAGTATGTTTTCGTTCGGGCGGCCGGTAAGCCGCTCATGCGCCTTTGAGTCGATGTGCTTGATGTCGAGAAGAAGCAGGTCGGTCGAATCCAGCAGTCTGTGAAATCGCGTCAGCCAATCCCCGTTGCGCGTGAACGGCTCCGCCGCAGTGTCGATGCACGTGTTTATCCCGTTGGTGTGCGCCTTCTCGAACAGTTCCGTCAGGAAGTCCATCTGGAGGAGAGGTTCTCCGCCGGAGGCGGTTATGCCGCCGTCCTTTCCCCAATATGTGCGGAAGCGGAGAAGTTTAGCAAGGACTTCGTCAGGCGTCATGAGCTGGAAATCCTGCTTCGCCCAGGTGTCAGGATTGTGGCAATAGCGACACCGGAGGTTGCAGCCGTTCAGAAAGACGATGCTGCGAACCCCCGGGCCGTCGGCGGCGGCAAACGACTCTATCGAATGCACGCGCCCATGATGCAATCCAGCGGATTCCACGTCGGATCGACGCCTTGGATTACAGCGATGCGTGGCAGGTGCGGCTGATCACGTCGTCCTGCTGCTCCTTCGTGAGGTTGATGAACTTCACGGCGTAGCCGGATACGCGGATCGTGAAGTTCGCGTACTCCGGCTTCTCTGGATGAGCCTGGCAGTCAAGCAGCTTCTCCACGCCGAACACGTTCACGTTAAGGTGATGCGCACCCTTGGCGAAATATCCGTCAAGCACGTTGACCAGATTGCTGACGCGCTCCTCTTCGGTGTTGCCGAGAGCGGACGGATTGATCGTCTGCGTGTTCGATATGCCATCGAGCGCGTACTCGTACGGAAGCTTCGCGACAGAGTTGAGGGAGGCGAGCAGACCGTTCTTCTCCGCGCCGTAGGAGGGGTTGGCGCCGGGCGAAAGCGGTACGCCGGGGCGGCGTCCGTCCGGAAGGGCTGCCGTAGCCTTGCCGTACACGACGTTCGACGTGATAGTGAGAATCGACGTGGTGGGCACGGCGTCGCGGTATGTGTGGTGGCGGGCAACCTTTGCCATGAACGTCTTCAGGAGCCACACCGCTATGTCGTCTGCGCGGTCGTCATCGTTTCCGTAGCGCGGGAAATCACCCTCCGCCTTGTAGTCGACTGCGAATCCGTGCTCGTCGCGGATGATGTGCACCTTGCTGTACTTGATTGCGCTGAGCGAATCGACCACATGGGAGAACCCTGCGATGCCGGTGGCGAAAGTGCGCTTGACGTTCGTGTCAATCAGCGCCATCTCGGCCGCCTCGTAGTAGTACTTGTCGTGCATGTAGTGGATAAGGTTGAGCGCGTTCACGTACACGCCCGCAAGCCACTCCAGCGCGACGTCGTACTTCGCCATCACCTCGTCGTAGTCAAGCACGTCCGACGTGACCGGCCGCCACGGCGGAGCGACCTGCACCCTCGTCTTCGCATCTACGCCGCCGTTGATGGCGTAGAGAAGCGCCTTGGCGAGGTTTGCGCGGGCGCCGAAGAACTGCATCTCCTTGCCCGTCTGCGTCGCGGAGACGCAGCAGCAGATTGCATAGTCGTCGCCCCAGACCGGTCTCATCACGTCATCGTTCTCGTACTGGATCGAGGATGTGTCGATGGAGATCTTCGAGGCGTATTCGCGGAACGGCTTCGGCAGACGGCGGGAGTAGAGAACCGTCAGGTTCGGCTCCGGGGACGGCCCCATCGTCTCAAGGGTGTGGAGCATGCGGAAGTCGTTCTTGGTGACCATGCTGCGTCCATCGATGCCGAGACCGCCGACGGAGAGCGTCGCCCATACGGGGTCGCCGGAGAAGAGTTCGTTGTAGCTCTGGATGCGGGCGAAACGAACCATACGGAGTTTCATCACAAGATGGTCGACCAGCTCCTGCGCTCCCTTTTCATCGAGGACGCCGTTCTTGATGTCGCGCTCGATGTAGATGTCGAGGAACGTGGAGATGCGGCCGATTGACATTGCCGCGCCGTTCTGCGTCTTGATCGCGGCGAGGTAGCCGAAGTACGTCCACTGGAACGCCTCCTTGGCGGTCTTGGCGGGCTGTGAGATGTCGAATCCGTAGGACTCGGCCATCGCCTTCATCTTCTGCAGCGCCTTGATCTGCTCGGCAACCTCCTCGCGGAGACGAATCACGTCTTCAGACATCGTGCCGTCGCCGGTATGCTTGTGGTCGCGTTCCTTGGCCTTGATAAGCTCGTCGATTCCGTAGAGCGCGATGCGGCGATAGTCTCCGACGATGCGGCCGCGGCCGTAGGTGTCGGGCAGACCCGTGAGGATTTTGTTCTTGCGGCAGGCGCGAATCTCAGGCGTGTAAACGTCGAACACGCCCTGGTTGTGCGTCTTGTGGTATTTCGTAAAGATCTTGTGAAGCTCGGCGGACGGCTTGTATCCGTACATTTCGCAGGCCTCCTCGGCCATGCGGATGCCGCCGTACGGCATGAACGCCCTGCGGAGCGGCGCCTCGGTTTGGAGACCGACGACCTTTTCGAGATCCTTGTCGAGATAGCCGGGGCCGTGGGAATCGATGTCGCTCACGACATCGGTATCCATGTCAAGAACACCGCCCTTGTCGTGTTCCTTCTTCTGCAGCGCCTGAAGTTCACCCCAAAGTTTCGCAGTCGCGTCTGTCGCAGGAGCGAGGAATGTTGCATCTCCATCATACGGCGTATAGTTGCGCTGAATGAAGTCCGGCACGTTTATTTCCGACTGCCACAATCCGCCGGTAAATCCTTTCCATGCGTTTTCCATGGTATTATTGCTCCTTTTCGATTTTAATGCTTATTTTTTATATTCTTTCTACAGAATTATCTTCAAAAGAATGGCGCATAGTATACTATTTCCGACCGACGAACACAAGCGATTAGTTAGTTATTTCTAACACATTGCCGGGGTGTATGCGTTCGTTGGTTGCGCAAGGCTTGAAATTGCGCCGCATATACATATCCTTTTGTGATATAATCAAGCGCAGTTATGAGAGACTTTCTTGACAGGGTGGCCGGAATCCTGGAGATTCCCGGTGTTTCTCCGGAGTTCGAATTCCGCTCGGTGCGAGGGTGGGGGTCGATGATGGGTTTTGCGCTGTTTGTCATGCTTGAGGATGAGTACGGTGCAAAGCTTACGCTTGAAGGCTTCATGAAGCTGAACACGGTCGCCGATCTCATGGCCGCTGCGGGGATTTCCGAGGAAGGGGAGCCATGAAGAATCTGCTTATTGTCGGTGCGGGCGGATTCGGTCGCGAGATGTTCTGTGCAGCCCGCGAATCTGTCGGTTTTGGCGAAAGTTTCCGCATCAAAGGCTTCCTTGACGCCAATCCCGCCGCACTTGACGGCTTTTCGGGATATCCGGATATCGTGGGTTCGCCGGAAACGTACATGGTGTCCCAAGATGATGTGTTCGTGACGGCGCTCGGCAGCATTGAGGCGAGAAGGCGGTGCGTAGGGCTGATAGAGGCTCGCGGTGGACGGTTCATGCCGGTAATCCACCGTTCTGCGTCAATCGGTCAGAACGTCGTCATCGGCGAAGGTTCGTTTGTTGCGCACAATGTGGTGCTTACGGCTGACGTGAAGGTCGGAAGGCACTCGTGCGTATTCCATGGCGCAGTTATTGGACACGACACGGTTCTCGGCGATTTCTCCCATGTATACTCGCTTGTCTCAATAGGCGGCGGAGTGCACATTGGAGAAGGGGCGTCGGTGTTTCCCGGTGCGAGGATAGTTCCCAGAATCACGGTCGGAAATGGCGCGATTGTTGGAATAGGAAGCACCGTAATAGGTTCTGTGGCACCGGGCGTAACCGTATTCGGTTCACCGGCGACCCGTCTTCGGATTTGACGGAACTTCAGCGGATGGTTGAATGCGGTGTCGCCACGGGCTCGTCACTGCATCGTCCGTGTGGCGGATTTCGCACTGTGTCAGTGTGCCGCCGTGACACATGTCACACTTGTCTATGCGATTAATAAGTAAATTAATGCGATTTTATCAAGATTAATTTTTGGCACGATGATTGCTTAACAAACGGCAAAGAGAAAAATGAGACGGCTGGCGCAGCAGAGAGTTGAGCAGAGGCAAAACTGGCTGAAGTCGACCGTTTCGGCAAGGAGAAAACAATATGGCAAAGGTTTTGGGAATTGACTTGGGAACGACGAACAGTTGCATGGCTGTCATGGAAGGCGGCGAGCCGGTCGTGATCCCGAATGCGGAGGGCGCCCGCACGACGCCGTCCATTGTTGCGTTCACGAAGACGGGCGAGGAGCTTGTTGGTCAGGCGGCGAAGCGTCAGGCCGTCACGAATCCGAAGTCGACGATCTACTCGATCAAGAGGTTCATGGGTCGCCGCTACGACGAGATGACCGAGGAGACGAAGATGGTTCCCTACGAGGTTTGCGCCTCGAAGAACGGTGATGCCGCAGTGAAGGTAGAAGGGCGCGAATATTCTGCGCAGGAGATCTCCGCAAAAATCCTTTCGAAGCTGAAACGTGATGCAGAGGCGTATCTCGGAGAGAAGATCACGCAGGCCGTCATCACGGTGCCGGCGTACTTCAACGATGCGCAGCGTCAGGCCACGAAGGATGCCGGCGCAATCGCCGGTCTTGAGGTTCTGCGCATCGTCAACGAGCCTACGGCGGCGTCGCTTGCGTACGGTCTCGACAAGAAGAAGAACGAGAAGATCGCAGTGTACGACTTCGGCGGCGGCACGTTCGACATTTCGGTTCTCGACATAGGCGACGGCGTCTTTGAGGTCAAGGCGACGAACGGCGACACGCATCTCGGCGGCGACGATCTCGATCAGGCGATCATGCGTTGGCTGATTGACAGCTTCAAGGCCGAGCAGGGCATTGACATCTCAACGGACATGATGGCACGTCAGCGTCTGAAAGAGGCCGCAGAGAATGCGAAGTGCGCACTCTCCTCCGCAACGACGTTCGACATCTCGCTTCCGTTCATCACGGCGGACGCGACCGGTCCGAAGCATCTCCAGATGACGCTCACGAGGGCGAAACTTGAGCAGCTCACGGACGAGCTTGTCGAGCGTACGTCGGGTCCGTGCCGCAAGTGCATGGACGATGCCGGTCTGAGCACGGTCGACGAGGTGGTGCTCGTAGGCGGACAGACCCGCATGCCGCGCATCCAGGAGCAGGCGAAGAAGCTTTTCGGCAAGGAACCGCACAAGGGCGTCAACCCCGACGAGGTTGTGGCGATCGGCGCGGCCATTCAGGGTGCGATCCTGAAGGGCGAAGTGAAGGACGTGCTTCTTCTCGACGTCACGCCGCTTACGCTCGGCATCGAGACGCTTGGCGGCGTCCTTACGCCGCTCATCGAGCGCAACACCACGATTCCGACCAAGAAGTCGCAGGTGTTTTCGACTGCGGCGGACAACCAGCCGGCAGTGACGATCTCCATCTTCCAGGGCGACCGCAAGATGGCCCGCGACAACAAGTCGCTTGGCAACTTCAACCTTGACGGCATTCCGCCGGCGCCGCGTGGCGTCCCCCAGATCGAGGTGACGTTCGACATCGACGCCAACGGCATCCTCAACGTGTCCGCAAAGGATCTCGGCACCAAGAAGGAGCAGAAGATCACGATCACGGCCGCCGGCGGCCTCTCGAAGGATGAGATCGAGAAGATGCGCAAGGATGCGGAGATGCACGCGGCGGAGGACGAGAAGCGCCATGAGGAGGTCGAGATCAGGAACAAGGCCGACGGCCTTGCGTTCCAGGTGGAGAAGACCCTGAAGGACGCGGGCGACAAGATCGACGCCGGCAAGAAGGCGCCTGTCGAGGCTGCGCTCAAGGATCTTCAGGAAGCCCTCAAGAACGCCTCCACGCCGATCGACGCGATCAAGGCGAAGCAGGAGGCTCTGATGAAGGCCATGGAGCCTGTCGCCCAGGAGATGTACGCATCTGCGCAGCAGGCCGGTGCGGGAACTCCGCCTCCGGGCGCGGGTACGCCGCCACCGAACGGCTCATCCGAGACGCCGAACTCCGGAAGTGCATCGAAGGACAAGGGTGACGATGTGGTTGACGCCGACTTCACGATGAAGTGAGCGACGCCGCACAAGCCCAAAGGACAAATTTAGAACCAACAAACCGAAAGGAAACATAAAACATGAAAATCAGACCTCTGGGAGACCGCGTTCTGGTCGAACCCATCGAAGAGAAGGAGCAGACTGTTGGCGGCATCATCATCCCCGATTCCGCGAAGGAGAAGCCCATGCAGGGCAAGGTCGTCGCTGTCGGCAAGAAGACGGACAAGGAAGGCAAGGAGATTTCGTTTGACGTAAAGGCCGGTGACACCGTTCTCCTCCCGAAGTACGGCGGCACGGAAGTCAAGATCGGCGACAAGAAGCTGCAGCTCGTCCGCGAAGAGGATCTGCTCGGCGTCGTCGAAAAGTAACCGTTTAAGACAGAAAGGTAATTCAGAACCATGGCAAAGCAGATCAAGTTCGACGCTGATGCGCGTCAGAAGATTCTCGCCGGCGTTGAGAAGCTCAGCGCGGCGGTGACGTCCACGCTCGGCCCTTCCGGCCGCAACGTTATCCTCGACAAGAAGTTCGGCTCCCCGCAGATCACCAAGGACGGCGTGACCGTCGCCAAGGAGATCGAGCTTGCCGACCCCTTCGAGAACATGGGCGCACAGATGGTGAAGGAAGTCGCCTCCAAGACGAATGACGTCGCAGGCGACGGCACAACGACGGCGACGCTGCTCGCAGAGTCCATCTACCGCGAAGGCCTCAAGAATCTCACGGCCGGCGCCAACGCCACCGCGCTCAAGAACGGCATCGACAAGGCCACGGCCGCAGTCGTCGAGGCGATCGCCAAGCAGGCGAAGAAGGTGAAGAGCGCGGACGAGATTGCGCAGGTCGCAACGCTTTCCGCAAACGGAGAGGCCGAAGTCGGCAGCATCATCTCCGAGGCGATGGACAAGGTCGGCAAGGACGGCACCATCACCGTCGAGGAGGCCAAGACGCTTGAGACCACGCTTGACGTCGTTGAGGGCATGCAGTTCGACAAGGGCTATCTCTCGCCGTACTTCGTGACGGATCCCGAGGAGATGGAGTGCGAACTCGAGAATCCCTACATCCTCCTCTTCGAGAAGAAGATCTCCAACCTCCAGGAGCTTCTGCCCGTGCTTCAGGCCGTCGCCAAGAGCGGCCGTCCGCTCATGATCATCGCCGAGGATGTCGAGGGCGAGGCTCTTGCGACGCTCGTGGTGAACAAGCTGCGCGGAAGCTTCCAGGTGTGCGCCGTCAAGGCTCCGGGCTTCGGCGACCGCCGCAAGGCAATCCTTCAGGACATCGCGATCCTCACCGGCGGACAGCTCATCTCCGAGGATCTCGGCGTCAAGCTTGAGAACGTCGGCCTCGATATGCTCGGCCGCGCCAAGAAGGTCACTGTCGACAAGGACAACACCACGATCGTCGAGGGTCTTGGCAAGAGCGCGGACATCAAGGCCCGCGTCGAGCAGATCAAGAAGCAGATCGAGGAGACGACGAGCGACTACGACCGTGAGAAGCTCCAGGAGCGTCTCGCGAAGCTTTCCGGCGGCGTTGCGATCATCAAGGTCGGCGCGGCCACGGAAGCGGCCATGAAGGAGAAGAAGGATCGCGTCGACGATGCGCTCCATGCGACCCGTGCGGCCGTTGAGGAAGGCATTGTTCCCGGCGGCGGCGTGGCGTATCTCCGCTGCCAGAAGGCCATCGAGGCCCTCTCCCTCGAAGGCGACGAGAAGGTCGGCGCCTCCATCATCGCCCGTGCGATCGAGGCTCCTCTGCGCAAGCTCGTCTCCAACGCTGGACAGGAAGCCGCGCTCGTCATCGCCAACGTCAAGAAGGCCGCCGGCACGAACGGCTACAACGTGCGCACCGGCGAGTACGCCGACCTGCTCAAGTGCGGCGTCGTCGATCCGGCGAAGGTCACGCGCTGCGCACTGCAGAACGCCGCCTCCATCGCGGGTCTCCTGCTCACGACCGACTGCATGGTCACGGACATTCCCGAGAAGAAGGACTGCAACTGCGGCGGACACGGCGCAGGCCAGCCCGGCATGGACGGAATGATGTAATCCGCAATGTGCGCCGCTTTGGCGGCGCATTTCAGACGGCTGGGCGTCCGGGCATTCTCCGGACGCCTGGCTGTTTTTTGTGCACACCCCCAGCCGTCAGCCAACTGTGCTATAATACATGGCTATGATTTATTGGTTTTTCGTACTTGGAGTCCCTCTTTTGGTGTGCGGAGCATTTGCCGTGGCACGTCCGTCGCTCGCCGCGAATGCGATTGTCGCGTTCCCGCGCAACCGTGCGGCCGCCGTGGCGCTGTGCGCGGTCGGTTGGCTGTGGACGGCGTATGAACTGGATAACATCGGCATTGAGGTGTTCGACCGTTTCCTTAAGGCGTTCCCGTTCGAGTTGTGGATTCTTGCGGCGGTTCTCACCGTGTTGACCTGCTGGTGGATGGCGAACCTCCTGCCAATACGCGCATTCTCCGCGATATTGATGCTTTTCCCTGCGGAGCTGTTTCCAGCCGTAAGGCTTGAGGATACGCCATGGCGGCTTTCCCTCGTTGTCTTTGCGTATCTCTGCGCCGTTTCGGGAATGTTCGGAATGTTCTATCCATGGCGCATCAGGCAGCTGCTTGCGTGGATTGCGGCGTCGCCGTCCCGCGTTGTGGCGACGGGAGCGGTCTGCCTTGCGGTAGGAGTGTTGTACACCGTCCTTGGATGCTCGTTTCTCTGATGCCGGTGCAGTCTGCGTCGGAACTTTGACAGCCATGAGTTTCAGAATACATGGAGTTCACTTATGACCACATCAACAATAGATAAGATAATGTCAAATCCTGAGGCATACCCCCAGGAAGTGCAGCGTCTCGGCGAATGCAAGATACCGTCGCCCGTCCGCCGTCATGAGTTTGTGGACGAAGGCGAGCGCATTCTCATAAACGAGAACTGCTCGATGATCGCGGATCTCACGGAAAAGCTTGGTCATGCACCGAGCTTCGAGCGGGCCGGTCCGCATGAGAAGATATATCATGACCCCACCTGGACACGCGCCGCAATACTCACGGCGGGCGGTCTCTGCCCCGGACTGAACAACGTGATAAAGGGGCTTGTCGAGATACTTTCCTTCGACTACGGCATCAAGACGATATTCGGCATCAGGTTCGGGTTTGCCGGACTGATTCCGAGGTTTGGATACGAGCCGATAATGCTCGACCCGGACGTGGTGGACACCATCCACGAACTTGGCGGCACGATACTTGGCTCCTCCCGCGGGCAGCAGCCGACGGACGAGATAGTCGATACGCTCGTGCGCATGAACATCAACGTGCTTTTCGTGATAGGCGGAGACGGCTCGCTCAGGTGCGCCCGCGACGTAGCCGAGGAGTGCCTGAAGCGCGGACTCAAGATATCCGTGGTTGGCGTTCCGAAGACAATCGACAATGATCTCCAGTTCGTCGGACGCTCATTCGGTTTCGAGACGGCTGTCGCTGAGGCGACGGCGGTGATCCGCAACGCGCACATGGAGGCGAAGGGAACATTCAACGGCGTTGGTCTCGTAAAGCTGATGGGACGCGATTCGGGTTTCATCACGGCCTATGCCACGATTGCGAACCCGGTCGTGAACTTCTGCCTCATTCCGGAGATCGATTTCACCACCGAGAGCCTGCTCACGGCTCTTGAACGCCGCTTTGCGAGCGGCAAGACGCATACCGTCGTCGTTGTGGCGGAAGGCGCGGGACAACGCCTCATCGAGGGCGAGTCCGCTGGCATGGATGCCTCTGGCAACGTTCTCAAGAAGGACATCGGCGAGTTTCTGAAGCGTCACATCACGAACCATTTCAAGGCGAAGGGAACGATCTGCTCGGTCAAGTACTTCGATCCGAGCTACATGATCCGCTCCGTACCGGCGAAAGGGACGGATGCGATTCGCTGCTACATGCTCGCCAGAAGCGCAGTCCATGCGGCTATGGCCGGACGCACGAACTGCGTCGTCGGGCAGACCGAAGAGTGGAACACGCTCGTGCCGATCAGCCTTGCCACGATTGAACGCCAGAAGGTGAATCTCAAGAGTGACCTGTGGCGGAGCGTAATGGACGCAACCTGGCAGGAGTTCTACCTCAAGGGGGACTTCAACGCCGCCGGCGCCGCAACGATGGCGCCGTAAGCCTGCCGCATGAGCAATCCCGTGCCGATGCTGGTGGAGTCCGGCGGGCGGTTCTTCGCCCGCTGGTCACGGGATGATGCCGCAATGCGGTCTGTCCGCAGGAGCGTGCTTGAGACGCCGGACCGCATTGATACGGTCGATGATGCGTTTTTCGCAGCGCTCCGCACGGACGACGGCCTGGTGCGCTGGAAGTCGAAAGCAGATCTGCGCGACCTTGGGCGGCGGCTTGCGGTGTGGAACATGGATGACGGATGCGATGCCGCCGACTGTGCGCAGTCGGCGTTCCGCCTGACTGAACCATCTGCGGACGGCGGAAATGGCCTTGGGCTTTGGAGACTTGAGCTGACTGAAGTTCCGCAAACCCGCAAGGGGCTTCGTGCGCTCGGCGCAGCGTGCCGCATCTGGCCGCCGCTTTGCGGAATGACGAACACTTCCATCGATCTGGAGCAGTCTGAGATGGAGGCGTTCATTCGTGTTGGCGCTCCGGCCCTGAAAGCCGCCGGATACCGCATGGAACTTCCCGCCAACCTCGAGGCGGAGGTGTCTGCGGAGGCCGTCATTTCGCCGGAAAGCGGTCATGCCGCAGCGCGGGGGGCGTCCAAACTGTGCGCGAAGGTCACCATTCGCGTCGCCGGGGAGACCGTATCGCGCGAAGAGATAGAGTTTCTGCTTGAGCAGGGTACAAGCGTCGTGTTCTTTCGTGGGCGCTGGATTGAGGTCGATCGCGGAATCCTCAAATCCGCGCTCAAGGTACTCGGTGACGACGGGCGGAGGATGTCGGAGCGCGAGGCGATGGCGTTTGCGTTCGGATTCAGCCGGATGCGAGGAGGCGTCGCCTCGAGGGTCAAGGGGACTGGTTGGTTCGGAAAGGTGCTGGAGGAGCTGCGTTCGGGTGGTCGGTTCCGTTCGCTCGCCAAGCCGAGGGCGTTTCGCGGGACGCTTCGCGCATACCAGAGGCGCGGATATTCGTGGATCAAGTTCCTCACAGACCGCGGCTTCGGCGCGCTCCTTGCCGACGACATGGGGCTTGGCAAGACCGTTCAGGTGATTGCGTGGATGCTGAAGCGCAGGGAAGTCGCGGCGGCCCGCACACTTGTTGTCGCGCCGGTGAGCGTCACGATGAACTGGATGCGCGAACTGGAGCGGTTCGCCCCGAAACTCAAGGTGATGCTGCACCAGGGGCGCGACAGAATGTCCGGGCTGAGTCTGCGCACTGCGGCGGCCAATTGCGATGTGGTTGTGACCGGGTACCCGCTTTTCGTGAAGGACTGCAACGAGTTGTGCTGCATTGGGTTCGATGCTCTTGTGCTTGACGAGGCGCAGACGATAAAGAATCCCGACACGCGGGCGGCCCGCACCGCCAGGGCGTTTCCCGCCGCCGACAGGATCGCCCTCACAGGAACTCCGTTCGAGAACCGTGCGACAGACCTGTGGAGCATTGAAGAGTTCCTGAATCCCGGATTGCTTGGTACAAGAAGCGAATTCGTCCAGGATTTCGAGCGTCCGTTGAGCGAAGGCGGCCCGTCGCCCGCGATTTCGGAGTTGAAGAAGGCATTGGCGCCGTTCCTTCTCCGTCGCATGAAGAACGATCCCGGAATCGCCGCTGAACTGGGGCCTAAGCGTGAGATACGCGAATACTGCGTCCTCTCGCCGCGTCAACGCGCAGCATATGAAGTGGCGCTCGCCCGCTACGCCAACGGTCGTGCCGGAGGGCGCGGCTCGAAGGGCGCGGTGCTTGCGCTTCTCACGGAGCTGAAGCTTGTATGCGACGGGATTTCAGCGGATGGGCGCACGATAGACGGCGGCAAGGTTGACAGGATCGTACAGCTTCTCGAAAGCATATTCGATGCTGGCGAATCCGCTCTTGTGTTCACGCAGTACGTAAAGGTCGGTGAACGGCTCAAGAGGCTTCTTGAGGAGAAGTTCGGCAGAAAGATTCCTTTTCTGCACGGCGGGCAGCAGCCGTCCGTGCGTGAGGCGCAGATCGCCGCGTTCAATTCGGCTGCCAGACCCACCGCTTTCCTGCTCTCGCTCAAGGCGGGCGGATTCGGATTGAACCTCACAAAGGCCACTCACGTGATACACTATGACCGCTGGTGGAATCCGGCGGTGGAGAACCAGGCGACGGATCGCGCCCACCGCATCGGACAGACACGGACGGTGTTTGTGCACCTTTTCATGTCGCACGGAACGTTGGAGGACAGGATCGATGCGCTTCTTGAGGAGAAGCGCGCACTTGCCGGCGAACTTGTCGTCTCCGGCGAGAGTTTCCTGCTGAAGATGGGCGACAAGGAGTTCACCCGCACGGTGAGGCTGTCTGAATAGAAAGTGCAGAGGAAGGCGCAATGAACGGAAAACGATACATAGGCGCGACGGAGTTCCTGCACGACGGCTGGACTCTCGCCGCCGCTGTGCGCAGGGATGGTTGGCGGCCTGATTTTCTTGTCGGGCTGTGGCGTGGCGGCGCACCTGTCGCCGTGGCCGTGCATGAATTTCTGAAGGTAACCGGCTGGGACGTGCGGCACATTCCTCTCAAGTGCGCAAGCTATTCTGGGATAGGCGAGAACGACGGCGATGTCGTGTTCACTCTCGGCGATGAAGTGTTTTCGATGTTCGGCAGCGGCGACAAGGTGCTTTTCGTGGATGATGTGTTCGATACGGGCAAGACTGCGGCTGCGGTAAAGGCAAGGATGGCGCAGACGGGTGCGGAGATGCGCCTCGCGTGCGTCTACTGGAAGCCGGTCAAGAACACGACGCAGACAAGGCCGGACTATTACGTCAGGGACATCGGAAACGACTGGATCGTGTTTCCTCATGAGATAGATGGGCTTGCGAAGGGCGAAGTCGCCGAGAAGGATTCGACGCTTGCCGGACTTCTTGCGTCATGCGACGATGTGGTATAATCCAGCGGCAATGAAACTTTTGGCAATAGACAGATCGACGGACGTGCAGTCCGTGGCGTTTTCAGACGGCGACAGGATTGTGGACTGCGTATTTGCCGGCACGGATGCCCGCAGCGCAGAATGGCCGGTCAAGGTGAGGGATTTCCTTGCCGGGCTGGGTTGCGGATTCTGCGATCTCGACCGCATTGTCGTCGGTGTCGGGCCGGGTTCGTTTGCTGGGATACGTGCCGCGCTTTCATTTGCCCAGGGCCTTGCGATAGGCATGAAGGCCCGGCGCGGTGGCGATGCGTCGGATCCCGTTGTGTACGGCATTCCGAGCGCAATGTCGATGACCGGCGAAGCCGGTGTGACTGCGGTAGTGGGCGATGCCCGCCGAGGACTGTTCTGGGTTGCGGTGTACGACGGTGCGAATGTCGTGTCGGAGCTGCATCTCGTCACAGATGCGGAGTTGCCGACGGCTGTGCCGCCGGATGCGTCCGTGGTCACGCCCGATGCAGCGCGCATTGGCGGCAGGCTTGAGGCGGCATTCGGCGACCGCTTTGCGGGCGGACGTTCGCCGTCCGCCGTCCGGATGGCTGAAATCGCGCTGTCGCATCCTGAAATGCTGAAGGCGGAGCCGCTTCCGGTCTATCTGTCGCCCGCAGTTCGCGTCTGACGGATTGGAAATCTGCGGGCATCCGCAGAAATGCGCTCGACCTGTCAAAAAACACATAACCGCAAAAAACGTTATGTGGTATAATTTGCGGTCTATGGACATATTGGCAAAGCGACTGAACAAAACGCTCGGTCCTGCGGCGGATTTCCTTTCCGTTGGCGGGCGGCGTATGTACTTTCCGTTCGGCGGAATCCTTGGTCAAGGCGCCGAAGCGAAGAAATGCGGCATAAACGCCACGATAGGCATGGCGTTTGAAGAGGACGGCACTCCTCTTGTCATGGACTGCTTCTCTAAAAACATCCCTCTCGGACGCAAAACGTTCCTTTATGCCGGAAGTTTCGGTTTGCCCGCGCTGCGCGAAATATGGCGCGACTTCCAGATCCGGAAGAATCCGTCCCTCAAGGGCAAGACGTTCTCCAACCCTGTGGTGACGAATGCGCTCACGCATGGGCTTCGCGTGTGTGCCGAGCTTTTCGCGGACAAGGGCGATTCCGTGGTGGTGCCGGATCTCTACTGGGACAACTATGCGCTCATCTTCTCGGACGCCTGCGGCGCGAAGATGGAAACGTTCAACACGTTCAAGAAGGGCGGCTTTGATGCGGATGCGATGAAGAAGGCACTTTCCGCTCCAGGCCGCAAGAAGGTGCTGATTCTCAACTTCCCGAACAACCCCACTGGCTACACGGCGACGGTTGAGGATGCGAAGAGGATTGTCGCAGCGGTGAAGTCGGCGGCGAAGGACAAGAAGATTGTGGTCGTTCTCGACGATGCGTATTTCGGTCTCGTATACGAGAAGGGCGTCCACGAGGAGTCGCTTTTCTCCGAATTCGCCGACCTGCACGAGAACGTGCTGGCCGTAAAGCTCGACGGCACCACGAAGGAGGATTATGTGTGGGGAATGCGCGTCGGTTTCATAACCTTCGCCGGCAAGGGGCTTGCGCAGGAGCAGCTGACCGCCCTTGAGGCGAAAGCCGCCGGCAACGTGCGTTCGTCGATCTCCAACGCCTCGTCGATTGGACAGCATCTTGCGATAGCGGCGTACCGCGATCCCGCGTACATCCGGCAGAAGCGCGAAAAGTATGCGGTTCTCAAGAACCGCTACAGGATAATTCGCGGCATACTGAAGACGCATCCTGAGTACGCCAAGTCGTTTGAGGCGATGCCTTTCAACTCCGGCTACTTCATGTGCGTGAAGCCAAAGGGCGTAGAGGCGGAGGACGTCCGCCGTCATCTGATCGAGAAGTATTCTACCGGCACAATAGTGCTTTCCGGACTGATCCGTCTTGCCTTCTCGACTGTCTCCGCGAAGACTCTGCCTACGCTGTTCGCAAATGTGGACGCGGCAATCAGGGATCTTAGGAAGAAAAGCGCAAAGCAGCTGTGAAGAAGTCGATCACAGTCCTTGGAATCGAGCCTGCCGGTGTGCGTGGTGTCCGTCTTGCGCAGAGCGGGACGGAGTGGAATGTCGCCGATCGCCGCTTCTGGCGGATTGGCGGCGACGCAGAATCCGCGCAGGCATCCGAGACCGGGGCTGCCGACGATGAAAGGCAACCGGCGGACGTCCGCTATGCCGACACGGTGGAGGCGTTGAGGGAGGCGGCGAAGTGCTTCGGTACGCACGAGGTGGTGCTGTCGCTCCCGCTCTCCTCCATGCTGATGGAGGTCTCCCGCGTTCCTCTTGAGGATCGGGAGCGACTGCAGGATGTGGCGGATGGCGAGATCGCCAAAATCTCCCCGTTCCCGGACGAGACGCCGGTCGTCGGCGCGGAGACGGTTGCCGAGACCGACCGCGAATTCGTATCGATGTTCGCGGCTCTGCCGGAATCGGGGGCTGCCGACATCGGTGACGCCCTCGACGAGGCGAAGGTGCGTGTGCTGCGTACGGATGTCGCCGTGCTCGGATGGCTTCGCACACTGTGGTCGCGGATATTTTCTGATGCGGATTTGGCGGAGCCTTCCGGCGAAACCCTGTCGGCCGCATCCCGCAAGGTCGTGCTGATGGATTGCGACGGCGGCGGATGGGATGTTGCGGTGCTGGACAATCGCGCCCCGTCTCTCCTGCGTTCTCTTGGCGCGACAGCCGATTCTGCGGAGATGTCCCGAGAGGTTGCGCTCTCGCTTCTTCGAGCCGGCGCATCCGCAGAGGCGTCGGAGATTGTCGTATTCTCGAGATCCGATGTCGATGCTGAACTTGTCGAACGCCTTGGCGCATTCGCGCCGGTTCGCACCGAGCGCATCGCCGCGAAGCAGCCGGCAGACGGCGACGGGCAGCAGGACGATGTCTGCGAAGCGGCGTATGGTGGTGTGGAAGGCGTCGCCCTGCGCACAGCCGAAGGGTTCTCCATTGACGTCACGCCTGCGGACTGGACGGAGCTGCGCACAGAGGCGAGGTTCAGAAAGAAGCTGGCGGTGCTTCTCTCCGTCGCGGCGGCGGGCTGGGCGTTGCTGATGGGTGCGCTCTTCGGTGTGCCGGTCGTGTACGGACAGATGGCGGAACGCCAGAAGACGCTGTCAAAGCGTCATGCGGCGGCGTTCAAGGAAGTGAAGGATATGCGCGACAAGGTGAAGCTTGTTCAGCAGTATTCGGATCATGCTCGCGGTTCGCTTGAACTGCTGAAGGCCGTTTCCGACCGTCTGCCGGACGGCGTCACGCTCACGAGCTTCAACTACAGGCGGGGAGACAAGCTTTCGGTATCTGGCGAGGCGCAGCAGCCCACGGACGTGTACGATTTCAAGAACGCGCTCACCGAAGCGGAGGCGGATGACGGGGAGAAGCTGTTCGCGGAGGTGAACCTGTCCGGCCCGTCGCAGAGCAGGGGAGTGCACAAGTTTTCGGTCGAATGTCTGTTCGAAACCGGGGAGGATGGCAAATGACGTCGAATCTCTCAAGACGCGACCGCACGGTTGCGGCGATCGGCGGCGTGATTCTCATGTATGGGCTTGCGGTTGCCATGTGGTTCATGGGGCAGGAGCAGGAGTGGCGCACGGCGGCGAAGAAGTACGCCGCCGCAGAGAAGAAGACGCAGTCCGAACGCAAGCTGATATCGCAGCGGCAGAAATGGAACGATGCGTACGAGGATGAACGCGAGAAGATGCCGGTGTTCAGCGAGAGCGCCAAGGATGTGGACACGCATTGGCTCAGCCGGATGGATGCGCTTGCGCAGAACTGCCACCTCTCCATATCGCAGAGGCAGGCGGGACAGCAGGTGGAGGCCGGCGACGTGTTCGAGCAGCCGATAGACGTCAAGAGGTGGGAGGCCACGATAACTTCGCTCGTGAAGTTCATGCACGCGCTCGAATGTGAAACGAACGCGATGTTCGACGTACGCGAGATATCGGTGAAGCCGTCGTCAAAAAAAGGATTCCTCACCGGGTCGTTCAGGCTCGCGTGCGCATACATGACAGGAGAGGAGTAGCCGACGGCCGCTGCACAGCCACAGGGAGGTGATTTATGGAAAAGAAAACAGTCATTGCGGCAATGCTTGCGATAGCGACGGCGGGGATGGCGCTTGCACAGTCTCAGCTTAGGCATCAGAGCCTGCTCGGCAGACCGAGGGACGGCTCGTCCCGCTCGGGTGCGGCGGCGGAGTCCCAGCAGCCTATGACGCGGGACGACCTGAAGAGCGTGCCACGCGGGACGAACGGGGTTCCTGCGCTTGCGTTCAACCAGGCGGACATAAACCTTGTCCTGGAGGCGTATGCGGACGAGATCGGCAAGACCGTCATTCCTGCGCCAGACCTTCCGAAGGCGCAGATAACCCTGCGCTCGCTTGAGGGGCAGGTGCTCACCAAGTCGGAGTATCTTGAGGCGATCGAGGTCGTGCTTACGATGAACGGTGTGGTGCTTGAGCCGCGTGGCGAAAAGTTCCTTCGCGCACTGCCGCGCAAGACCGTACGCGGGCACGGCATACCGATCAGGATGGATGACCGCGGCAACCTCCCCGAACAGGGGCGCGTGGTGAGCCAGATGATCGTGTTCAAGAACATTGAGGTTTCCGAGGCTCAGAAGGCTCTTGAGGGCTTCAAGGCGCCCGAAGGGCTTTTCCAGGTGTTTGAGCGCACAAATGCCATCCTTGTCACCGATACGCAGGAGAACATCAACAGGATGCTTGAGGTCGTCAGGGCCATAGACATCGCGACGCCCGTCACGGAGGACGTGTTTGTGCGTCAGATCGAATATGCGCTTGCGACGGACATCAAGACGCATCTTGAGACGATCGTTACTGAATCGCAGAAGGAGAACCAGCCGAAGCAGAGCGGACCGAAGTCAAGTGGTGCACCGGGCTTCAGCAGCTCTTCGTCGTCCTCCACCGGTTCGCGTCTTCTGAACCTCAACAACCGTCCCGGCATCAAGGGACGCCAGCAGGAGCCTGAACGCACCCCGAACGCCGACCTTGTGGCGTCCGTCTCCGACGCCGATCGCGGGATGATTCGCGGCAAGGTGCTGATTCTCGCCGATGAGCGCTCCAACAAACTGATCGTCATCACAAACAAGTCCAACATGGATTTCTTCGACCGTGTGATAAAGACGCTTGACGTGGAGACCACGCCGGAGGTGCAGATTGAGGTCATACGCCTCAAGTATGCGGAGGCCGAGGATGTGGAGTCGATGCTGAACGAGTTGATCGGCGCATCCAGCACGTCGTCGCAGAGCAAGAACAACCAAAACGCCAACACGCAGAAGGGCGGTGCGTCGAACAGCAACCTCACGCGGGGGACGGCGCAGAACACGCGGCGCAGCGGATCTTCCAGCAGCCCGACGTTCCAGAACACCAACGCATCGCGTCTCGGCGAACTCAGCAAGGACAACGTGAAGGTGCTTGCCGACAAGCGCATCAACGGCATCGTCGTGATGGCTCGCAGGGCGGATATGCGCGCCATCCGCGATGTAATCGACAACATGGACGTGAAGCTGTCGCAGGTGCTTATCGAGACGGTGATAATCGAGATTTCGTTGGGGGATAATCTTAAAACAGGGATTGATTGGGTGATGGGTGGTGATGTCGCGAAAAATGCTTTTATAAATCATGGACAGATGATTGGGGGCGGTGCTGGATCTACCAAACTTGCGAGTTTTGCCACGAGTGGAATTTCAGGAGTAAGTACTAATCTAGTCACTCCTATTGGAAGTGGTATAAATTACTTGTTTAAGTCGGACAAGTTGAATCTCGCAGGCGTTATTGAAGCATCCAAAACTGATTCACGCACAAAGTATGTTGCATCGCCGATTGTGATGACCGTGGACAATAAGGAGGCAACAATTGAAGCAACATCCTCTCGCCAGTTCTTGACAGGATGGTCTGCTGTTTCCTCAGCTTACGCGGGTAGTGGATTGCCGTCGCCGAACTATACTGCAAAGGATATTGGTATCACATTGAAGATTACACCAAAGATCAATCCAAACGGCACTGTTATGCTCACAGTTGAAGAAGAGTATTCGCAGGTGAGTGGTAAGCAGGACATGTTGGCTCCGAATGGTAATTCATATACTACACAGCAAATTGATGTGCCAGTGACTAGAAAAATGTCTGCCGACATAAGTCTGGAAAACAGTCAATCTGTGATTCTTGGAGGTTTGACAACTAAAACTACAGCTGAAAGTGAAACGGGCATTCCACTGCTTAAGGATATCCCGTGGATAGGGAAGTGGCTCTTCGGGTCTGTAGAGCAAAAAGATGAGCGTTCTGAATTGCTGATTTTTATGACCCCGTATGTTCTTGATGATTCACAAGCAGCTTTGGCCGAGGCATTTCGGCGCAAGAAGATATTGAGCGATCCTCATCCGTGGGAGGATAACGGCTGGAGCGCTTCGCCGCTCGCCGACCCTGTATCCAAGAAGGAGCAGCTTCGCCGCTTCAAGGAGGAGTGGGCGAAGCAGGACGCCGAGCGCAAGGCTAAGCTTGCCATCGAGAAGGTCAAGGTCGAACGCGCCAAGAAGCTCGAGAGCATGAGCAAGGATGAACGCGAGTTTTGGCTTGAGCTTCACAAGGATGAACTTGAGAAGGAACGCCGCGAGGAGTTCGAGAAGACCGCGAAGGAGCAGGCGGATTTGAGGGAGTTCGTCGATGAACTGAAAAGAAAGGATGTCGAGAAGGCCGAAAAGGAGATAAGGAAGGCAGATGAGGCGGCCGCTTCCGACAACGAGTACAACAAGTTCATCAAGGATCTCAAGAAGGACGGCAAGCCGATTCCGGCGGGGTCGGCCGTAAACCGTGACGCAGAGGCGTTGAAGGCTGATCCGTCCCGGTCCGAGGAAAGGTGAGCGGTGCCGTCTTTTGGCAAACGGAAATTCGCGACAACGCTATCATGAAAAATTCTGTCATCATACTTGCCACGATAGTGGTGGTCGCCGGGGGCGTGTACACGACCGTGCGGCGCGGAGAGCAGCGCAACGCCGAGACGGAGATGCTCGCCCGCAAGGCGGAGGCCGCGCAGCGGAAGGCGGAGGAGGGGCGGAAGAAGTCTGAGGCAGAGGCAAGAAAGGCCAAGGACGAGGCGGCCGCCGCGAAATCAAGGGCGGAGGCGGCCAAGCTTGAGCGTCAGGCGAAGCTTGCCGCCGAGGCGGAGGCGAAGGAACTTGCCAGCGCGCGCGCCGCAGAGGCGAGAAAGGCTGAGGCCGAGGCGAAGACCGCCGCCGAGAACGCCCGTAGGGCCGAGCATGAACGCAAGACCGCAGAAGCCCGGAAGGCCGAGGCTGAAGCCATCGCCGAGTGTGCCGCCGCCACAAACGCCGCAAGGCAGGCGGAACTTGATGCGGCGGCGCTTGCCGAACGCGCCTTGAGGCTTGATCTTGAGAAGACGCTTGCCGCCAGCAACGTGCTTGCGCTTCAGAAAGCCGACTATGCGGCGAAGCTCGTCGAGGTGGAGCGTCTGCAGGAGGAGCTGCGCCGCCGCGAGGAGGAGACGCGTCCGAACAAGACCCTCATGCAGCTCATAGCGCAGAACGACGCCGCCCGCGAAGCCGAACTTGCGGAGATGGCGAAGCGCGATGCACAGTTCGCCGAGGAGGAGGCGATCCGCAGACGCATTCTTCGCGAAGGCGTGCCGGCTGCCCCGTCCAAGCCGCTCTCCGCGACTGAACAGCGTATCGCGGCTGCGGGAGCCGCTTTGGATGATGTTGATTCGGAAGGAAGAACCGCAGTTCAGCGGCGCATCGTCGAGAGGATGGAGGCATTGATCCGCCAGGCGGTTGCGGATGGCCGCACGGACGAAGCGGAGTCGTACATAAAGACGCTCAAGTCGCTTGTCCCTGACTACGGGAACAGATAGCGGACTGAATGGGAAAAGGTCTGACATACGGTATCGGAAAGCTTGCGTTCGACCGGCTGGACGCGATTCGCGGCAATCTTGCGTTTCTTGGAGAAACCGTTGTTCGTGGGCTTGTCATGTTCGTGAAGCCTCGTCAGTTCCGTTTTGGAGACTGCGCCCTTGCGTTTCAGCGCGCCGGATTCGACGGATTGGCGATTGCCACCATGATAGGTCTTCTTCTCGGTCTCATTCTTGCCTTTGAATCTGCGGCCAGCCTGAAGATGTTCGGGGTTGAGGTGTATGTCGCCGACCTGATCGCAATAGGGCTTTTCAGGGAGCTGGGTCCGCTCGTGACGGCAATCATACTTGCGGGACGCACCGGAAGCGCGTTTGCCGCCGAGATTGGCACGATGAAGGTCGATGAGGAGCTGGACGCGCTTACCACGATGGGGCTTCCGCCTGTACGGTTTCTCGTGCTGCCGCGCATTGTCGCGGCGACGCTGGTGATGCCGGTCCTGACGGTCTTCTCGGAGATGGCAGGGCTCGTCGGCGGATGTATCGTCCTTCAGCTGATGGACGTCCCCGCGAGCGTGTTCTGGAAGCACGTGATGGATTCGTCGTCGGTGTTCATCATTGTGCTCGGTCTGTCCAAGGCCGCTCTGTTCGGTGCGCTTGTGGGGTTCATCAGCTGCGCGGCGGGAATGCGCACGAAGAACACGGCGGATGGCGTTGGGTTGGCGGCGACCGGCGCCGTTGTGAACAGCATAGTCGCAATAGCCGTCGCTGACGGTCTGCTCGCAGTCGTGTGCTATGTGCTGGATGTGTGATTGAGATTTGCGGAGACAGTCAACAAGGTGCAGAAAATGGGAAACTACCAGAATACACGTCACAGGAAAGGGCCTCGCGAACTCGTTTCGGGCGGCGAATGGCTTTACGGACGCAATCCCGTCATAGAGGTGCTTCGCGCAGGCAGGCGCACCGTATCGGAGATGGTTCTGCCGCCGCCATCCAAGGATGAATCCGATGAGATTGCGTCGCTTCGCCTTACCGCGCAGCAGCGCCGCATCGTCGTACGCACGATGGACAGGGATGGACTTGACCGTCTGGTTCGCGGTGGACACCATCAGGGCGTAGCCATCAAGACGGGAGGCTACCCGTATGTTGATTTCGAGGATATCGTGCGGGATGTCGAAGAGGACGAAAACGCAATTGTGGTAGCCCTTGACCATCTCGAGGATCCGCAGAACGTAGGTTCGATATTGCGCACGGCCTGTGCCGCCGGGGTGACGGGGGTTCTGATACCGGAGGACAGGAGCGTTGGCGTGACGCCGGCCGCAGTCCGTGCCTCCGCCGGCGCTGCCGAGCATTTGAAGGTTGCGCGTGTTGTCAACCTTCCGAGAGCAATGAAGATCCTTAAGGAGAAAAATCTGTGGTTCACCGGTCTTGACTGGGGTGACGATGCAAGAAAATACACGGAAGTGGACTTCAAGGGACGCACCGGCCTGGTTGTGGGGGCGGAGGGCGCGGGGCTTTCGCGTCTTGTCCGCGAGACGTGCGACTTCATAGCGGAACTTCCGATGCCGGGTGGATTCGAGTCGCTGAACGCTGGGGTCGCGGCTGGAGTTGCGCTGTACGAGATACTGCGTCAGCACGGGCGATGAGAAATCGCCGGAAGGTGCTTGCGGCAATGGATTTGCGAAAATAATCGATTCTGACAGGATATCCACACATGAAAACATGGTTGGCTTTTTGGTATGGCATCTTCAAGAACAACCCGACGTTCCGGCTTGTGCTTGGTCTGTGTCCGACGCTCGCAGTCACCACATCCGTCGAGAACGCCGTCGGCATGGGGTGTGCCGCCACATTCGTCCTTGTATGCTCCAACGGATTGGTGTCCGCACTGCGCAGGCTCATACCGGACGCAGTGCACATTCCGTGCTACATCGTGATAATCGCCGCGTTCGTGACCACTGTGGACATGCTTATGCAGGCATATCTTCCTGCGCTGTCCGATTCCCTGGGAATCTTCATCCCGCTGATAGTTGTGAACTGCATAATCCTTGGCCGTGCCGAAGCGTTTGCATCGAAGAATCCGGTGCTTCCGTCGCTTGCTGACGGTTTGGGGTCTGGCCTTGGCTTCACCCTGTCGCTCACGCTCATTGGCGCAATCCGCCAGTTCGCAGGCGGGTATCTCACAATGGCGATCCTTCCCGCCGGAGGCTTCATCGTGTTCGGGCTTGTGCTTGCGCTCTTCAACCGCATCGGCGAATGGAACGCGCACAGGAAAGGCGACCTGCCGCCCATGCCGGTGAACCTTGACTGCCGCCACTGCACGCTTTGCCCGAACGGAAAAGAGGCCGCATGAAGTGTCCGAAATGCGGCAACGGCGAAGACCGTGTGCTTGATTCGCGCAGCGTGAGGGAAGGGGCGGCGATTCGCCGCCGCCGCGAATGCGCCGTTTGCGGGTTCAGATTCACGACGCATGAAGAGATCGACCGCGACGAGGTGATTGTGGTGAAGCGCGATGGACGCCGCCAGCCGTTCGACAGGCGCAAGCTGGAGAAGGGCGTAAGGATCGCCTGCGGCAATCGCCCCGTCTCCGACGACCAGGTGCGCAATCTTCTCGACAGCGTGATAGCTGTGATAGACGGAGACGAGGTTACGTCGGAGAGGCTTGGCGAACTTGTGATGGAGCGTCTGCACAAGATCGACCAGGTCGCCTACATACGCTTCGCCAGCGTGTACAGGAACTTCACCGACGTGAACCAGTTTCTTTCCGTGATCACCGATATGGTGAAGCGTCAGTGACGTTTGCCGGCATAATTCGGTCATCATCACCGACATTGAGAATAGTCAGTGAAGTTTGGTTGCGCGATTCGGTAGATTTTTGCGAAATAGAATTTTTCAACATTTCCGCTTGCGCCGGAACATGGGATGTGCTATACTACGCACCGTTTTTCACCTACTGGGGGGTTGTGGCGCAATTGGTTAGCGCACTGGACTGTCGATCCGGGGGTTGCGGGTTCGAGCCCCGTCGACCCCGCCATTTGGTGTGAGACGATACAAATTGCCATCCCGCTGAAGGATGGCTTTTTGGTAAGCGGGCGTAGCTCAATGGCAGAGCTCCAGCCTTCCAAGCTGGCTACGAGGGTTCGATTCCCTTCGCCCGCTCCATTTCCGAGAGGTTTGGCGGTCACGCCGCTTCCGGCCGGAGTGGCGAAATGGCAGACGCAGCAGACTCAAAATCTGCCGCACGCGAGTGTGTGAGGGTTCGAGTCCCTCCTCCGGCACCAGTCATAGCAGTGTGCAGTGTTTTTCCGTGATTCTTTGCAAGAGGCTCATTGTTCCGGCACATGGCGAAGTAAAGATTTCCGGTTAGATTGTTGATGCGCATGTTGGTGTACAAATGGGCAAAAAAAAATCGCGGCGCGTCATGATTCAGACGAAAGCCGCTTCCATTATTTTCGACTTGATGGTGGAGAAGAAGAGATTCGAACTCTCGACCCCCACGTTGCGAACGTGATGCTCTACCAACTGAGCTACTTCCCCATGGGTCAAAAACGGGGCGTAATATACCACAATGCGGCTCGCAATGCAAGAGTGCGCTGAAATTTTTTGCGATCGGGAAGGCGGGGCGTTTCGCCCCGCCGTTGACGTACGCGACGGGGATGCCGCGCCCTACTCCGGAACTCCAGAACTCCCCGCAGCGAAAGCAACTAACTTCCGCGCCCGCATGACACACCCCGGCGCGACGGGGACGTCGTGCCCTACCAGATGACACAACCCGGCGCGACGCCTCGTCCGCCAAGAAGAAACGGGGAACCTCCAAAGCCGGTGAGCTATTGACTTAGGAAAAAAAAAATGCATAGCCGGATACGGCAAACATATGATGGGGGATATCGTCAACTTTTACGGAGAAAGCCCGAAGACGGACGTGAGTGTGGAGACGGTGGATGTCGTGTGTCCGTATGCCCGCACCGTTCAGAAGGACAGAAACGCGATTCGCTTTCTCCAGCCTGTCTGGCACGATGAGGCTGCAGGCACCAACAAAGTGAACTGCAGCGTACTCTATAACAATGTTGCGGGCCCGTTTACGAACGGCGCCTCATACACCGTGCTGGCGAGATGCAAGATGGAGTCGTTCGTGGGGCCGTACTCCACACTGCTGCGTCTGAATTTCGGATGGAGCGGTGAGCGTGGGCTTTGGTTGCAGTTCTGGCGGGATGGACACATAAGGGTCTACAACGGAACGACGTCCATTGACTACAGGAACATGCTGCACTATGCTGCAATGACATTCACGACGAACCAGTGGCTTGACATCGCAGTAACCTGCAGCGCAGGCACAAACACCCTTTACCTGTGCAGAGAGGGCGGAGCGTTCTTCTCGCAGAAAGCGAGAATCACTCCAAAAGCATCGAAGTCGGCAAGCGACTGCCTGTTCAGCTTCGGCGGAAGCCACGAACAAACCGGAACGAAAGTGGTTGATGACGCGCAGCCATTCCGCGGATGGATATCGCAGTTGGCGGTGTGGGGGCGTGAACTCTCCGAAACCGGTGGAAGGCGGCATTGCCCGCCACTTCACCGTCATGCGCGGATTTCCGCTGTACAACCGGGACGGCAGGGAGATATACGACCCGGTGGAGCCGCTTTCCATGGGGACGCTGCTTCGCCTTGCACCGAACGAGAACGCACCGCTGTACCTCGAACTCGATACGCACGGTGTCGAGGCGGGAACGTACCATTCGCTGATGATGCTCAAGAGCGCAACGCCTGGATGCCCGTCCGTCTCCATCGCCGTGAAGGTGGAGGTGACGGAACTCGATCTTGCTGGAGTGCAGATGGACAAGGCCGGATATGATTATGTTGGCGGTTCGTTCATAAATGGGCGCAACGGCTGTCCAAGGCTGGTGCGGCAGCTCGTGGAGCGCGACTACAACATTCTGTTTGTGGGATATCCAAATCAGCTGCTTCCTCGCATGCGCAATGAAGGGGGATGGGAGATTCCCGATCTCGGTGCGTTGGATAGGCACATCGACGCGGCGTTCGCCGGAGGACTTGCGAAGGAACGCGCAAAACTCTGGATATATCTCGGAATGGAATCGCAACATCCGTGGAATGTGCCGCGCAC
This sequence comes from uncultured Lentisphaeraceae bacterium, assembly GCA_964440985.1. GTDB lineage: Bacteria > Verrucomicrobiota > Kiritimatiellia > RFP12 > UBA1067 > UBA1731. Next base: position 137 of record CAYTWE010000024.1, on the reverse strand, counting down.
CGAGAAGGGCGGCAGGGTGCCGTTTGCGTCGGAGGAATGGAATGCCGGCATAAGGTACATGGTGGAAGAAATCGTCCGTCATGTCGGTGAACGCCGAGCCAAATGGCGCGGGGCATTTTATGGTATAATCCAACGCC
>CAYTWE010000023.1:0-33502 GCA_964440985.1 uncultured Lentisphaeraceae bacterium | reverse complement strand
GTGAAATAGTGGTAGTATTTCGTGCGAACGACTTGTTAGCGTTGATGCTAAATTCTTCGGCACGACGGATTTCTCCCCGCCGCGTCCGGCCCCGCGCCGACGGTCTCGCCGCCGTACGCAGAACGCCGAGGATTATACCATAAAGCGGCCGTCCGCGAAACGGCCCCGCCGCCGCCCGTCGCCTTTTGTGGTACACTGCGTCCGTTCCGATGAAAGTGTCCGTGAAGAGAAGAACTGCGCCTCCCCGTGCGTATTACGCCATGTCGCCGTCCTGTCGTACGGCGGTGTCCTTTCTTCTTCGTCGATCCCCATCGCCTTCCTCCCTTTTTTGCTGACCCACTAGATATTACCATTTGCGCGGCGTAAGCATCGCCCGTCACAGACGGCAATTTTTGGTATACTTCACACCCATATGTCCCAGAAGCAGAAAGAAGACGTGCGCAAGCGCACAGGCACCGGCCGGGAAGTGCCGAAGAGCGCCAACATAAACCCCTCAAGAAGCGGTTGGCTCGTGTTGGCCATCGTGGCGACGACCTTCATCGCGATGCGCTTTTTCGGCCAGGCCGGAGCCGAAAAGATTGAAGACCTGTCTGTCACCGGTTTCAGGAAGGCAGTGGAACAGAACCGCATCGCAAGAGTCGAACGGGTGCGCGACCTTGATTCGTCCAGCACGTACCTTCGCGGAAAATACATGTCGGACACCGGCGCAAACGCTGCGTTCAGGGTACGTCTCGTGCCGGGCGAGAATGAGGCGCTCATGTCCTGGCTCGTGGAGCGGGGAATCGATTGCCCGGTGCGCGAACACGCCCCTCTCATCGGCCCTCTGCTTCAGCAGCTTCTCTTCTTTCTGCTTCTGCTCGCGTTCTTCTGGTTCATATTCTACCGAAAGATGGGCAGCGGCGGCGGACCGTTCGGATTCGGCAAGTCAAAAGCACGGCTCTTGAACGAGGACAAGTCGAAGAGGAAGGTGACGTTCAGCGACGTTGCCGGTGTAGACGAGGCCAAGGAGGAGGTGCAGGAGATAGTTGAATTTCTCAAATCCCCCGCCAAATTCTCGAAGCTCGGCGGCAAGATACCAAAAGGTGTGCTGCTCGTGGGCCCGCCCGGAACGGGAAAGACGCTTCTTGCCAAGGCCATCGCCGGTGAAGCGAAGGTGCCGTTCTTCTCCATCTCAGGCTCTGACTTCGAGGAGATGTTCGTCGGCGTGGGCGCAAGCCGTGTGCGCGACATGTTCGAGCAGGGCAAGCGTTCCGCGCCGTGCCTGATATTCATCGACGAGATAGACGCCGTCGGCGCAAAGCGCACCGGCGCCAACGCATTCGGCGGACACTCAAACGATCAGACGCTCAACGCCATGCTCGTTGAGATGGACGGCTTCGACGCCAACGAGGGAGTGATCATCATTGCGGCGACAAACCGTCCGGACGTACTCGATCCGGCGCTCCTCCGTCCGGGACGCTTCGACCGGCAGATCTACGTGGATCTCCCCTCCCTCAAGGGACGCGAAGACATTCTGAAACTCCACGGCGCGAAGATAAAGTTCGCCGAAGACGCGGATCTCTCGCGCATCGCCAGAGGCACACCGGGATTCTCCGGCGCCGACCTCGCGAACCTTCTGAACGAGGCCGCCCTTCTCGCCGTGCGCAGAGGACTGGACGGCGTGACGCAGGATGCGCTTGAAGAGGCGCGGGACAAGGTGCTGTGGGGGCGCGAACGCAAGTCCTCAAACCTCACCGACAAGGATCGCGAGATCACTGCATGGCACGAGGCCGGCCATGCGCTGCTGCAGCTCCTGCTGCCGAACGCAGACCCTCTCCACAAGGTGACGATCATCCCTCGCGGACGTGCGCTTGGAGCGACGATGGCGCTTCCGGAGAAGGACATACTCAACCGCACGAAGAACTACTTCCTCGACGAGATGTGCATCTGCTGCGGAGGGCGCATCGCCGAACTGAGCAAGACAGGCGACATCTCCACCGGCGCGGCGCAGGATATACAGCAGGCGACCTCAATCGCCCGCGACATGATATGCAAGTACGGAATGAGCGAGACGTACGGCTTCCAGTCGTTCGTTGAGCCAAGCCAGTTCTCGCCGGATCCGATGCCTCCGCCCTTCTCGCAGAAAACCGCCGAAGGCATCGATGCCGAAGTCAAGAAGATGGTGTCCAACGCATACGGCAAGGCGGAGAAGCTGATAGCCAAGAACCGCGACAAGCTTGAAACGCTCGCCGCCGCGCTCCTTGAAAAGGAATCGATGGACGGACGCGACATCGAAGAATTGCTTGGTCTGGAGAAAAGGCAGTGAACTGGCTCAGTTGGACACTCGTGCGCGACATAGTGCAGATCGCAATCCTCTACTTTGCGATCTACGCAATACTCAAGGCGGCGCGCGGTTCGCGCTTCGGACAGGTGCTGACAGGAGTCGGCATTCTGTTCGGGGTGTCGATCGCGTTCACGTTCCTGTTCCACTTCGATGTCCTTGCACGAATCCTCCAGATGCTGCTGATGTATCTCGCCCTCTCGACGGTCGTGCTGTTTCAGCCTGAGATCCGCCGAATCCTCGCGGCAATCGGTTCTCTGATATTCTCAGAAGGGAACCGTCCGTTCGACAGGCGCACCATGACGCCTGAAAAGATGACGGAAGCGGTCTTCGACCTTGCCCGCAAGAAAATCGGCGCACTGATTGCGTTTGAGCGCGGCATCTCGCTGCGCAGCTACGAGGAGAGCGGAGTTACGCTCGATGCCATTCCGTCACGTGAACTTCTCGTATCTGTGTTCACCCCACCGCTTCCGCTCCACGACGGCGGCGCAACAATACGCAACGGACGACTCGTCGCCGCACATTGCATCTTTCCGGTTTCCGTGAACCACGACCTGTACGAATCCGGCATGAGGCATCGCGCCGCCGTAGGACTGTCGGAGGAGACGGATGCGCTTGTAGTTGTGGTGTCCGAGGAGTCCGGCCGCATATCTATTGCCCACAACGGAAAGCTGATCCGCTATCAGAGCGATGAAGCCGCAAAGGCATCCATCCTCCGCTGGATACGCAAGGCCATGCCGACGAAGAAGACCGCAGGCGAAAAGGCTGCCGAATGGTTCAGGGCGAGACTGTCGAAGTTCGGAAAGGAAAACGGGGAATGACGGCTCTGCTTGACATCTTCCGGCGCAACTGGGGGCTGAAGCTGATTGCTCTCGTGCTTGCGCTCGTAATCTACTACTCAATGCGGAACACATCCGAAGAGAATGGCGTCACGCAAGGCATCTTCATGAAAGGCACGGTTGATGGCGGAAGCGGAAAATAGCAGAACGGCCGCAAAGCAGCACGACAACGAGGCAAAGACAAGGCGTTGGCTCATAGGCTTTTTCCTTTTCCCAATAGCCCTTTTCCCGCTTCTGGCGCTGATGTCGTACCGGTGGCAGGCGATTGCGGCCCTGAACATCCCGCCCGAAACCTCGACCAACCTCATTGGCGTTGTGGGCGATGCGTTCGCCTACTGCGGCTACCAGATGATAGGGCTTGCCATATGGACGGTGCCGCCGCTTACACTGCTGCTCGGACTCCTCCTGATTCTCGGAAAGTCCGTCCGCCCAGGTCTCAGGTTCCTTGCGTTCCTGCTCTTTCTCTTTGCGACAACGTGCCTTCTGCAGCTTCTTGGAGCGTCCCCTTCCCTCGCCATGACGCTCGAAAGGCTGAATCTCGGCAGAAATGCGGGCGGTGCGCTTGGCTACCTCGTTATGGACTGCGGCCTCTCGCGTCTGCTGTCCCCGTTCGGCGCGTCCATCCTGATGGCCACGCTCATGGCGTTCGCCATGCTTTCACTGATCGGCTTCCGCACAATACTCGTCTCGCTCGGAAACTTCATCGGAGGCAAGCCACTCTCGCCGGAGGAGCTTGCCGAACGCGAACGCGCAAAAAGTGAAGAGCACGACAGAATTGAGGCTCTGAAGGCAGCCAAGGAGGCGGCCAGGCTCGCAAAGGAGGAGGAGAGGAGGCGAATCTCGGATGAACGCGCCGCCGCGAAAGCGGCGAAGGAGGCTGAGAAGATGGCGGCGCGTGAAGCCGCCAAGGCGGCAAAAGCATCAGACACCGCACTCAAGTGTGCGACAGACGACAGACATGACGGTGAATCTTTCGCATCTGCGGCGAGGATGACGGCGGCAGACGGAAACGTGCAGACTTCAAAGCCCACCGACAATGGAGCGGAAGACGCACCGGAGGAAGACAAGGGGCCGTACGTGCTGCCAGGCGTCTCGCTGCTGAACCCCCTTTCAAAATCTACGGCAGACCATGGGGACGTGGCGGCAATCGGCACCAAGCTCATCGAAACGCTCAAGCTTTTTGATGTGGACGCAACGCTCATCGACATGGTGCAGGGGCCGGTTGTCACGCAGTACAAGCTCTCCCTCGCTCCCGGCACAAGGCCGGAGAAGGTCGAATCGCTTCTTAACACGCTGATGATGGCGATGAAGGCCAAGTCTCTGCGCATCGAAGCCCCGATACCGGGAGAGAACGCCGTCGGCATCGAAATGCCGAACAAGGTCGCCGCCGGCGTCTCCTTCCGGGAACTGATCGAATCCGACACATGGAGACGCAATGTCTCGCTTGACAGGCGCGGACAGGCAAAATACAACCTGCCGCTGCTTCTCGGCAAGGACGCCGCAGGCCACGATCTGGTCTCCGACCTCGCCACAATGCCGCATCTGCTCGTCGCGGGCGCAACCGGACAGGGCAAATCCGTATGCCTCAACTCGATCATAAACGGACTGCTGATGTGCCGTACGCCCGAACAGCTCAAGTTCATAATGGTCGACCCGAAATGCGTCGAGTTCTCGGCGTACCAGACGCTCCCGCACCTGCTTGTGCCTGTAGTGACAGACACAAAGAAGGTCGTGTACTCGCTTCGCTGGGCCGTCTCCGAGATGGAGAAGCGGCTGAAGATGTTCGCCCGCGTCAACAAGCGCAACATCGTGGATTTCAACACACGCGAAATCGTCACGCAGCCGGATATGTTCGGCGGCGAAGAGTCGGGCGCAGACGACCTGCCGCGCACAGTGCCGTACATAGTGATAATCATCGACGAAGTTGCCGACCTCATGGCGTCCGCCGGCAAGGAAGTTGAACCGGAGATCGCACGGCTCACCGCCAAGGCGCGCGCAACTGGAATCCACGTGATACTCGCAACGCAGCGCCCGGACACGAAGGTGATAACCGGCACAATCAAGTCCAACATCCCCGGACGCATCGCGTTCAAGACGGCATCGGCGATTGACTCACGCACCATACTGGACGCCACCGGCGCCGAATCGCTGATAGGGCGCGGCGACATGCTTTTCAAGACAAAGGAAGGCAATCTGATCCGTGCACAGGGTTCATGGGTGGCGGACGAGGAGATCACGCGCATAACGGAGTTCATAGCGGAACACGCAAACGTGCAGTTCGACAAGACTTTCGCGTCGAAGCTGGCAAGAGTGAAGGAAGCGGCGATTGCAGACCCGTTCGCCGACAACGAGAACGATCCGGACAACGCACCGCCACCGCAGGAAAAGACTTCAACAGTTGTCACGGCCAACGGCGGCGTGGCACCCGCCGGAATGACGGGATCCAAGGAGGAGGGACTGTACAACCAGGCTCTCGAAGTCGTGCGCATGACCAACCGTGCGTCCGTATCGCACCTGCAACGCAGGATGGGCATCGGGTACAACCACGCCGCAAGACTGATAGACCTTCTCGAAGATCGCGGCATAATCGGCCCGGCAAAGGGTGCCGGACCACGCGACATACTTGTCAATTTCGACACGCCTGATCAGACTGCCGCCATCACGGCATCCGAAAACGAAGCCGAAGCCGAAAATGCTGAAGCCGGGCAGTCTGTGCCGTCAATCGAGGGCGAGGACAACATTGGGCAGCCGAATCCGGACGGAGAAGGCAACTAAAGGAGGATAATTGAACCATGTCATTCGGAGAGACACTGCGTACGGCGAGAGAGGCCAAAGGCTTGACCGCAAAACAGCTTGCGGAGGCGACGCATCTTCTTGTCCAGGTTGTCGAGGGACTTGAAAACGAGGATTTCCGCCGCATTCCCGCCGCAATATACGGACGCGGATTCGTGAAACTGTACTGTGAAACAGTAGGACTTGACCCTAAACCGCTGCAGACGGAGTTCATGGCCCTTTACTCCGCAAACAAGGACGCACCCGCGAAGATGCCGAAACCGGCCGCTCCTGAAAGACCTCTGCAAACCGAACCGACGCCTGACGTGGCAGCTGCCATGGAGCCTGCGACAACGGATATGCAGACCGTCACCGAACCGCCTGCACATCCGACCGAGGAGCCGTCGCTGTTCTCTCAGCCTCAGCAGACATCCGTCAACGCGCTTCCTGCATCATCGCCGGAAATGCCGTCACCTGTCATTGCACCCCCACCGCCATGTGCAGCGGCCGAAATGCCGCCGCGCATATCACCTATGGACAAGGCCGCGCCGCCGCGACGTTCGTACGGAGACATCTTCGGACAGTCGTACGCCGGTGAAGAGCCGAAGAAGCCGTCCGCCACTGAAAAGTTCCGCGAAACGATGTCCAACGTCTCCGCGGGTGTATTCTCCAACGTCAAGAAACTGCCGCCGAACACAGGGCGCATAGCCACTGTGGCCGTTGCCTCGATTATCGTCATCGTCATGATTGGCTGGGGCATTGCGGCGCTGTACCGCGCCACCACGCCGCAGCAATCGTCCGACACCCCTTCCGCGACATCGGCGGCGGATGGCATCAGCGGCGCCGATGCTAAACCCGTCTCCGCTGATGAGGCTGCAGTTGACGGAGGCAATGAAGCGAAAAAGAAATCTGCCGGAGACAGCGTCTCCGGTAAAAAGACCGCTGATGCGTCCGTTCAGAAGCAATCGAAGCCTTCCAACAGAAACATAAAGCCAATCAAGCCTGGCGATCTCAAATCATCCGGAGTTGAAGTCCCGGACCTCTACATAGACTGACCATGCTCTGCGAACTCTGCAACAGAAATGAAGCGTCCGGCGTACTGCACCGGAAAGACGCCAATGGCGACGACGAGGAACTGTACGTCTGCAAGGAATGTCTCAGCGAAAATTCGCCTGACGCCCAAGAAAGGAAATCGTCGAGAAAAATCAAGTCGACGATAATAACCTCCGACGGCAGCGAACCGCCTGCGTTCGTAAAGAACTTTCTTGCCGCAGCAGTCGGCCTCATTGAGGGCGTCACGGACGGCGAATCCGCCAAGAAGCGGAAATGCCCCGTATGCGGATCGACATGGGAGAAGATAAAAGATACTCAAACGGTCGGATGCGCCGACTGCTGGATAATGTTCGGCAGAGAGATCCGCGAGACTTTTCTTTCAGGTGCGTACGGGCAAAAGCACAGAGGCAGGATTCCGGAAAAGGACCGCGACGGGAAGCCGTCACGCGCATTCCTCGAAAAGGAGCTGAAGGATGCGGTGGATAGACAGAACTACCGCAAGGCGGCCCGCATACGCAAGCAGCTTGATGAACTTGACGGCGGTGAAAAGCACGGCGGAAACGGCGGTGCCGCATGACCGACATCGAAATCGACGAGGCGGATATCTTCTTGCATTCGCTCGGATGCCTGTACAGGCAACGCACGGACATCCCGTTCACGCCCGAAAACATCTATCACATCGAAGTGAAGATATCTTCTCCGGCGCGAATCCCGAACGCACTGACGAAACTGCTCAAGGAGGAGACCAAGGCGGCGGCGATTCATCCGTTCGCATGGAATCCTGAGTTTGGATACGTCACGTCCCTGCCGACCGAATGCGGCACAGGGCTCGACATAACCGCGCTGATGCACCTTGAGGGGCTGCACCTGATAGGCGACCTTGAACCGGTCCTGAATGCGCTGAACGGAATGCGCATGGCGGTGAGCGGATGCGACGGCGACGGGTTGCGGAATGTGGCCCACATCTTCCGCATAAGGAACGCGCTGAGCCTCGGATTGGACGAACAGGAACTGGCTGAAAGGATAAAGCGCATATTCAAGGATCTCATACGGCAGGAGGCCAATGCGAGGAAAAGGCTCGTATACGAATTCCCGCGTGTGTTTGAGGACGCAATCTTACGCTCGCTTGCCGTCCTGCGCAACTGCCGTATGCTATCCAATTTTGAGCTTGTCGACATAATCTCGCCACTCCGTCTGGCGGCCAATCTTAACTTCCTTGAGCATTTCACAAAAGAGGAGGCCAAGGAAATCATGCTCTCCCGAATCAGCAGACCGTCAACGCCCTTCCCGGACTCCTACGAGGCGCAGCGCGAGATGGATCGAAAGGATGCCGCACTCGCCGACAAGGCAAACAGACGCTTCAAGAATGTGCGCCTGAACGACTTAGCAAAGGATTTTCTTTCATGAACGAACTGTACACACCATACGCACAGCAGGCTCTTGACGGTGCCGAATCCGTCGCAAGGCATTACAACCACACGTACATAGGCACGGAGCACGTGCTGGCCTGCATACTGAAGATGGAAAACTGCAAGGCTTGCAGATGCCTCAGCCGTCTTGGTCTCGACAACGACGATCTCGCCATGGAGCTCGACAGGATAATCGGCAGAGGTGAAGCGATCGCCGTGCGCGGCTCCCTGCCGATGACCGCTCGCACGAAAAAGGTGCTGGAGTTCGCCAAGATAGAGGCTGCGCGGATGAAATCCGACAGGGTCGGCACAGAACATATCATGCTTGCCATGCTGCGCGAAGGCGAATCCGTGGGCGCACAGATACTGTTCGGACATGACGTCACGGCAGAGACGTTCGCAAAGGCGCTCGACGGCGGCGATGTGCAGAACGCCGACAGCTCCGCTGACGACAGAAGCGACGACGCAAGAATTGACGACGACTCCGACCTCTCCGAACACATCGAAGGCGGCGGGAATGACGGCAAGGGCGGCAAGAAACTGAAGACGCCGGCCCTGAACGCATACGGGCGCGACCTCACGAAAGCCGCATCGCAGGGCGAACTTGATCCTGTGATCGGAAGAAAGCAGGAAATCGAACGCATACTTCAGGTGCTCTCCCGTCGCACAAAGAACAACGCAGTGCTCATCGGCGAAGCCGGTGTTGGCAAAACGGCTGTTGTCGAGGGGCTTGCCGAGGCCATCGCCTCCGGTGACGCTCCGGAGAGGATGCGCGGCAAGCGCGTGATATCGCTTGACATGACGCGTGTCGTGGCCGGAACGATGTACCGGGGGCAGTTCGAGGAGCGCATCAAGCAGCTCATTGAGGAGGCGAAGAACGCAAAGAACTGCATACTTTTTCTCGACGAGATCCACACCCTCGTCGGTGCCGGCGGGGCTGAAGGTGCGATGGATGCGGCAAACATCCTCAAGCCGTCGCTTGCTCGCGGCGAGATACAGGTCATCGGCGCGACGACATTGAAGGAATACCACAAATCCATCGAAAAGGACGCCGCGCTCGAACGCAGGTTTCAGAGCGTCATCGTGAACGAACCTTCGCAGGAGGATGCCGTCGAGATCCTGAAAGGCATCGCCTCGCGCTACGAAAAGCACCACAACGTGAAATTTGAGCCGGAAGCCCTCAAGGCGGCCGTGAAGCTGACGGCGCGGTACCTGCCCGCAAGGCTGCTTCCGGACAAGGCGATTGACGCGATCGACGAAACCGGTTCGCGAACAAGAATGAAGAATGCGGTGCGTCCGCCGGATGTGAAGGCCGACGAGGAGAGAATCGCCGAGATAAATCTCAAGAAGCAGGATGCCGCCAACCGAGGCATATACGAGGAGGCGGCAAAGTGGCGCGACGAGGAAAAGGCGGCAAAGGCCGCTCTCAAGAAAAAGCTTGAGACGTGGCAGGCCGAACACGCAGAGAAGGTAGTCGTAGTCACTGTCGACGACATCGCCGCCACGGTAGCGGCGATAAGCGGAGTTCCGGTGGAACGCATGAGTTTCGCCGCCGCAGAAAAGCTCCTCGGAATAGAGAAGGATCTGAATAATGTTGTCGTCGGGCAGACGGAGGCGATTTCCTCAATAGCGCGCGCCTTGAGACGCAGCCGAGCAAACCTCGGCGACCCAAATCGCCCAATCGGCAGCTTCCTCTTTCTCGGTCCGACCGGCGTTGGCAAGACGCTGCTCGCAAAGATGCTCGCCGAAAAGGTGTACGGAGACCGCAAAGCGCTTATTTCGCTTGACATGACGGAGTTCTCGGATAAGTTCACGTCCTCAAGGCTCGTCGGCGCACCTCCGGGATATGTCGGGTACGATGAGGGTGGGCAGCTCACCGAACGCGTACGCCGCCGCCCCTACTCGGTCGTGCTTTTCGACGAATTCGAAAAGGCATCCCCAGATGTGATGAACATGCTGCTTCAGATACTCGATGAAGGCAAACTCACCGATGGTCAGGGCCGCACAATTGATTTCAGGAATACGATAATCATCGCAACGGCAAACCTTGGCTTCGATTTCGCCCGCGAAGGACATTCCTTCGGATTCTCGCAGGACGAGGCTTCCACATCGTACGATGCGCTGAAGGAGAAACTTCTATCCGAGGCAAAGCGCACATTTCGTCCAGAGCTGTTGAACCGTTTCGACGAGACTGTTGTGTTCCGCAAACTCGACACGAAGAACGTCGAAACGATATTGAGCCTTGAACTTGCCCTTCTGCGCAGTCGCCTTTCTGAGAAGGACATGACGCTTGATCTCGACCGAAAGGCCGTCGCGTTCCTCGTTGGCAAAGGTTCGGACGAGGCCATGGGGGCGCGTCCGCTCCGCCGCGCAGTTCAGCGATTCGTTGAAGATCCTCTTGCGGAAATGCTGCTCGCAGACAAACTCAAGCCCGGCAAGATCAAGGTTTCACTGTCAAAGGGCGGCGAACTGACGTTCACTCAACCTGCTTGATGCGGCAGAGACAATGAAGACTGCGGCGTGAGGATACGACCTTGCGCAACGGATGGTCAGTGTCGGTAGAGACGGAGCGTCATCACGGAACGCAACGCACGATGCCCGTCTCCGTCTGCGACAAGCACAAGAAGCGTTGAGCCATCGGCGAGCTTCGGGCCGAGACACATGCCCTCGTACATGGAAAAGCCCGATGTTTCGTATAGTTTGCGCTTTGAGACGCGCCTTACGTCTTTGATGTCAGCAACCGCTGCAAGCCCATGGACTTCGGTGGCTTCCGCCGTGTCTGCCACATAGATACGGCAACGGAGGCGCGGAACCAGCACCTTGCTGAACTCGCGTTCAAGCACGAGAAGCGAACCGTCGTCAAGCAGACAAAGCTCAGCGATTCCGCTTCGCGCACTGTCACATCCATCAATGTACCATGGGCCGCCGGCTATCGGATCCGTCCTGTATATCCACTGTCCTGAAACGGTCCAGGCATCAGCTGCGCTGCGCCGCTGAAGTTTGGTGAGGCGCACGTCAGATCCTGATTTACGGGTCGAACGCGAGCCGTCCACCGTCAGAGCCTCCTCTGAACAGGTCCACATGACAAGTCCATCCGGAGCTATCGTCAGCGATTCAAGTCCGAGTTCCGGATAGTGGGACTGCATGGCCTTTGGAAGGATTGCTTCGCCCGTGAGCCTGCCGTTCGCAGGGTCGTGTCGCGCAATGCGGTTATGATGCTCGTCAGCAAGCCACACCGCGCCATCTATCGGATCAAGGGCTATCGCCTCAACATCAATCGAATCTTCCGGGTCGAACAGCCTCCGGAGCGAACATCCGGTGATTTTTCCGTTCGACATCTCAACAGGAAGCGACATCTCCCACACAACCGGTCTTCTGTCGTTGACGGCCCAATATACATCATTGGTGATCCAAACCATTCCGCCAAGCGACTCCGACTCAGGGATGTCCGGCCTGACAGTCTCATCGGACGACTCGATGCGCCACTGCGCACCATCTCCGGCAAATACGGCCGCAACGCCAAGGAACAGCAACGACAGAGATGCCGCAAATGCCGCCATGACGTTGCGAAGCACCGTCATTCGCCCTTCATCACGGCTTTCACGGCATCGTCAACCGTGACCACCTGCCCGCCCATCCGGTTGATGAACTCCAGCGATGCCGCCTCCTTGCCAAGTCCAGCCTTTGCGAGATTGAGGCGCACATCATCGGCGAACTGCCCGGCATCAAGCGAAACCACAAGCACACGCCGCCCCTTCGCCGCCGCTGCAAGGGCCTCTCGGGGAAACGGACTCAACGTCACAGGACGGAAGCATCCAGCCTTGACGCCCTTGGCCCGAAGCGTCTCCGCTGTCGTGCGGGCTATGCGGGATGAGATCCCGTATGCGACAAGCAGAACATCGGCATCTTCCGCAAGGTACGTCTCCGCCTTTGCGTCCGCCTCCATGCGCGAATACTTCTCCTGCAGATGGATGTTGAACTCCTCCTGCTGCGCCGCATCGAGAAAGATTGACTTCACAAGGTTGCTGCGGGTCTTCGGCTCGCCTTGCGCCGCCCAGTCGGAGAAATCGGGACGCAAATCCTCTGTGTCGGGCAGTTTGACGCTCTCCATCATCTGTCCCTGCAGACCGTCGGCGAACACCACTGCCGGCGTCCTCCACTTTGCCGCCATGCGGAATGCCATCACCGTGAGGTCAAACATCTCCTGTGCGCTCGCAGGGGCGACTGTGAATGTACGGTAGTTTCCGTGCCCGCCGCCCTTCACTGCCGGGGTGTAGTCGCTCTGCTCCGGATATACGTTGCCGAGCCCCGGACCGGCACGGTTGACATTGACTATCACGGCCGGCAGCTCAGCGCCGGCAAGGTAGGAGATGCCCTCCTGCATCAGCGAAAAGCCGGGGCCGGATGTCGCAGTCATGCAGAGCTTGCCCGCAGCCGCAGCGCCGAACATCATGTTCACGCTGGCCGTTTCGCACTCCGCCTGCACAAACGTACGGCCAAGCATCGGAAACCATTTGGCCGCTCCATGGGCGATTTCGCTTGCCGGAGTGATCGGATATCCAAAGTAGAGTTCGCATCCGGCATACAGCGCACCCATCACCACCGCTTCGTTGCTCTTGACAAATTTCGTCATTTTCTGGACTTTCACTTTTCAATCGGCATCGACACCGCGATGCCTCAAACTGCTTCCGTCAGGCGAAATTCCGCCTTAGCGCTCCACACGGATGGCATATGGTTCGGGACAGTTATAGAAGCACATGCCGCATCCTACACATCCTTCTCCCTTGTACCGCACCGGCCTCAGTCCGGCCGCGTTCAAGCGGTCAGACGCGAACTCAAGGCATTTCTTCATGCACGCCGCCACGCAGCGTCCGCAACCTTTGCAACAGTTTTCCTCTATTATCGGCCTTGCCATCAATACCTCCAAAAATTGATGTGTATTATATTGTCTTGTCTACAGGAAATCAAGTCACAGAACTGCGATGCAGAATGCCGGAAGTTGCTCACCCTCTCCGATATGCAGATTGACTAAGAAAGAACCCGCACTTCATCGATGGACTTTACGCCGAGCAGCGTCATCACGAGACGGTCAATGCCCACCGCCACCCCGGCCGCCGAACCAATGCCGCCCATCTCAGCGAGAAACTCCTCATCAAGCGGGTAGTCGGCTTCGCCAATCTGTCTCCGCTCTTCACGTGCCACCTCAAAGCGTCTGCGCTGCTCGAACGGGTCGCAGAGTTCCGTAAAGCAGTTCGCAAGCTCCATTCCATCGACATAGAACTCCCAACGTTCGGCGACGTCTCCGCGAAGCTTTGCGAGGCTTGCCGCCTGAGGAGGATAGTCCATCAGGAATACGCCCCCCTCGCTCTTCAGAGCAGGTTCAATCTTTACCGCCATGTCAAAATCAAACCTGTCCTGATCCCACGCCGACCATGGATCCCACCCGGCCCAGAGGAGATAGGCCTCTCGCACCTTAAGTCGCTTGAAACTGACATCCTTCGCCGACATGGCGCCTTCGGAAGCGAAAAGCGAACGGAGACTGCGGAACATCGCCTCCATATCCGAAAGTATCGCAAGATAGTCTTCGTCTTTGCGATACCACTCAATCATCGTAAACTCAGGATTGTGCCGGGCGCCACGTTCCCCATCGCGAAAGCACGGGCCGATCTGGTATATCCTCTCCATCCCGGCCGCAAGGAGTTTTTTCATCTGGAGTTCCGGCGAAGCGCGGAGGTAGCCTGCCGCAGCATCGCCAGCACATGGCATTACGGCAGGGCAGTCGATGTGCGGCTCTGGAGCTGGGGCGGCTATCCGCACAGGCGTTTCAACCTCGATAAATCCAAGCCCATCGAAGAACGCCCTTATGGCGGAGACAATCTTTGCCCGCTGCGTCAGAACCCCTATATCAATCATTGTGCGCACGGCGGACGCCGCCCCAACCGTCAGGCATAGCGGGAGAGATGCCTTTCAAGCTTTCCGGCAAGCCGTGTCTCAAGCCAAGGCGTCACCTTCCAGTAGTCGCGCAGGTTCAGGTATTCCGACACCACGCCTGCCTGTCCGGGCTTCACGCAATATTCGCATTTCAGCAGTATGTTGCGGGCCGTGGCATCCGGCGAAACGAACTCCAACACCTGAGAGCGGAATCCGAGAATGCGCATGATCATGGCGCGGAACGAATCCGTGAGTATGTCGCACAGCCGTTCACGAAGTATGTTCTGGCGAAGCAAGCCGGCAAAATCTCCGTTCGTTCCGCGTTCCGACAGCGCTTTCTGCAGCTCATGCTGGCAGCACGGCGCACTGAGCACATACCGCGCCTTCCATTCAACGCCCTTCGCCAAAGCCTCGTCCGTCGCCGTATCGCAGGCATGGAGCGACACGACGAGATCCACATGATCAAGACCGCCAGGAAGTGATGAGGCATCCTGCACGGAATCAAGGTCGCTTTCAAGGAACATCACGGACGCCGCAACGTCAAGGTGCTCCGCCATCTTGCGGGCCGCTGCAATCACGTCCGCCCTGCGGTCAATGCCGACAACGCGCACATCCTTGAAGCCGCGAACAAGCGACAGATAGAACCAAAGCGATATCGTGAGATACGCCTTTCCGCATCCGCAGTCCACCACGGTGAACACGCCATCCTGCACATCGGCCACCGTTTCGCCGACAATGCGCAGGAACTCGTTCACCTGATCGTACTTGCCGCGCATTGATGCACGAATCCGGCCCTCGCCATCCGCTATGCCTATCGCCTTGAGCAGCGCGGTGGAGTCAAATGACGTAAGCGGCTGCTTCTTCACGCGGTCATGGGGCTGGACGACCGCCACGCGGTTCATCGCCGCGGACCGCGACACAAGTGCCTTGCCCTTCTTCGTCACGCGAATGTGCAGGTCGCCGCTCGCTGTGATGAGGTGCAGTTCCCGTGCACCCTTCTGTGCAATTATCTCCTCCAGCCCGTCTGCGGCGCCGGGTGCGTCGAAGTTCTTTACGCGAACCTGCCCTTCATCGGTCATCTCCGCCTGAAAGCGCTTCTCTCCGGAGATCTCGACGGGGCGCATGGAAATCTTGAAGAACTTGCCGTTGCGCCTTACGGTCTGGACGATTTTCATGAACCCCGCACCCATTACACGGGTGCGGATTTCGTCCTTGAGTTCCTGCGGCAGATCAAAACGCTCTGACATCGGCATCAGTTTCAGATGTGGAAAAGCTTTTCGTAGCGCGGCATGGAGGCAAGTATTCCGCCGGACTTCGAATAGTAGTCGGCGTCACACTCGAACACCCCCTTCTCGGTGCGCGTCCAGTGCGCGTCCGGATACGCCAGATCCTTGCGCATCGTCTCCCAGTTGCGGAAGTTCTGGTGTCCGTTCGTCTCCACAAGACCAAGGTCACCGATGCCGGGAAACGCAGGAAGACGCGCCGCGACAGACTTGTTCCATTCAACCAGCACAGGACACACCGTAAGGTCGGCGCAGAAACACGGCACCTTTCGTTCGTACGATGCCTGGGCTATCTTCATGGACATGGACATCGTCTTGGCGATTGGCTTTAGAGCCATCGCCTTGTATCCCATCTCCATGCGTTCAAGCGCATCCTTCACGGTATGCGCCGACTCGTCGGCGGCAAGTCGCAGAGGGATGTCGTTCACGTCGATGTCGGCATACTCGTCAAACGGCTCTTCAATTATGGAGACCTGCTCATACGCGCCTATCTTTTTGAGGTGGTCGATGAACCTGAGAAGCGTCTCCTTCTTCGCATAGCGTCCGTTGGCGTCAAAGTAGTACGGCAGTTTCCCGCTCTTCGTGTAGGGGGTGCGGCAGTCCTTAAGCACAGCATGGATCTGCGAGACACGCGCCATGTCCTTCTCAAGCATCTCCTCCTGCGTTCCAGGCTGCCCAATCTTGATCTTCATGAAGAAGTAGCCGGAATCGACAGCCGCCTTGATTTCGGACGGCGGCACCTTGTAGGAGAAGAGCGGGATGGATGCGCACTTTGCATGGTGCGAAGCGAGGGACGGACGGTACGCATCAGGGATCATGTCGTCAAACGACGCAAGACCGTTCTCGCGGGCGAACAGCACCCACACGGCGTTGTCTACGGATACGAGGGCATTCAGCGCGAACGTTGCGCGGAGCTTAGCGTTTGCCGTCACCTTCTTCCCGTATTCCCAGACCTGCGGCCAGAGCCAGTCGTTCAGCTCGACGGGCGACGTGAAAGACCGTCCCTCCAGGAGCTTCAATGCGTATTGCGTCATCGCGAACATCATCGCGTTGCCGCCGGCCTCCGAATTCCCGGAGAACACGGATGCGTCGCTCCATAGACAACTCTGTGTGCCGAGACCGATTCCGAACTTGCCGGTCGCAGACCTCACGCATGAAGCGACAATCCACTCCTCGGTGAGATATCCGCCCTTGAACCCGAACGGACGCACCATCGGCTCACGCTCAAAGAGACAGTCCGTTTTGGCTATCGTGATCGTCTTGAAACCGCCGGAACGGGAGGCCGCACCAGCCCTTGACGGCGTTGTGCATCCAGCACCAGCCGCTATGGCCGCCATCGCACCGGCCGCGATGAAGTCGCGTCTGCTGCATGACTGTGAATGGTTCCGTTCGGTCACGGTGCGGGCTGCCTCCATTGACATTCTCCTTTTCTGTTTCGGTCAGACGATCGATGCGTGATAGCTCTGGAGCGAGCGCACTTCACCCTTGCCTTCGCGGGCCGCCTTTATTCCTTCGGATGCGGCAAGCGCGGCGGCGATTGTCGTAAGGTACGGAATGCGGTACTTGATCGCCGCCCTGCGTATCGAATTGTCGTCCGCACGGGCATCGCGACGGTTGGACGGCGTGTTCAGGATGAGCGCAATCTCGCGGTTCTTGATGAGGTCGAGCACGTCTGGGCGTCCCTGACCAATCTTCGCCACCATCTTCGCGGGCACACCCTTCTCCCAAAGGAACTTCACCGTACCTTCTGTTCCGACGATTTCAAAGCCGAGATCGGCAAAGTTCTTGGCCGCGACTGCGGCATCGTCGGGCTTTTCGGAAAGCGAAACGAGCATCTTGCCGGATAGTATCGGAAGCGGCAGTCCGGCGGCCTCCTGCGACTTGTAGTAGGCAAGGCCGAACGTCTCCGCAAGACCAAGCACCTCTCCGGTGGAACGCATCTCAGGCCCAAGTACAGGGTCTACCTCCGGGAACTTCTCAAACGGAAGCACCGCCTCCTTGACGCCGTAGTACGGAATCGTCTTGCGCCTGTCGAGACCAAGCGACTTCACGGATTCGCCGAGCATGAGCCGCGTGGCGATGCGGGCCATCTGCGTACCTGCGACCTTCGAGACGAGCGGGACTGTGCGCGATGCGCGGGGGTTCGCCTCGATCACGTACACCTTGTCGTCTTCAATCGCGAACTGCATGTTCATCAGTCCAACGACCTTAAGTTCGCTCGCAATGCGGCGCGTGTAGTCGAGAATCGTCTCCTTGTTCCTGTCGCTGATCGCAACAGGCGGCAGAACACAGGCGGAGTCGCCGGAGTGGACGCCAGCCAGCTCGACGTGCTGCATGATCGCCGGGATGAATATGTCCTTGCCGTCCGAAAGAGCATCAGCCTCGCACTCAAGCGCGTGATGCAGGAACCGGTCGAGATAAAGCGGTCTGTCCGGAGTGACTCCGACGGCCTTTGCGATGTACTCGCGAAGCATGGTTTCGTCGTATATCACCTCCATGCCGCGTCCGCCAAGGACGAACGATGGACGTATCACAATCGGATATCCGATCTCCGCGACGACCTTCAACGCGCCGTCAAGGTCGCTCGCCATGCGGCTCTCCGGCATCGGAATGCCGAGGCGATCCATGATCGAATGGAACAGGTCGCGATCCTCCGCCGCATCGATCGACTTCACGGACGTTCCGAGAATCTTGCATCCGGCGGCCTCAAGCTCCGCCGCGATGTTGAGCGGAGTCTGTCCACCGAACTGGACGATCACGCCCTCTGGCTTTTCGGACTGGTATATCTGCAGCACGTCCTCAAGGGTGACCGGCTCGAAGTACAGCTTATCGGATGTATCATAGTCCGTCGAAACCGTCTCAGGGTTGCAGTTGACCATGATCGTCTCGTAGCCAGCCTCGCGCATCGCCATCGCCGCGTGTGTGCAGCAGTAGTCGAACTCGATGCCCTGGCCGATACGGTTCGGTCCGCCGCCGAGGATAAGCACCTTCTTCCTGTTGTCGGACACCGGCACCTCTCCGGGCTTGCCGTTGTATGAGGAGTAGTAGTAGGCCTGATTCTCAACGCCGGAGACCGGCACGGAGTGCCATGTCTCAACGCAACCGAGTGCAGTGCGCCTGTCGCGAATCTCCTTCTCGCCGACCTTGAGCAGCTGCGCAAGATACTTGTCGCTGAAACCGTCCTTCTTCGCCTGCACAAGCAGTTCGTCCGGCGGAAGCGTGCCCTTGTAGCGGAGCAGTTCCTCCTCCTCCTCGACAAGCTCGCGCATCTGCTGCACGAAGTAGGCCTTGACGCCGGTAAGCCCGAATATCTGTTCGTCGGTCGCACCCTTGCGCAGCGCCTCGTACATCTGGAAGTGGCGTTCGCTGTTCGGCACGGAAAGCATCTTAAGAAGCTCATCAAGGCTTCTCTCGTGGAAATCCTTCGCAAACCCAAGGCCGGAGCGCCCCTTCTCAAGTGCGCGGATCGCCTTCTGCAGCGTCTCCTTGTAGGTCTTGCCGATGGACATCACCTCGCCGACGGCCTTCATCTGCGTACCGAGATGGTCTTCGACTGCGCGGAACTTCTCGAACGCCCAACGGGCGAACTTGAGCACGATGTAGTCGCCCGACGGCGTATACTTCTCAAGCGAGCCGTCGCGCCAGTAGGGAATCTCGTCAAGCGTCATGCCCGCAGCAAGCTTCGCGGAGATAAGCGCAATCGGGAATCCGGTGGCCTTCGACGCAAGGGCCGATGAGCGGGATGTGCGCGGATTGATCTCGATGATGACCACGCGCCCTGTCTTCGGGTCGTGCGCGAACTGCACGTTCGTGCCGCCGATGACGCCAATCGCCTCGACGATCTTGAACGCATCGCGTTTGAGCCGCTCTTCAAGATCCTTGCCGATCGTGAGGAACGGAGCCGCGCAGAAGCTGTCACCGGTATGGACGCCCACGGCATCGATGTTCTCGATGAAGCAGACGGCGATCATCTGGTTCTTGGCGTCGCGCACAACCTCGACCTCAAGCTCCTCCCAGTTGAGGATCGACTCCTCGATGAGGCACTGGTGCGTGAGCGAGGCATCAAGCCCGCGAGCGCAGATGGCGCGAAGCTCCTCTACGTTGTAGCAGAATCCGCCGCCCGCACCGCCCATCGTGTACGCCGGGCGGACGACCACGGGATAGCCGATGTTGTCGTGCACGAGCGCAACAGCCTCTTCGACCGAATGGACGATGCCGCTGCGCGGCGTCTCGATGCCAAGCTTGGCCATCGTCTCCTTGAACACCTCACGGTCTTCTCCGCGCTCGATCGCGTCGAGGTTCACGCCGATCACCTTCACGCCGTACTTGTCGAGTATGCCCTTCTTCGCGAGGCTTGTGGAAAGGTTCAGCCCGGTCTGCCCGCCGAGGTTCGGAAGAATCGCGTCAGGGCGCTCTTTGGCGATTATCTGCTCAAGGCGCTCCTCGTTCAGCGGCTCAATGTATGTGGCGTCCGCCATAAGCGGATCGGTCATGATTGTCGCGGGATTGGAGTTGACGAGCACGACCTTGTAGCCGCACGCCCTCAGCGCCTTGCACGCCTGCGTTCCAGAATAGTCGAACTCACATGCCTGCCCGATTACGATGGGACCGGACCCGATGATGAGAACCTTGTCCACGTCAGCACGCTTCATCTTGCAAAAACTCCTTGCTTTTTCTTTGACCGAAGCCAGTTGCGGCTTCACTCTGACCTTTGAATCGAAATCGGGGTGGAATTATACCAAATCCCCACCCCTCAATCAATAATGCCAAATGCAGGACTTTCAGTGTCTGGCGTTGGCGTCGGACACAAGCCGCTTCATGGCGGCGGCACCCTTTTTGTCGAGCAGCCCCGTCTCAATGTGGTAATGCACGGTTTTACCCGTCTTGAGGATGCGCTGCTGGCGGTGTTCTCTGCAATAGAGGCGTCCCTTGTGCTCGGCCGTCGCCGGCAGACACATTCCGAGCGCATCTTCGTCATCTGTGCGGGCTATCCAGCGCGTACCGTACGGAAGCTGCTTCGGGTCGTGCTTGACGTAGATCGCCGTGCCGTCCGGCTCAAGCTGCATCGTGTATGCCCACCCGTCCTTTGCGGCGTAGTGCATGAAGCAGTTGACGATCTCCGGACGGTAGGATTCGCCTTTTGCTCCGATCTTGTCCCCGCAGGCGGGGTTGCGTCCAAACTCGTCAAGCCATGCGGTCGTGGCGTCCGCCCAGTCCTTGCGATACCCCTCCGGAACCTCGCGATTGATGATGGCGTCTTTCGGATCTGCGGTGTAGAGCAGCTTCGAGCCATCAACAGGACGATGGTTCACGTGGCAAAGATAGTAGTATTCGAGCGGCAGATCTTTGATGTTCGTGAACGACACGTCAACCTCAATGGATGTCGCGCCGGCGCGGAGCCTGAGTTCCGGACAGAACCTGTAGTTGGCCTCAAAGCATCTGCGGTGAGCGTACACGCCGCCCACCGATATCCAGGCCCCGTTTTTGTCAGAGCCTGTCTCAACCCACGCGCTCTCGTATTTGGCAAGAGGAAGCTCACCGTGTCCGGGATGCGTATCGGCTGCGGTCGGATTGCCCATGGCCGAAAGGCCGCAGTGCATCAGGAAGAAGCCGTACGTCTCGCCGTAGAACGAACACTTCTGCGGCTCATCGTAGATGGACTTCATCGTCAGCTCACGACCAAGAAAGTCGCAGCGCCATACGGCCTGTCCATCAAACGGAAGCACTGTCGCCGAACCTTTGGAGTTCGATATCCGCACGGCTTTCACACCGGTCGAATAGGTGAACAGCGACGCCTTGAGTTCGCCGGCCTCCACAAGCACGGTCTCCTTGTCAGTGAAAAAGTTTTCGCGCAGATACGTCTTCACGGTTGTTCTCCTTTGATGATTGAGATTTATGTGTGATTATACCAAAACTGCCGCTTTCGCGCTGAACGCGCCGTATGCAGAGACCCGCGTCACGGCAAGCGGCCGCCGACCGCGTCACTGCAGGAAAAGTCCGCCGGCGGACATGAACCGGGCGGCGAGCACGGCACAGGCGCAGGCGTCAAACAGCGCATCATGCCAGGTGCGGCCGGGACAAAGATCCTTTACCTCGTCCATCGCTCCGAACGCATCGACCAGGTCTCCAAGCGCGTATGACGGAAGCCCTGGATACCGCACACGCGCAAAGGAGAGAGTGTCGATCCACGGGCCGAACTCCGTCATCGGGGCAAGCTTGGTGAGAACCGTCCTCTCCGTTGCGCAGTTGTGCGCAATCAGCGGCGTCCCCGCCAGTCTCGACGACATCTCCGGCCACAGCTCCATCGGGGTCGGTGCGTGCAGAAGTTCGTCGCGGATCTCGCTGTAGCGTCCTACTGCCCTCGGGGAGAACGGACGCTCCCCGACCCTGAAAAGCGTCTCCCACCGCGTCTCCGGTAGCACTACGCCATCTCTGATCTTCACAAGACCAAGCTGCCAAGGCTCGTTCGGCCACCCCTTGACCGTACCGGTTGTCTCAAAATCAAGAGCAGTCCATACCATGCGGGCGTATGCCTTTCGTCATGCGTCTCGGTATTCTACGTTCGCGCTTTCACGAAGTTCCGCGATGAAAGCCGCAAGCACCTTGCCTCGCGCCGCATGACGCAGAAAATCGCGTATCTTAGTCTGCACCTGCACAAACTGCGCACCGCCGAACGTCTCCTTGTTCGTCCTGTAGAACTCCTCCATCTCGGATTCCTCAGGATCGGGCGTCCCGGAGCAGGTCTTCGCGACAAGTTCGTCAGGTGTGATTCCGAGCTGTCCGGCGCGGAGCAGCAGCAGCTTTGCGCCTATTGCCTGCTCCTGCGCCTGCGCAAGAATCCTCTCCACGTTCTTCTTGAGTTCATCCCCTGACACACCGCTTTCGGCATAGAGCCTGACTATGCGGTCGAACTCGTGCTCAACGGCCTTGCGCGGAATCTCCTCGCCGTTTACAAATGCTTTCTTCAACATGACGCTATCTCGCCTTTGCCGTTTTCCTTTTCATCTGCACAATGTCGCCGTCGTACTGTGTGTCGGACGGAATGTGCCAGTCATCCGGACCGAAGAACGCCGGAAAGACCTTCACGCCGTCCGGTGCGCAGTTGCGCTTGAACGACTGCGTGACCAGACGGCGGCAGTACACGTCAAGCCACTTTTCCATCTCCGCCTGCGCATAGGAATCGCCAAACGCCTTCAACGCCGCCGCAAGAATCGCCTTGCGCCGCTCTCCGCACACCACGGTGCGCCAGATGAAGAAATCGTGCAGCTCGTATGGCCCGATCCGGTCTTCAGTCCTCTGCGATATCTCACCGTTCTTCGATGGTAGGAGTTCCGGGCTAACCGGTGTGTCGATTATGTCGAGTATCGCTTTCGATGCGACAGCGACCTTGCCTTTGACGTTCCTCTCCGCCCACCAACGGCATACGTCCCGCACAACGGTTTTTGGAACGCCGGCGTTCACGCCGTACATGCTCATGTGATCGCCGTTGTAGGTGCACCAGCCAAGCGCAATCTCGCTCATGTCGCCAGTGCCGAGGACAATGCCGCCCGTCTGGTTCGCCTTGTCCATGAGAATCATCGTGCGCATTCTCGCCTGCGCATTCTCGAACGTGACGTCGTGCACATCGGGATCCTGCCCGATGTCCTTGAAATGCTGGAGACACGACTTTCTGATGTCTATCGTCTCAAGTTGAAGCCCAAGACCCTCACAGAGAAGTTCGGCATTTCCTTTCGTGCGTCCCGTCGTTCCGAACCCAGGCATCGTGTACACCTTGATGCTCTTCTTCGGCAGACGCAGTATCTTGAACGCCTCGACGGCGGCAAGAAGGCACAAGGTCGAATCCAGCCCGCCTGAAAGGCCTATCGTGACAGAGCGTACGCCAATGCGGTCAAGCCGTATGGCGAGCGAAACGTACTGCGTCATGAATACCTGCTCAGGACTGCACCAGTCCTGAAACGGATGCGCAGATACAGCGGTTTTCCTTTTCATGCCCGATATTATAGCACAGGAATGCCGGTGCAGCAGATGTCCGCACGGCATCGGACGCACCGCCGCTATCGGGAAAGTTCAACCATGGCAAAGCCGTGCCGGGGCAGCTGGACAGTTGCCTTTCCGCCGCTGAGCGGCAGCGACGCATCAGTCTCCGCGTCCTTGGCGGAGGCAAGCGCACCCGACTTCAGCGACAGCTCTACGCGGCGGTCGCCATCCGCCCAGCTGCCGCAGAGCGCCAGCATCCGGCCTCCACGCGCATAGACCGAGACGATCACGTCCTTGTCGGAGCATACCACCGGATTCGCGTCGTTCCAGTATGCCGTGTAGACGCAATCATCCTTGTCGATGCCGAAGGCCATCATCTTCGACATCACCTTCTCGTAGAGCCGCCAATCGCATGAGTACTGGAGCGTCGGACGCACCTCGTGCGTGAGCAGGGCCGCAAACATCGTGCGCGTCAGGCGTGTGCGCTCCTCCGGCGTCTTCACCTCGAAGATGCCTTCAAGCGACGTCGGGTAGAACCCGCCCTGAAGTCCCTGGTTGACCGTCCGGATGTAGTCAGGCGTGTAGCGGTCCTGATAGTCGCTGTTGCCGTACTTCCACTCCATGCCCATCGTGTTCGTCGCGAAGCCGAGCGCCGGAAGGATGTTCGCGTTCGTGTGGTGGATCGTCAGCCACGGATCCATGCCGCGCTGCACCATCGTGACGACCTGCCGCCGCGTATGCTCGCGAATCGCCCACAGAGAGAAGGAAGGATGCACGTCGCCGTTCTCGTCGATCCAGGCATCCCCTGTCACCCAGTCGTAGTTGCAGCGGAAGAAGGCGTTGTCGTTGTACACGCCGCCCATTCCGGCCTCAAGCATCTTATCGAGGTAGTAGATTGCATAGTCCTGGTGCGAACCGTACACGGCGGTGTACTTGCCCCACTCGTCGGCCATCGCCTCAAGTTCGTACAGTCCCTCGCACGGATCGGCGTTGCAGGTGTAGTAGTAGAGCACGGGATTCGGCTTTCCGTACAGCATCCGGGCGTAGTGGAACTCGGCGTTGACGTGTGCGCGAAGCGTCTTGCGGGCTTCATCGGGCGACTTCTTCGCGAGCCACCGCACCTTGTCCGGAGCCTTTGCCATCGCCTCCTCGCAGCGGGCGATCCACTTCGCCTTGTACGCCTCGTCAATCTTCCCCGTCCGCACGGTCTCGGCAAGCTTGCGCACATGGTCGAAATCCATGAATGTGGGATAGCGCGCCATGCCCACGATGTAGCAGCCCCATGTCGGATTAGACGCCAGGTTACGCATCGCGCGGGTGCACGGCACGTCCACGTACGTATCCATCCAGCCGCGCCAGCCCTTCGGCATCGGCTTCACTGGCGACGCCTGAAGGCACACGGTGATTGAGCGGCCCTTTCCGGCCTTCACGCCGTTCATCAGGTTCAGGCGAATGGTGACGTCGCCGTTCGCCGCCCGGATCAGCTCCACGGCGTCGCGTTCGCCGCAATGCCGCCATCCCCTGTCGGAATCCGCCGCATAGCAGATGCCGCGGTCGTCCGTGCCGACCCAACAGTATGGGATGAAGTTGTCCACATGCGTCTGCGGAATGGCGCGAGATCCGAACACGCGCCCCGTGCCGGCAGGAACGAATCCCGCCGGATTGCTGCGCATCCCCTCACCGGACGCATGGAACAGCGTCGCAAATTCCTTCTTCACAGGAATGTCCATGTAGATGCGATCCGCCGCCGGCGTCTCGCCAAAAAGCAGATCCAGACGGATAAGGCCATCCTGCTCGACACGGCCCTTCACGTGAAGATTCGCGCTGCCGCCGGCATAGTCCACAGCCGTCGGGCCGGCGCGACCGACCGTGAACGACGGCCGTCCGCCGCCGAACGGATCGAATCTCGCGCCGTCGCGTTCGCACACGAGCGCCACCGGCGCGGCGAGAATCTGGCGGCCAAGCGACCATACCTCCTCCGGCAGACCGTTCTCACCGAACCTATACGACCGACCGACGCATTTAATCTCCCGTCCCGACGCCCGAAGCGGCTCGAAGCCCGGAAGGAGGATGTCGGCGCGGCCCATCTCAGTCTTGAACCATGGGTAGTCTTCAGATATGAAATCCTTGACGATTACCTCCGTACGCGGATTGCCGGCCGTGAGGACGGCACGGTAGCGCCCAGGCTTCAGCCGTGCGCCGTCCGCAAGCGGAATCTTGTCGTGGACGCTGACCATGCGCCGCTTGCCCTTGCCGGTGACGACAAACGTCCCAGAACGCGGCAGACTCCACTTTCCGACTTCACGTCCCTGCGAATCGAGGACGCGAAGCTCCGGCGCACCGTCCTTTAGCGATTCCTCCGGAAAAGTGAGTGCGGCGGCCATCAGCGTTTCGCTCGGATACCACTTCAGCGTTCCAGCCAGCGCACGGTCGCCCTGAGCGTCCGCCTTGATCTCCTCCGGCGTCAGCACGCGATCTGACACGCGGCACGACAGAATCTCCGCGTCTCTCGTGCCGCCGCCAAGCTGAAATCCACCCAACGCCGTCGCATCGACAGGTTCCGGGGCGGCGAGATCCCCAAGCTTCTCACCGTCGAGATACAGTTCAAAGCCGTCCGCACGGACGTTCACGGAAATGACAGCCTCCTCTCCCGGTGTCGGGACACGGCTGTTCAGCAGGTTCTTGTATTCTTTCTTGCCGTTCACGTGCCAGAACAGCAGGAGATCCTGCCGACCTTCGTGCGTCGCACCCTGCTGGACACCGAAGTAGCCGGAGGGCACGCAGCGCGTCGCGAAAAAGCGCCGGTACTTGTTGGCCGGAACGGGCGACGCCGCCCGCACCTTCACGGTCACATTCCCCGGAACCGCCACGCGCACATCCTGCGGCATAAGGACGGGCGCTCCGCCGAACGGCACGGCCGTCACGCCCTTAACGAGCCTGAACACCGGGTATTCCGCCGTCACGGCGTAGCCGCCCAAGGCTCGGAACGGCGCATACGTCGCCTGCAGCGACTTGCCTGTGCGGAAGTTGCGTCCGGGCACAATGCCCCAGTCGCCCGGCGCAAGCCGCTCCGCGCCGAACACGGCGGCCGGAATCTCGATTTCGCAATCCCACAGATCGCCGTGTACGGAGTTCGCGATCTTCACGCCGTCGATCTTCCACTGCCGCGCCGGAAGACCGTAGCCCGGATTGTGCTGACGGGCATATGTGCGCCCCGTGGAATCCACGAGCAGCTGGAACTGTCCGAACCGCGCAAACTCAGCAGTTCTTGCCGCCTCCGGCGGATTGAACCAGAATTCGAGCGAGTCCGCCTCCACAAGCGGATCGTTCCTGCCGACCGTCTTGAGGACACCGCCCGGCGCCGTCGCCGAACGCACGGCGATGAACAGCGAACTGTCATTCCACGTGATCGCCAGCTCGGTCTGCCGCGGATCCGGCGGCGGATTCATCTCCTTGTGGTAGACGTACGCAAGCCGCCAGTCCGCCGCCCCAGTGAAGGTCATCGCACCTTCATACTCGCCCTTCTCGATTACGCCATCCGCGACGGGCTGTCGCCGCGCCGACGGGACACTGTACGTGTCCACAGCATGAAGCGTTCCGCAGAAAGCCGCAACAACAACCGCCGCAGTGCGGCACACACGGGAAACCCTCAAGTTCATTTCGCTATGAATCCTCTCTACTTTGACATTCCGCAGGACTGCATTTCACATGCAGTCCGAAGCATCACCTGATGATGATCCTCAAACTCCGCCGTGGGCCTCGCAACACCCGGATTGCACCGTCACCGGCGATCCATCCGCAGTTCTTCGAACTGTATGTTCCGCTGTCTATCTCGATTCCGTCGATCACAGCCGAACGAACCGCCGACGTGCTGCTGCTGGACTGAAGCTCCAGAATGCCTGAATCGTTCATGTGCAGCACCGTCATAGTCGAGGAAGCCGGGCCGAACGTATCCGCCGACGCGGTCGGGCGCACAATCAAGCTGCCGCCGTTGACGAAGACATTTGTGCCGAGCCACTGCGCACCGTGTTCAAGCGCAATCGCACCGGAGTTGACGGTTAGAGAACCCGTCGTCGTGGACACCGCTAAGCCGACGGTCTGCGTAGATGCACCGGAATACGTAAGCGACGCCGCGCCAAGACAGCGGATCGCCGCACCGCTGTTGCGGTCGGCCGCGCCGTTGAGCGTCAGCGTCGCCGGTGTCTCGCTCACCACGTCGAAGCACTGCTGATACTTGTTCGTGTACTGGTTGCCGATCACACGGGGAAGCGTCTGGTCATATCCGTTCAGGTCAAAGAAGAAACTCTTGTTGCTGCCATCGTAGAAGCGGCATTCCGTCACTTCCAAGGTCTCGCTCCTTCCGAACACAAATCGCGTCAGACACTGCTCGATCGCAAGTCCACCAGTGACCTTTCCGTCGATGTAGTAGAAACCTGATCCAAGATTTGCGTTGCCGTTATAGAGGGTTGCACCGACTGGAATGCGAATGGCCGCACCGTTGAGCAAACGCAGGGTATTGACTGAAATCGTGCAGTTGGACGCAATCGTAAAATCGTTCGTGATCCCCGCATATTGATGATCTATCGCCGAGCCATGATCCTGCGTGACTTCGGCGTTCTGGACGAACCTTACGTCCGGATCAAGATGCCCCATCCGGAAGCCGTAGTCGAACGACAGCGGCGCATTGTTCGTGACGGCATCTCCACCGAAGAACAGGGTGCTGAAGTTTTTCGCACACGGCGCGGCAGGACAGAACGTCGCGGCGGCCGTCCGCGCACCGCCAAGCCCAAAGCGATTGGACACCACGACCGTCGTGTTCGAGAACGCAAAGCCGCCGGGTGAAATAAGCCCTGAATTGTCGCCGCTGAGCACAACCGTTCCGGCATCATGGAACACGAACGATGCGCCGCCTGAAACGGATGCCTTCAGGTCGAGCACACGACCGGACGTATGGGAGACGATCTTCACGCCCTCGCCGGCCTTTATTTCCGTGAGCGCCATCACATCATCGACATTCTCGTCCGTGATTTCGGCCACTGTGCCGTCTGGCATTGTCGCCGTCGTAGCCGTTCCCGCTTTCGGCCACCCTGTCCACTCGCCGGCAATGGACGCAGCCCCCGTCTGGATGCACCCGGAACCGGTGAGCGTGATTCCGTCGGCGGAGACAAGAAGCGCCCGGACCTCGTCAAGCGTGTAGACTGTCGCCGGCTCAAGCGACACCGAACCGAATGTGGCGGATTTCAGCTTGAGCGTCACACCGTCCGCAACATGAAGCGTGCCGCCAGCCTCAACCGAAAGGACATGTCTGCCAGAATTCAGCGAAGCCTCCGAATCGCAGGAGAGTGTGCCGCCGGACTTCACCGTGACGGCATCGCCATCCCAGCCGGAGTCGTTCGCAAACGCCACTGTTCCTGCGGAAACCGTCAACGCACCGGTAGACTTGAGCCGATAGCGGCTGAACGTCGTCTGCCACGGCGTATTGTGGTGGTACGAAATCGGTCCGCGAAACTCGAACTGGACTGTTTCCGCGCCCGTTGCCGTACCCGCAGCCGTCAGGGTGACCGGCTCGGCGCTTGCCAAGATAGATCCGTTGTTCGACCTTATGTTTAACTGCCGAAGACAGGCAATTGTCTGGCTGTAGCCGTTCAGGTTGAAGAACGTGTTGTCCATTGCATTGCCGTACGGCCTTAGCGGCGTCTCTGCGCTCAGGCAGTTCTCGCGTTCAAATATGATGTTCCGGCTTGCGTCCGGAGAAAGGCCGTTCTTGGCGAGAAGGCTCCGGCATCCGAGATGCAGATTGTTGAAATAGACGATAGCCTGGCCGTTTGGCCCAAGCTCCATGTCAACGGCGTCACCGATGCGCACATCCCCTGCTCCATCCTGGTAAAAACGAGGATGCGCCCCGGCAGTCAGTTTTCCGGCAATGAACTCAACATTATGCGTAAAGTACAGATACGCCTCCGCTGATGCCATAGCCGAGAATGACGCCGCCTGAACGAGATAACGGTCCGCCGCACCGGAACCGAAATAGAAGTTTCCGGCTCCGCCCTGTTTTTGGATGGCAATCGGGGCATAGTTCGTGAACACCGATGACGCGCCTGAAAAAGAGAGATTCCCTTTCGGGAGATCGCCAATGAATTCCGCCGCGCCCGACTCCGCGCCACCGAGGCCATGCTCGTCGGTGACGACCACAGGCGTCGACTCAAACGAGAAATGCCCCGGCGCGACAAGCCCGGAGTTGTCGGCGGAGATCGTAACCGTCCCCGCACTCGTCGCCTTGAACACGCCGGCGCCGGAGACGCTTGCGGACAGGGCCAGCGGCTTGTCGGACGCATAGAGCAGCGTGACGCCTTCCGGAATCACCAGCGACTTCGCCGCCGCAAGCGCCGAGACGTCAGCGTCGCTCTCGACCTTGACGTTCTTCGTAAGTGCAATCGTTCCGCTGGCGTCCGCCGCCGGAAGCACCCCGTACTCGGTTGTGTCCGCAGGCAGCGAAAACACCGCCACGAGACATACCGCCAACCCAATCGCTTTTGTCATATCCACCTTCTCCATTTTGTTCGCCTTGCCCCACCACGGACAAGCCTGCTGCCGCAAACGCAATGAGATGTAATATACCAAATTGATTTTTTTTTTCAATAGGGTACACCGAATTGCGGCTCAAGGTGGCAAGGTGTTTTTTACATGAGCAGCCTGATTTTGCAGGAGCGGTATTTTGCCTTTCAATCGGACGTTCGACGAATCGGCAGATCCCTTTTAGCGTATGCTTACAACGGTGCCGCGAAAGCGCATCGCCATCAGGCTTCCGCCACGCACGGCAAGCCCCCATCCGGCAGGAAGGCCAGACACCGAAAAATCGCTTACGCGACCGGCCGTTCCGTCATTCCATTCGGCAAGCACGTAGCGACGGCCCTCAACGGGATTCTCAACGCCAAAGGCAAGCGATTTCGGGAGCGCGGAATACGATGCGGCGCATACCGTTCCGCCTGCGCACACAACCGTCGAGCCTTGCGGAAGTGCGGAGGAAGACCGCAGCATCAGGCGTCCGGCTTCAACCACCGTGCTGCCTGAATAAGTGTTTTCGGCAGAAAGCTCAAGCGTGCCGTCCCCTTTCTTCAGCAGTCCGCCGGACACATCGTTCTCGGCAAGTTTTACGTTCAATGGCATGCAGCTTGCATCGTCTGGGTTGGCGGGATCGCGGAAGCGGTACAGGTACGCCTCAGCCCTCGTATATCCGCACCCGGCTGACGTCACAGTGACGTTTGTGACGCGGAGGTTCGCCTCGTCGTAGTTCACGACAGCCGATGCCCCAGTCCCGTCGCCGAAGATGATCACTGAAGGTGGCGTCACATATCTGTTGGTCGAGGCAAAGCCCTCGGGCATCTCAATCGAGACCATGCCTGAACCGAACGGGCCGACAAGCGGCAACGGAACGGAGACGTCATGTCCATCCGTATCGATGATGGCACCGTTGGAGCAGACCGTAGCACGGTCTATCGACACGCTGCCGTTCTTGAACAGTTCGCCATCAGACTGAGCCTTCAGCACGCCGCCGTCGAAGCTGACGTAGGCGCTGTTTCCGGAAAGCGTGACCGAACCGCGTGACGTCGTACCGGATTTCTTCTCAATCGAATCGACCGAAAGCACTGCACCGCCGTTCAGGTTGAGCATAGCCGTGGAATCGACGCGGTCGCCCATCACAATCCTGCCAGACACCGCAGATGTCACGCATCCATCAACGGTGAACGTCGCGCATCCACCATGCGCCTCGTTCACACCGAACGAACGCGGAAGGTACATGTCGCCATCAACGGCGAACATTCCGCCAGCGACATACACCGTGGAGGTGCCACCTTCACCGAACGACGAATTGATCCTTTCTGCCGAAGCATCCCGCACACGCACATCGCCGCCGGACTGCACGAACGTGCTGCAGCTTCCGGGCGCTATCGCCATGCGAAGGCCATTGCCGAAATCGCTTGCGCCATCCTGAATCTCAATGTATGACGTGGAGTTCGTCGATGCTCCGGCAGCACATCCGCTTCGCGGCATGAATTCTCCGCCTCTTTGCACAAAGGCTGAACACTGTTTTACGTAGAAAGGCGCGCCGCTCATGTTGAAGCCGTTGGACACAATTCCGCCTGGCAGCAGAGTGAGCCTTCCGTTTCCGCCGATTCTGCGATAACCGATCGTAATGATAGGCTGCCTGACGGTTCCCTGATCGAGAACAGTCCCTTCGCCAACGACAAGCTCTCCAAGCCCGACCCCTTCCGTGCCGATGCACACATCCCCGTTCTGGCTGATGTGGCCGGCGTTGAGCAGCGTGACACGTCCTGTCTTGATGAACATAGTTCCGAGTGTGCCTTCAGACGATGCGCCGCCTTTTGCGGAAAGTATGGTGTTCGTTCCCCTTTGGTTCTGAAAGAAATCCGGATTGTCCGCCCAGTCGGTGACAAACGTCACACTGCCGCCACCAATGCCGCTCATGTACAGCGCAGGATTGTACTGGCTGATTCTTGCAGAGCCGTCCATGTTCACGACGGCGGCATCTCCCGGCGCCGCATATACGGCACAGACGCATTCTGAACCTTGAAACGCGCTCCACGCCTTTTTTATCTGTTCGTCCGTCCAGCCGTACGGATTGTTTGCCGTCCTGGCGCCGAAAGCCACAATGTTCCGGTATTGATTGATTGAGAATCCGTTCGCATTCGATATCAACGTCCCGCTTTCAATGACGTCCAGCAATCCAGGCAGCGCTTCAGGAATCATGCATACAACCGGCCCCTTTGAGTTCATGCTGATTTGGGTGCCGCCGGAATACGTGTTCGTTCCGGCGAAGATCACCATCGAATCGTTTTCCGCATGTGCGTCGTCGATGTTCGCGGTGTTTATGCACACCGCCGAACCACCTGAAATCGGGCCGTTAAGCTTGAACCAGCAGTTGGGACGCGGAGTGCCTGCGCCGCCATGCGCAAACGAGTCGCACTGAATCGTGAAAGTGCCGGAATCTGGCAACACGACCGGCCCGTCGTATTCGAACGGCTGATCATACGCTCGGATTCCGCAATTTGGATTGACTATCTTGAGCGTCCAGTTGCAGAGGTTGGCGCTCGGAAACGACGAAGGTATCCTAGTGCCTGAATAGTTCAGGGTGATCGTGTGATTTGTGCCGTGGTCAAGAACGGCAGTGGACGGGATTCCCCATCTGTTCCCGGTGATCGAAATGTGTCCGGCGTTGACGATTTCGGACGGATTCAACTCCACAGCGCCACCGGCAGTCGCCTTCATCGTCAATGTGCATCCGCCCATATCAAGCGTTTCGTCTTTTATCCTGATCGTCTTGCTTGCGGAATCGTTGACGACCGTCGTGTCCCCGCACAGCGTCACAAAGCCAAAACCCACATCTCCTGCCGTTCCAGTGTGCCAGATTGCGCCGTGTGCGCCAAAGCCTGTGCCGGAAACGATCAAATGCTCTTTTCGATACCATGACGCATCAAGGTATGTGGAGGTCTTCAGCGTCGCGCCAGACTCGACGACCGTAGCACCGTTGGTAGTTCCAAGCATTCCGCTCACCGACGCGCCGAGCGTATATATGCCCTCGGCAATCCGAATTGTCCCTCCGAATCTTGATAGCGCCGCAGGAACGGGATTTGCCGAAAGCCTCAATTCACCGCCGCCGACCTTGCGGAGTTCGGTGCAGTTGGGATCCGAAAGTCCGGCAAGCTGGTCTTCAGTCAGGTTCTCCTGCTCGGCTCCATCCGCGACAGACACCGTCAACACGCCATCGGCAAGCTCATACGCATATGCCGACGACATCGCGGCGAGCAAAGCAAGTGCCGCCGTGCTGATGAACGAATTGATGATGTTCATTTTCCCGTTTCGCATTTCAACCACCTTTCGCTGATATACAGAATTGAT